>DASZQH010000043.1:0-23452 GCA_035549805.1 Burkholderiales bacterium
ACGACCGGCTGCCCGAGACGCTCCGCCAGCTTGGCGCCGAGCGTCCTCACGACGCCGTCGGTCGTGCCGCCGGGCGGAAAGCCGTTGACCAGCGTGATCGGACGGGCGGGATAGGGCTGCCCCAGCGCGGCGCCGGCGAAGCCCAGGGCAAGGAGGAACAAGAGCTTTTTCATAGGCAGTTCTCCTGAGAGCCTCCAGTGCACCACAGGGCCGGGCGCGTGCGAAGATGAGCCGTTATCAGTCATATAACCGCAGGTAATCATGCGCCTCCACCACCTCCAGCACTTTCTCGCCGTGATCGAGGCCGGAACGCTGCGCGGCGCCGCGCGCCGGTTGGCGCTGACGCAGCCGGCGATCACCAAGAGCCTGCGCCAGCTCGAGGAGCACGCCGGGGCGCGGCTGCTCCTGCGCACGCCGCGCGGCGTGGTGCCGACGCCGGCGGGGCGCAGGTTCATGACCCGCGCGAAGGTGATCCAGGCCGAGCTGCGGCGCATGGAGGAGGAGCTCGCGGCGGAGCGCGGCGACGCGCGCGGTTCCGTCGCGTTCGGCATCGCGCCGCCGTTCAGCCTCGCGATGCCCGACGCCCTCGCGCGCTTCCGCGCGCGCTATCCGACAGCGCGAGTTCGGGTCATCGAGGGCGTGCGCGCGGCCCTGCTGCCGCTGGTGCGCGACGAGACGCTCGACTTCGCGATGGGCCAGCACGCCGATACCGCTTCGCACAGCGGGCTGAGGTTCCGCCCCGTGGTGCGGCCCCGGCTGGTCGTGGCCGGACGCAAAGGTCACCCCTTGGGAAACGCACGCTCGCTCGCCGAGCTCGCCGGATGCGAGTGGCTGATCTTCAATCCGCTCGGCGCGGGCGGCATGCTGGAGGAAGCGTTCGTCGCCGCCGGGGTGCCCGTTCCGCGCGCCATCGTCTACTGCGAGTCGTTCGCCACGGCGCTGGCGCTGCTGGGGCGCTCCGACGTGCTGGGGCTGATGCTCGAGCGGTTTCTCGACGATCCGTTCGCGGTGCGGTTCATGCAGCGCTTCGAGCTGCGCGATCCGATTCCCTCGCCGTCGCTCGGCCTGTTCCAGCGCGCGGACAGCTCGCTCACGCCGGCCGCCGCGGCCATGGCGCAAGCCGTGACGCTGGCAGCTCGCACGGCGGCGACTTCCTAGCGCGCCGCGGTCTTCTCGTACGACGCGATCGCGTTCTTGAGGTCGGTGTATTCCTGGCAGGAGAAGAAGCAGAGCTTGTCGAGCTGGGCGAGGTGCTCCTTCGCCTTGGCGACGTTCCTCACCATCAGGTAAGCCTCGCCGATGTACTCGTGCGCGCCCTTGTGCTTCGGGTCGATCGACAGCGCCTGGTTGTAGTGCTTGAACACCAGGCTCATATCCGGATTGGCGCCCTTGCGGATGCTGTAGGCGTACAGGTTGTGGTAATCCGCGTTGCGCGGGCTCGCGACGACGGCATCCTTCAGGATCGCCTGCGCGGCGGGCCAGTCCTTGCGCGAGGTCGCGGCGGCGACCCGCTCGAGGACCGGATCCTTCGCGATGTCCGCGCCCGGCACGCTGCCGCCGCCGGGATCGCCGGCGGCGAGCGCCGTGGCGGAAAAGAGCAGAAGGGAGGCCGCGAGCGTGAAGGATTTCATGGGGTGCTCCTCGTTGAGTGATATGGGAACACTTACGGCGGCCAGCCTATTCCGGATTCAGGAAAGCAGCCAGTAGAGCGCAACGCCGGCGGCGACGGTGGCGAGCAGGCTGCGCGAGACCGCGGCCACGGCAAAAGCCGCGCCGACGCCGGCCAGCGACGGCAGGTGCAAGCTGAGCGCGTTGCCGCCGGGCATCAGGACCTCGATCCCGGTCAGCGCTCCCAGGACGGCGACGGGCACGAAGCGCAGCCACCCGAGCAGCCACGCCGGCAGCTCAAAGCGCGCGAGAAGGACAAGCGGCAGCACGCGCGGCACCGCGGTCACGAGCGCGCAGGCGAGCACCAGGCTCAGGAACTCGGGACGGATTTCCATCGCGCGAGGAGGAGTCCCAACGTGGCCGCCGCGAGCGTCGCCCCGACGACGGCCCACTGCCCCGGGACGACGAGCTGGATGACAAGGCCCACCGCCGCGGCGAAGACCGCGACGATGGCCGACAAGCGGCTTTTCACCTGGAGGACCAGCAGCCCGGCGAACATCGCCGGCAGCGCAAAGGCGAGCGGGCGGGTATCGGTGGCGAGATTGGCGAGCGCCGCGCCCGCGAGGTTGGCGACCGCCCAGGTCGACCACGCCGCGAGGTTCAGCCCCGCCATCCACGCGGGCGCGATCCTTTCCCTTCCGGAGGCGACCACGAACGTCTCGTCGGTCAGTTGCAGGCCCAGCAGCGCGCTCTTCCACGCGGCTGCGCCGCGCAGCGCAGGAGCGACGGCGGCGGAAAGAAGGAGGTGCCGGAGATTCAGGAAGAAGACCGTCGAAACGATGGCCGGCGACGGCGCGCCGAGCGCGAGCATGCTGGTGACGACGAACTGCGCCGAGCCGGCGTAGAGCACGGTGCTGAGGAGGAGGATCTCGGCGTACGACATGCCGGCGGCGCGCTCGACGACGCCGGCGGCGAAGCCGATGCCGAGGTAGCCCAGCACGACAGGCAGGCTGGCGCGGGCGCCGGCGGCGAAATCCAAGGACTAGATGAAATCTTTCGCGGCGGTTTCCGGGTCCACGGGCCGGCCGGTGAGGTAGCCCTGGACGTGCTCGCAGCCGAAGCCGCGCAGGAACTGGCGCTGGCCCTCGGTCTCGACGCCCTCGGCGACGACGCGCAGGCCGAGCACCTGCGCGAGCGCGATGATGGCGGCGACGATGGCGCGATGGTCGCCGTTGTTCTCGACCTCGGAGATGAACGAGCGGTCGATCTTCAGCGTGTTGACCGGGAAGAGCTTGAGGTACGAGAAGCTCGAGTAGCCGGTGCCGAAATCGTCGATCGCGATCGACACGCCGAGGTCCTTCAGCTTCTTCAGGGTGTTCATCGTCGCGTCGGTGTGCTGCATGGCGGTCGACTCGGTGATCTCGAGCTCGAGCAGGTGCGCCGGCAGTCCCGAGGCCTTGAGCGCCTTCGCCACGATGCCCGGAAGGCGCGGGTCGTTGAACTGGCGCGGCGACAGGTTGACCGAGACCGGCAGGCCGCGCTCGATGCCGATGAACGTCGCCCAGCGGCAGGCCTCCTTCAGCATCCACTCGCCGATCTTGAGGATCAGGCCGGTGTCCTCGGCGATCTGGATGAACTCCGCCGGGCCGATCAGGCCGCGCTCCGGGTGCTGCCAGCGCACCAGGGCCTCGTGCGCCACCACCTTGCCCGAGCCCGCCTCCACGATCGGCTGGAAATGCACGCGCAGCTCGCCGCGCGTCACGGCGCGCCGCAGGTCGTTCTCGAGCGCAAGGCGGCGCGAGGCCGACAGGTTCATCTGCTCGGTGAAGAACTGGTAGTTGGCGCGGCCCTGCTCCTTGGCGTGGTACATCGCCGCGTCGGCGTTGCGGATCAGCGCCTCGGTGTCGCGCCCGTCCTCGGGAAACACGGCGATGCCGATCGACGGCGTGACGGTGAGCTCGCGCTCCTCGACGCGGATCGGCTGCGACAGGTTCTCGATGATCTTCTGCGCCACGCCGGCCGCGTCGGCGGAGCGCTTGATCTCGGGCAGCACGACCACGAACTCGTCGCCGCCGGTGCGGCAGATGGTGTCCACCACCCGCAGCTGCTTCACCAGGCGCGCCGCGACCTCCTTCAGGATCACGTCGCCGACCGAGTGGCCGAGCGAGTCGTTGATGTTCTTGAAGCGGTCGAGGTCGACGAACATCACCGCCGTCTGCTTGCGGTTGCGGTAGCTCGCCGCGAGCGCCTGGGTGAGCCGGTCTTCCAGCAGGCGCCGGTTCGGCAGGCCGGTGAGCGCGTCGTGGTCGGCGAGATGGCGCGCGCGCTCCTCGGCGCTCTTCAGCTCCGCGGTGCGCTCTGCCACCGCGCGCTCGAGCATGTCGAGCGCCTCGCGCTCGGCGGTGACGTCCTCGAAGCTCCAGATCCACTCCTGCTCGGGCGTGTCGCCCGCGTCGATGCGCCGGCCGCGCGTGCGGCACAGGAACGTGGTGCCGTCGTTGCGCCGGAAGCGATGCTCCGCGTCGTGCGCCCCTCCCGGCGCCGTGCTCGCGTAGGCGACGCGGCCCGCCTCCTGCCAGGCCTTGGCGTCGGCGAAGAGGAGCGCCGAGCTCTTGCCCACGAGCTCGCCCGGCCCGGCACCGACCATCTCCTCGAGGAAGCGGTTGCAGCGCTGGATGACCCGGTTGCGCACGAAGGCGATGCCGACGGTCGCGTTGTCGAGGATCAGCTCCTGCTCGGCGAGCGCGCGCTGCACGCGCTCCTCCGCCTCGCGCTCCTGCGTGATGTCCTCGAACAGCCATACCGCGCCGCGCGACGGATCGCCCGGCTGCACCGCGCGGCCCGAAACCGAGCACCAGATGCTCCGGCCGTCCTTGCGCACGTACTCGCGCTCGACGTTCGGCGAGCCGCCCTGCCAGACCTCGTCGTACAGCGTCTCGGAGCGGTTCTCGTACGCCTCGTCGCTCGGGAAGATCGGGCGCGTCGAGCGGTTGAGCAGCTCTCCCTGGCCGTAGCCGAAGATCTCCTCGAAGCGCCGGTTGCAGCGCAGGATGGTGCGGTCGCGCACGAAGATGATGCCGATCAGCGCGTTCTGCAGCACCGCTTCCTGCTCGCGCACCGCGCGCTCGAGCGCCTCGTCGGCGCGCTTTCTCTCGGTGATGTCCTCGAGCAGCCAGACGTAGCCCTTGGCGGGATCGCCCGGCTGCACCGCGCGGCCGCTGATGCGGCACCAGAAGCCCGAGCCGTCCTGGCGGCGCACCCACTGCTCGCGCGTGCTGGTGCGGCCGAGGTCGATCTCGGCGTACTCGCGCTTCGCCCGCTCGTACTCCTCGTCGGTGAAGTAGATGTCGCGGCTCGAGGTGCCGACGGCGGCGCCCGAGTCGTAGCCGAACATCTCCTCGTAGCGCCGGTTGCAGCGCACCGTCTTGCGGTCGCGCGTGAACTTGATCCCCACCACGACGTTGTTCAGGAGCGCCTGCTGCTCGGCGAGCACGCGCTGCAGCTCCTCCTCGCCGCGGCGCTGCTCGGTGACGTCCTCGACGATCCACACCGAGCCCTTGAGCGGGTCCTCGGGGTCGACCGCGCGCCCGGCGGCGCGGTTCCAGAACGTGCTGCCGTCCTTGCGCCGGCGCAGCTCGACGCGCCGCGCCGTCTCGCCGCGCGCCAGCATGGCGTAGGCGAACTGTGCCTTGGCATAGTCGTCGGCGCTGGCGTAGAGCATCGCCGTCGACTTGCCGTCGAGCTCGCCCGGCGGGTAGCCGTACATCTCCTCGTAGCGCCGGTTGCAGCGCGCGATGACCCGGTCCTTGATGAAGACGATGCCGATGGATGCGGTGCCGAGGATCGCCTCCTGCTCGCGCAGCAGGCGCTGCACCTGGTTCGACTGGCGCTTCCTCTCGGTGATGTCCTCGACGATCCACACCGTGCCGTGCTGCGTGTTGTTGAGGTCGATCGCCTTGGCGATCATGCGCGCAAGGAACGTCGAGCCGTCCTTGCGCGCGACCTCCCACTCGATGTCGAGCTGGCGCCCCGACGAGAGCAGCGGCACCGCGATCTGCGACAGCGCGATGTAGCTCTCGTGGCTGGGATAGACCACCTCGCCCGGCTGGCCGATCAGCTCGTCGGGGCCCCAGCCGAACATCTCGGCCATGCGCGGGTTGCAGAGGAAGAAGCGGCGGTCGCGCGTGAACGCGATGCCGATCGACAGGTTGCTGAGCAGCGCCTCGTACTCGAGCTGGGTGTAGCGCGTGCGCCCGGCGTAGCTCGCCGGGGGCTGCTCGGCCTGCAGCTCGCGCGCCGGCTTCGGGTCGTTCAAGGCGCGACGCTCCTAGGGAGCGCGCTTCTCGGCGAGCGCCGCGAAGTCCGCGGCGTACCCGCGCAGCCGCGCGATGGCGCGGGTGCGTTGCTCGGGCGTGAGCATGCGGTCGAGGTCGAGCGCCAGCGCGAACACTTCCCGGCGCCAGGTCTCGCTCGCCGCGGCGTAGGCCGGGTCGCGCCCTTCGCGCCAGCCGGCGACGTAGCCGGCCAGGCGCTCGCGGGCGCGTCCGCTGCGCACGATGTCGAGGATGCCCGCCTGGAGGCGCTGGCGGTCGCGCGCGGCCATTTCCTCGGCCGGCGGGACTCTCCCTGCGAATTGCCGAACCCTTTCGACCTGCGCGTCAGACAGCCTCCCCACCCAGTCCTCGATGCGCTCGACGTACCGCTTCAGCCGCCGCCGGCGCCGCTCTTCCTCGCTGCCGCGGAGAAACTCCTTCGCGAACTTGCGGTTGTCCTCGGCGAAGCCGCGCTCGATGTGCCGCACCTGCCCGGCCCCGACGCGATCCAGGAGCGGCGCCAGCCGCTCCGCCGCCGCGCGCAGGCTCTCCGTCCCCTGCGCCACGAGGGAATCGTACCCCCAAACAAGGTCGCCTTGGGAGAGGCCGCGCTCCATCCGTCGCGCGCCCTCGTCGGCGATCTTCGCGTACTGCGGCAGCGCGTGCGTCCGGTGCCAGAGGTGGAAGGCGTCGATCCGCTCGTCGAGCTCTTCCGAGTCGGGCCCGTCGAGCTGCAGGTAGTTGTCGGCTTTCCAGCGCGCGATCGCGTCGGCGTTGTCGTAGGCGATGCGCACCGCGCCCGAGCACCCGGCGAGCAGCAGGCACAGCAGGACGACCAGCGGCCTTACCAAAAGCTCTCCACCGTCACGTGCCCCGGCGTGCGGCGGCGGTGCTTGCGCAGGCCGCGCTCCGCGAGCGCCGCCTGGGCGTCCTTCAGCATCTCCGGGTTGCCGCACAGCATGACGTGCGACGCCTCATCCAGCGCGCTGCCGGCGGCCGCCTCGAGCCGCCCGTCGCGGAGCGCGGCGGGGATGCGTCCCGACAGCGCCCCCGGAGCAACTTCGCGGCTCACCATGCGCACGTACCTCAGCGCGGGAAACCCGGCGATCAGGTCCCGGTAGACCAGCTCGTTCGCGTGGCGCACCGCGTGCACCAGCACCACGTTCCCGAAGCGCTTCCAGACGGTGCCTTCCTGCAGCATGGAGAGGAACGGTGCAATTCCGGTGCCGGTCGAGATGAGCCACAAGGTGCGCGCCTCGGGCACCTCCGACAGCACCAGGAACCCGGCCGGGTTCGACGCCACGAAGAGCCGGTCGCCGGCGCGCAGCCGCGCGAGGCGCGGCGACAGCGGCCCTTCGGGGACCACCACGCCGTAGAACTCGTGCACCGGCTGCGACGGCGGGTTGACGAAGGAGAAGGGCCGGGCGATCCGTTCGTCGCCGATGTCGAGCGCGATGCGCACGAACTGGCCCGCCTCGAACTGCAGCGGCGCGCCTTCCACCTTCAGGGAGAACAGCGCCTCGGTCCAGTGCCGGTTCTCGACGACCGTGCCTTCGAGCCAGGTCATTGCGCCGGGTACGGCTCCATCCGCACGTCCTGGAGCTCGCCGCCGAGCATCACGATCGCGCCCTGGCGGCGGTTGTTGCCGGTGTCGGAGAACTCGAACGTATAGGTGCGCGCGATGCGCAGCTCGCCGTCCTCGTTGCGCGCGAGGCGCAGGCGCACGAACGCCACCGTCTCATCGAGGAACTGCAGCGAATAGCGCTCGCACGCCGAGCGCCCGGCGCTCAGCGCCCGCTCGCGGGCGCGCAGGCTGTCGAGCCAGAAGAAAGCCCCGGCGAAGAGCATGAAGATCGCGAGCGCTTCCCACATCGGCTGCGATTCTACTGTGCGGCCGGGCTGGAAAACTCCGCGTTGATCGCCTCGATCCCGGCGAGCGCTTCCTTCGACAGGACCACGTCGGCCCAGCGCAGCTGCTCCTCGAGCTGCGCCACCGACGTCGCGCCGATGATCGTGGACGCGACGAAGAAGCGGCTGCGCACGAAGGCGAGCGCGAGCGCGCCGAGCGGCATGCCGAGCCGGTCGGCGAGCGCGGCGTAGCGCTTCGCCGCCTCGACCACGCGCGGCTTCTTGTAGCGCTGGCCGAAGTCGGCGAAGCGGCCGAGCCGGCTCTCCTTCGGGAAGCCGCCGCGCGCCTTGTCTGTGAGCAGCCCCATCGCAAGCGGCGAATAGGCAAGGAGCGGGATGGCGAGGCGATGGCTCGCTTCCGCGAGGTCGCCGTCGAAGAGCCGGTTGACCAGGCTGTAGCCGTTCTGCACCGACGCTGGCGGCGGCGCGCCGAGCTCCTTCGCCACGCGCGCGAACTCGCACAAGCCGTACGCGGTCTCGTTCGACAGGCCGTACGCGCGGATCTTGCCCGCCTGGATCGCCTTGGCGAGCGCCGCGACCTGCTCGGCGATCGGCACCGCTTCCCGGTCGAGCGAGGGGTCGAACTGCCAGGCGCCGAAACTCGGCACGTACCGCTCGGGCCAATGGATCTGGTAGAGGTCGATCCAGTCGGTCTGCAGCCGCTTCAGGCTGTCGTCGATCGCCCAGGGCACCGTCTTCGCCGAGACGTGCGTGTCGCCGTTGCGGATCCACTCCCGCCGCCCCGGCCCGGCGATCTTGCTGGCGAGCACGAAGTCCTTGCGGCGCGCCCGGTTCTTCGCGATCCAGGCGCCGACCAGGGCCTCGGTACGGCCCTGCGTCTCCTTGCGCGGCGGGATGGGGTACATCTCCGCCGTGTCGACGAAGGTGATGCCGTGCGCCAGCGCCCAGTCGAGCTGCGCGTGCGCCTCGGCCTCGCTGTTCTGCTCGCCGAAGGTCATCGTGCCGAGGCAGACGTCGGTGATCCGCAGGTCGTTTGCAAGCGTGAGTGTCTTCACGGCGACATCCGATGGACAGGGAGCGCGGGATTTTGCAGCATTGCGGCGATATGGGCGATCGGATCGAGTTCCCGGACGGCGGCTTCGCGTTCCTGAAAGGCGCCTTTGCCCGCTCCCAGGGCGTGGTGGCCCTGCCGGGGTACGCCATCGAGCGCGCGCGGCTGCGCAAGCCGCTGCCGCTGAAGGAGGGCTTCGCGTTCATCGCGCGGCACCTGAAGTCCATCGGCCGCCCGCTCACCGCGTTCTGCGCCTGCGAGCTGCGCTCGCCCGAGGCGTTCGGCGTCAAGGCCTACGCGGAGTTCGACGAGGGCTACGGCGCCGTGCTGCGAGACTGGAAGCTCGTGCGCGATGGCGCGAGCCCCGTCGCGCGCACCCTCGTCGTGCCCGCGGACGGCGCGCCGCAGGAGCCCTGCTTTCACGCGTTCAGCTACACGCTGCGTCCCGGCGACGGCCGCGCCGGCTTCGTAGTCTCCGCGAGCGGCGAGTGGCCCTCGAGCGGTCCGTTCCCGGACGCGAGAGCGGCGCTGGACACGATCGACGCGCGCCTCAGGGGCCTGGGGGTGCGCTGGGCGGACGCGACGGTGGCGCAGGTCTATACCGCGGGACGCTTCGAGATGGCGGAGGTGGGCAGGCGGGTCGCGCCGGCCACCGTCGCGTGGCACTGGTGCCGCCCCGCGATCGAGGGACTCGCCTTCGAGATGGACGCGCGCGGCCTCAGCGTCGAGCGGGTGCTGGGCGCCTAGCGCCCGTCTTGCTGGACGAGGTCCGCGGCTTTCTCGGCGACGGCGATGACCGCCGCGTTGATGTTGCCGGACGGGACCGCCGGCATGACCGAAGCGTCCACCACCCGCAGGCCCGCCAGGCCCTTCACGCGCAGCCGCTCGTCCACCACCTTGCCCAGGCTGCAGGTGGAGGTGGGATGGAAGACCGTCTCGCCCGACTCGCGGACGAACGCGAGCCAGTCCTCGTCGCTCTGCACCCCGGCACCCGGATAGAACTCGTCGATCACGTAGTCGCGCAGCGGTGGCGCCGCGGCGATGCGTCGCACCCACTTCAGTCCTTCCACCATCGTGCGGCGGTCGGTCTCGGTGGCGAGGTCGTTGTAGCGGATCGCCGGCGGCGCCGCCGGATCGGCCGACCGGACATGCGAGCTGCCGCGCGACTCGCTCTGCAGCTGCGAGACCGAGCAGGTGAAGCCCGAATGCGGGTGCAGGAAGCCGCCGCGCTTCATGGCGGAGAAGTTGATGAAGTAGATCTGCGCGTCCGGGCGCTTCAGCTCCGGCCGCGTGCGGAGGAACGCCGCCGCGTGGCCGGCGCTGATGGTGAGCGGCCCTTTCTTCTGCAGGTAGTACTGCAGGCCGATCTTCAGCTTGCCGTGCCAGCTCGCCATGTCGTCGTTCAGCGTGCAGGCCTTGTTGCAGCGCCAGAACGTGCGCGCGTAGAAATGGTCCTGCAGGTGCTCGCCGACGTCCGGCAGGTCGTGAACCACCGCGATGCCTTTTTCCTCCAGGAATGCGCGCTTTCCGACTCCCGATACTTCCAGGAGTTGCGGCGAATTGAACGCTCCGCCGCTCAATATCACCTCGCTCGCTGCGCTTGCCTTCAGGGTCTTTCCCTCACGGACGAACTCGACGCCCGTAGCGCGGGCACCGTCAAAGAGAACCTTCGTTGCCAGCGCGTTCGTCAGCACCGTCAGGTTCGGCCGCTTCTCGGCGGCGCGCAGGTAGGCCACTGCGGTGCTGCGGCGCTTTCCGAGATGCGCAGTGGCGCGGTAGTAGCCGGTGCCTTCCTGCGATGGGCCGTTGAAGTCGGCGGTGCGCGGGATGCCGAGCGACGCTGCGGCGTCGATGAAAGCGTCGGCGAGCTCGTGTCGCTCGAGGTCGGACACCTTGAGCTCGAGCTCCGCCTTCTCGAAGTACGGGCGCAGGGCGGCGAAGCTCCAGCCCGGGACGCCCCAGCCGTCGAAGTCCTCGGCCTGGCCGCGGATGTACACGAGGCCGTTGATCGACGAGGAGCCGCCGAGCACCTTGCCGCGCGGCGTGAAGATGCGCCGGCCGTTCAAGTTCGGCTCGGGCTCCGACTCGTACGACCAGTTGACGTCGGTGCGCGTGAAGAGCTTGCCGTAGCCGAGCGGGACATGGATCCAGCGGTCCGTGTCGCGTGGTCCGGCCTCGAGCAGGAGCACGCTCTTGCGGCCGTCCTGGGTCAGCCGGGCCGCCAGCACGCATCCGGCCGAGCCGGCGCCGACGACGATGTAGTCGTAGTCCACGTCAGCGCCCGGTCGCGAGGTGGACGCCCGCATCGACGAGGAGCGTCTCCCCGGTCGTGCTGCGCGCGCCGTCGATCAGGAAGGCGATCGCCTCGGCGACGTCGCCCTCCGGGATCGCGCGCTTGAGTGGCGCGGCCGCGGCGAAGCTGCGCTCGGCGGCGTCGCCCGCCTCCTTGCCGTTCAGGTCCTGCCAGGGCGTGCGGACGAACCCGGGCAGCACCGCGTTCACGCGCACTTCAGGCGCCAGCGCGCGAGCGAGCGACTGTGTCATCGTGTTGAGCGCCGCCTTCGACGCGGCGTACGCGATCGACGAGCCGGTGCCGCGCAGCGAAGCGACCGACGACACGTTCACCACCGCGCCGCGCGCCGCCTTCAGCGCGTCGGCGCAGGCGCGCACCATCTGGAAAGGCCCGACCAGGTTGATGCCGAAGATGCGCTCGTAGTCCGCCGCGGCAAGGCCCTCCAGGTCCGCGTGCTTCACGAACTTGGTCGTGCCGGCGTTGTTGACGAGCGCGTCGATCCGCCCCCACTGGTCGAGCACCGCCTTGGCGACGCGACGGCAGTCCGCATCCTTCGCCACGTCCGCCTGGAATTCCACGCCTTTGCGCGCCACCACGGCGACCTGCCATCCGCGTCCGGAAAGCAGGCGGGCGGTCGCCGCGCCGATGCCCGACGAGCCGCCCGTGACGACCGCCACCTTCGCCATCAGACGGTCGCGATCGGGGTGGCGGGCGAGCCGACGGCGCCGGGAAGGCGCAGCGGCGGCGCGGTGAGGAGGAAGCGGCTGCGCCTGTGCTCGCGCAGCCAGCGCGCGAGCTCGGTGAAGTACCACATCTCGCCGAGATGGATGCCCTGCTTGAAGAGGCAGTGCTCGTGCAGCGGCATCGAAGCGTGCGGCTTTGGCTTGAAGATCTCGGTCGGGATGAGCTCGACGGCATAGTTGTCGGCGAGCAGGCAGGCGAGCCCCGAGTCGGTGATCCACTGCAGCAGCCGGTCGTCGCGGCCGTCGAGGCCGCTGCACGTGCCGTTGACGAGCTTCGGGTCCGGCGTCTTCTTCAGCTCGAGGAGCAGCTCGGCGAAGTTGGTGTGCAGGCAGACGAGGTCGCCTTTCTCCACCGCGACCTTGTCCTTCTCCAGCACGCGCATGAGGTCGTCGTAGCCCACCGCCCTGCGCTCGCGGCCGAAGTGGGCGTGCAGGTCGATCATGACGCCGCGGCCCTGCACGCCGTGCTCGGCGAGGTTCTCGATGCCGAGGGCGCGCGCGTTCGTGCCCTCGAACTTGTCCCAGGTGCCGTCCTTCTTCTCCGGGGCGGGCAGCAGGTGCTCGCCGGCGCGAAAGCCGTTGTAGAACACGATCTCGGCCTTGCCGTCGCCGTCCGCGTCGAAGCGGCCGCCGACGTGGGCGAACGAATCCCACTGCGTCGAATACTGGAGCGTGAGGAGCACGAGGTCGTCGGAGACGACGTCGGTGAGCCCCGGCGTGTCGGCGTCGAGCGGGTAGCAGAAGTTCTGCTTGCCCGCGCGCAGCGTGGACGCGACGCGCGGCGGGTGGCGGCGCGGGTTGAGGACGTTGCCGCCCGGGAAATCGAGCGGCAGCGACAGGCAGAAGGTGCGCCCCTCCTTCACCTCGGCGACGCCCTGCAGCACCTTCTCGGGCGTGACCCAGTTCATGCGCCCGCGCTGGTCGTCGGGACCGAAGTCGCCCCAGTTGGATCCTTCCGGTCTCTTTTTCCAGCGCATCAGTAGTAGTGCCTCCCGAGCCATTCCGCGACCAGCACGGGCTTGTCCGAGCCCTCGGCCTCGACCACCACGGTCCAGGTCACCTGCATGCCGTTGCCTTCGAGCTTCTCCAGCTTGCCGAGGGTGAAGCGCGCACGCACGCGCGTGCC
Organism: Burkholderiales bacterium; assembly: GCA_035549805.1. GTDB lineage: Bacteria > Pseudomonadota > Gammaproteobacteria > Burkholderiales > SG8-39 > SCGC-AG-212-J23. The sequence goes on from DASZQH010000043.1 coordinate 13,004, forward strand.
GCTCTTCAGCGGCGCGGTGAAGCGCACGCGGTTCAGGCCGTAGTTGATGCCCATGCGCCGGTCGGCGAAGGAGAACGTGCGCTCCGCGAGATGCGAGAGCAGCGACAGGGTGAGGAAGCCGTGGGCGATGGTGCCGCCGAACGGCGATTTCGCCGCGCGCTCGGGATCGACGTGGATCCACTGGAAGTCGTCGATCGCCTTGGCGAAGGTGTCGATGCGCTCCTGGGTCACCTCCAGCCACGGCGACACGCCGATTTCCTGGCCTTCGCGGCCTTCAAGATCCCGCAGGCTCTTCATCAGAACCTCGAGAAATCCGGCTTGCGCTTCTCGAGGAAGGCCGACATCGCCTCCTTCGCCTCCGCGGAGCCGAGGCGCTCGCCGAACACCTTGATCTCCTCGGCGATCGTCTCGCGCACCTGCGCCGCATGGCGCTTCTTCATGAGGCTCTTGGTGAGGCGGATCGATTCGGGCGGCAGTGCCGCGAGCGCTTCTGCGATTTTCACCGTTCTTGGAAAGAGCTCTTCCACCGGGAAGACATCGGAGACGATCCCCACTTCCTTCGCCTTCTCGGCGGTGAAAGGCTGGCCGAGGAGCAGCAGCTCGGCGGCGCGCTGGTACCCGGCGAGGAGCGGCAGGATGTACGTCGAGCCGAACTCCGGAACGATGCCGAGCGGGACGAACGGCAGCTGGAATCGGGCGTTGGTCGCGGCGTAGACGAGGTCGCAGTGCAGGAGCATCGTGGTGCCGATCCCGACGGCGGGACCGCCCACCGCGGCGACGATCGGCTTTCTCGCCGTTTGCATGACCTCGAAGAAGCGCTGGCTCGGCGAGCCCTGCGCGAGCGGCGGGCGCTGGAGGAAGTCGGCGACGTCGTTGCCGGCGCAGAAGCAGTCCGGCGCGCCGTGCAGCAGCACCGCGCGGACCTGCGCGTCCGCATCCGCCGCGCCGATGGCGTCGGCGAGCCCGGCGTACATCTCTCCGGTGAGCGCATTCTTCTTGTCGAGGCGCGCGAGCTCCACGAACGCGACGCGGTTGCGCACCGAGCTGACGATGTTGCTCATCCCACCTCCACGCGGTTCCTGCCGTTGGCCTTGGCCCGGTAGAGCGCCGCGTCGGCGCGCCCGAGGAGCGAGACGGTGTCCTCGCCGGGCTTCCACGCGACGAGGCCGATCGAGACCGTGAGCGCCAGGCCGGGCGCGATGCGCCCGTAGCCGGCGGCTTCGACCGCGCGGCAGACGCGTTCCGTCGCACCCGGCCCGCCTTCCAGCGTGGTGTCGGTCAGGATCATCAGGAACTCCTCGCCGCCGTAGCGCCCCAGGATGTCGGTCTCGCGCATTGTCGCACGGACGGTTTGCACGAACGCCTGCAGCGCCTCGTCGCCGGCGCGATGGCCATGCGTGTCGTTGACCGCCTTGAAATGATCCAGGTCGAGGAGCGCGACGCAGAACGGCTGGCCGCTGCGCATCGCCGACGCGCGCTCCTCCTCGAGCCGGGCGACGATCGAGCGGCGGTTGAAGACCTTGGTGAGCTCGTCGTGGCTGGCGAGCTCGCGCACCTGGGCCATGGTGGCCGCGAGCCGGCTGCGGCTCTCGAGCAGGCGGCTGCGCATCCACGCCGAGTAGGCGCTGAGAAAGACGAAGCGACCGAGGATCACCGAGAAGAACAGCCAGGAGAGGAGCGTCTGCCACGGCCCCTCGAGCGGCACGCCGAGACGGCCGGCAGCGCCGTAGAACAGCGCGCCGGCGAGCCCCGCGCAGAGCGCCCACAGCGCCAGCGAGCGCCGGAGCGACAGCCAGATCGTCGAGAAGGCGAGCACGGTGACGAGGTTCGCGAGCCAGGGGAACGCCATCTGCGGCGCCGCCAGGGCCACGGCGGCCTGCAGCAGGATGCCGCAAACGCTTTGCGGCAGGACCAGGCTCGGGTCCCGCAGGCGCAGGTTCCAGTCCGCGGCCATCACGCCATAGGTAACGCCGCTCATGAGCGCGGCGCCGCCCAGGTACGCGCCGGCGACCCAGAGCGGCGCGGCGCCGGCGAGCGCGAACAGCACCAGGAAGGCGCCGTCGAGCCCGTAGCTCGCCGCGGTCGCCGCGATCCACAGGCGCCGCCGCCGCTGGCCGCGCCGCTCGACGTTGCGGGCGCGCTCCGCGCCGAGGAGGGACTCTTCGGCCGCCGCCATCAGCCCGGCAGGCGGTAGTCTTTCATCTGCTGGCGCAACGTCAGCTTGGAGAGCTTGCCGGTTGCGGTGTGCGGCAGCTCGGCGACGAACACCACGTCGTCGGGCGTCCACCACTTGGCGATCTTGCCCTCGTAGAACTTGAGGATCTCCTCTTTCGAGACCTCCTGGCCGGCCTTCTTCACCGCGACCACGATCGGGCGCTCGTCCCATTTCGGGTGCTTGACGCCGATCACCGCGGCCTCGGCGACCTTCGGGTGCGCCATGGCGATGTTCTCGAGGTCGATCGAGCTGATCCACTCGCCGCCGGACTTGATGACGTCCTTCGAGCGGTCGGTGATCTGCATGTAGCCGTCGGCGTCCATCGTCGCCACGTCGCCGGTGGGGAACCAGCCGTCGCGAAGGGGATCGCCGCCCTCGCCCTTGAAGTAGCTCGAGATGATCCAGGGGCCCCTCACCTGCAGGTCGCCGAAGGCCTTGCCGTCCCACGGCAGGTCCTTCCCGTTCTCGTCGACGATGCGCATGTCGACGCCGAAGATCGCGCGCCCCTGCTTGTACTGCAGCCGGGTGCGCTCCTCCTGCGGCCACTTCGCGTGCTTCGCCTTGAAGGTGGTGACGGTGCCGAGCGGGCTCATTTCCGTCATGCCCCAGGCGTGCAGGACGTGCACGCCGTACTCTTCCTGGAAGGCGCGGATCATGGCGGGCGGGCAGGCCGAGCCGCCGATCACCGTGCTCTTCAGGGTCGAGAACTTGAGCTTGTTCTCCTTCATGTAGTTGAGCAGCGCGAGCCATACCGTCGGCACGCCCGCGCTCATCGTCACGCCCTCGGTCTCGAACAGGGTGTGGATGCTCTTGCCGTCGAGGTGCGGGCCGGGGAACACCAGCTTGGCGCCGGTGAGGGCGCAGGAGTAAGGCAGGCCCCAGGCGTTGACGTGGAACATCGGCACCACCGGCAGCACCACGTCGCGCGCCGAGAGGTTGAGCGCGTCGGGCAGCGCCGCCGCGTAGGCGTGCAGCATCGTCGAGCGGTGCGAGTAGAGGGCGCCCTTCGGGTTGCCGGTCGTCCCCGAGGTGTAGCAGAGGCAGGCCGCCGTGTTCTCGTCGAAGGACGGCCATTCGAAGGCGTCGGAGGCCTTGGCGAGCAGGGCCTCGTAGTCGTCGGCGAGCGGGACGAAGTGCTTCACGCTCTTCAGCTGCGGGCGCAGCTTCTCCACGAGCGGAGCGAACGTCGTGTCGTAGAAGAGGACCCGGTCCTCGGCGTGGTTCGCGATGTAGGCGATCTGGTCCGGGAAGAGGCGCGGGTTGATGGTGTGGATCACCGCGCCGGAGCCCGCGACCGCGTAGTAGATCTCGAAGTGCCGGTAGCCGTTCCAGGCGAGCGTGGCGACGCGGTCGTGGCGCTGCACGCCGAGCGCCTTCAGCGCGTTGGCGAGCCGGCGCGCGCGCGCGTGCGCCTCGCGGTAGGTGTAGCGGTGGATCGAGCCGTCGACGTTCTTCGAGACGATCTCGGTGTCGCCATGATGGCGGTCGGCGTGCTGGAGCAGCCCGCTGATCAGCAGCGGCGCGTCCATCATCAGGCCTTGCATTGCATCCTCCTCAGGATGAAACCCCGAATATTCTAGCGACCGAGATAGAATCCGGGGCTCCATCGGAGGCCCCCTTCATGAGCGACGTCGCTCAATATTCGGTTCGCGACGGCATCGCCGTCATCACCCTCAACAACCCGCCAGTCAACGGCCTGGGCAATGCCCTGCGCGCCGGCGTCATGGAAAGCCTGAAGAAGGCCGAGGCCGACCCCGCCGTGCGGGCGGTCGTGCTCATCGGCTCGGCCAAGGCGTTCTCCGGCGGCGCGGACATCCGCGAGTTCGGCAAGCCGCGCCTGCCGCCCGACCTGCCGGAGGTGAACGACCAGCAGGACGCGATGAAGAAGCCGCTCGTCGCCGCGATCGGCGGCTTCGCGCTCGGCGGCGGCCTCGAGCTCGCGCTCGGCTGCCACTATCGCGTCGCGCTGGCGAAGACCCAGCTCGGGCTGCCCGAGGTGAACCTCGGCATCCTGCCCGGCTCGGGCGGCACGCAGCGCCTGCCGCGCATGGTGCCGATCGCCGAGGCCGTGAAGATGATGACCACCGGCAAGGCGATCAGCGCCGACCAGGCGAAGAAGTTCGGCCTGGTGGACGCGATCGTCGAAGGCGACCTCTTGGAGGAAGGCATCAAGTTCGCGCAGTCCGTGATCGGCAAGCCGTTCACGCGGGTGCGCGACCGCAAGCCGCAGATCGAGGGCGATCCGAAGGCGTTCTTCGCCGCCGTGCGCGAGGAGGTGGCGAAGGCGTCGAAGGGCTACCCGGCGCCGCTGAAGATCGTCGAATGCATCGAGGCCGCGGCGACCCGGCCGTTCGACGAGGGCCGCAAGGTCGAGCGCGAGAACTTCAACTTCCTCGTCAACAGCACCGAGTCGGCGGCGCTGCGCCACATGTTCTTCTCGGAGCGCCAGACCGCGAAGATCCCGGACGTGCCGGAAGACACCCCGGTGCGCGAGGTGAAGAAGGCGGCGGTGCTCGGCGCCGGCACCATGGGCGGCGGCATCACGATGAGCCTGGTGAACGCCGGCATCCCCGTCACCATGATCGACACCAAGCAGGAAGCGGTCGATCGCGGACTGAGCATCATCAAGAAGAACTACGCCGCCACGGTATCCAAAGGTCGCCTGAAGCAGGACGACATGGATAAGAGAGTTTCTCTCATAAAGACAAGCACGAATATCGAAGACGTGCGTGACGCGGACATCGTCATCGAGGCGGTGTTCGAGCGCATGGACGTCAAGCAGGACATCTTCCGCAAGCTCGACGCGCTGGCGAAGCCGGGCGCGATCCTCGCCACCAACACCTCGACGCTCGACGTGGACCAGATCGCGGCGGTGACGAAGCGCCCGCAGGACGTGATCGGGACGCACTTCTTCTCGCCCGCCAACGTCATGCGCCTGCTCGAGGTGGTGCGCGGCGAGAAGACCGGCAAGGATGTCCTCGCCACGACGATGAAGCTCGGCAAGGCGATCAAGAAGGTGCCGGTGGTCTCGGGCGTGTGCGACGGCTTCATCGGCAACCGCATGCTGGAGAAGTACGGCCAGCAGACGCTGTTCCTCCTCGACGAGGGCGCCACGCCGCAGCAGGTCGACGCCGCGCTCTCGAAATGGGGCATGGCGATGGGCCCGTTCACCATGTACGACATGGCCGGCAACGACATCGGCTACGACATCCGCAAGCGTCGCGCCAAGGAGCGTCCGGACATGGTGTACTCGAAGTTCGCCGACAAGGTCTGCGAGCTCGGCCGCTTCGGGCAGAAGACCGGCAAGGGCTACTACCTCTACGAGGCGGGCAACCGCAAGCCGGTCCCGGATCCGGAGATCGGCAAGCTCCTCGACGCCCACCGGAAGGAGCTCGGGATCCAGCCCCGGGCCATCTCGGACGAGGAGATCGTGGAGCGCGCGATCTACGCGCTGGTGAACGAGGGCGCGCTGATCCTCGAGGAAGGCATCGCGCTGCGCGCCTCCGACATCGACATGGTCTACCTCACCGGCTACGGCTTCCCGCCGTTCCGCGGCGGGCCGATGTTCTACGCCGACACGGTCGGCCTGGACAAGGTGCTGGCGTCCATCGAGAAGTTCCAGAAGGGGTACCACGGCGAGCAGTGGAAGCCGGCGCCCCTGCTCGTCAAACTGGCGAAGGAAGGGAAAAAATTCAATGGCTGATACCGAGGCAGTGATCGTCTCCACCGCGCGCACGCCGCTCTGCAAGAGCTGGCGCGGCGCCCTCAACATGACGCACGGCGCGACGATGGGCGGCCACGTGGTCAAGGCCGCCGTCGAGCGCGCCAAGCTCGACCCGCAGGAAGTCGAGGACGTGATCATGGGCTGCGCCACCCCCGAGGGGGCGACCGGCTCGAACATCGCGCGCCAGATCGCGCTGCGCGCCGGCCTGCCGATCAGCGTCTCCGGCATCACGGTGAACCGCTTCTGCTCCTCCGGCCTGCAGACCATCGCGATGGCCGCGCAGCGCGTGCTCGCCGGCGAGCCGGGGATCTACGTCGCGGGCGGCGTGGAGTCCATCTCCTGCGTGCAGAACGAGGCGAACAAGCACATGATCCAGGAGCAGTGGCTCGCCGAGCACAAGCCGGCGATCTACTGGCCGATGCTCGCGACCGCGGAGAACGTCTCCAAGCGCTACGGCATCGGCCGCGAGGCGCAGGATCGTTATGGCGTCGACAGCCAGCTGCGGGCCGCCAAGGCGCGCGCCGAAGGCAAGTTCAAGGACGAGATCGTCCCCATCGCGACGAAGATGAAGGTGGTCGACAAGAACACCGGCCAGGAGACGTTCAAGGACGTCACCGCGGCCGAGGACGAGGGCATCCGCGCCGATACGACGTACGAGGGCGTGTCGCAGATCAAGCCCGCGATCCAGGGCGGGGTGATCGCCGCCGGCAACGCCAGCCAGTTCTCGGATGGCGCTTCCGCTTGCGTCGTCATGTCCGCAAAGGAGGCGGCGAAGAGAAGCCTGAAGCCGCTCGGCATCTTCCGGGGATTCGCCGTGGCGGGCTGCGAGCCCGACGAGATGGGCATCGGCCCGGTCTTCGCGGTGCCGAAGCTGCTCAAGAACGCGGGCCTCAAGGTCTCCGACATCGACCTGTGGGAGCTGAACGAAGCCTTCGCGGTCCAGGTGATCTACTGCCGCGACAAGCTCGGCATCCCCAACGACCGCCTGAACGTGAACGGCGGCGCGATCGCGGTCGGCCATCCGTACGGCGTGTCGGGCGCGCGCCTCGTCGGCCACGCGCTGATCGAGGGCAAGCGCCGCGGCGCGAAGCGCGTCGTGGTGACGATGTGCATCGGCGGCGGCATGGGGGCGGCAGGCCTCTTCGAAGTCGCCTGAATAAAGGGGTCAGAGCAATTTCCCGGAAATCCGGCAAAGTTTCGATGCATTTCCTGAAATTTGCTCTGACCCCTTTTCTGCTCTCCCTGGCATGGAATGCCCATGCGCTGCAGAAGTGCGTGGCGCCCGACGGCAGCGTGAGCTACGTCGACGTGTGCCCGACCGGCACGCAGCGCGCGCCGTCGAAGACCGACCCGCAGCTCATCCCCAAGCCGAGCGGCACGCTGCCGCGCAAGCCGGCCGCCGAGCCCGCGCCGGTGGCGCCGGCCGTGCAGCCGCGCACCGCCGCGCCGCGGCCGCCGAAGCCGATGCAGCTGAAGGTCGGCGACGTGAGCCTCGAGTTCTACGACGTCGAGGCGGCGAGCTTCTCCGCCGCGCGCAGCGCCGCGGCCGCGCGCCCCACCGGGCCGGTGCAGGCGGCGTGGCGGCTCGGCTTCGAGTACAAGGTGAAGCAGGCCGGCGGCGGGCGCTGCGCGCTCGACACGCTCTCCACCAAGCTCGACCTCGTGCTCACGCTGCCGCGCTGGATGGCGCCGCCGGGCACGCCGGAGGACGAGATGGAGCTGTGGCGCGACTACGTGGATGCGCTGCGCATCGGCGAGGATCCGCGGCTCGAGCATGCGCGCGCCTTCGAGCGCGCGCTGCCCGGCGACCTCCTCGCCCTGCCTGCCGCCGACACCTGCGCGGCGCTGGAAGCGGCGATGCGCAGCCGCTACGAAACCCTGCGCGCCCAGACGCAGGCGCGCTTTTCCGACCACCGGTGAACAACTCATGAAAATCGCAATCGTTGGAACAGGAGCCATGGGCTCGGTCTATGCGGGGCTGCTCGCCTCGGCGGGCCACGAGGTGTGGGCCATCGATGCCTGGAAGGAGCACGTCGAGGCGATGCGGTCCAAGGGGCTGCGCCTGGAGGGCATCTCGGGCGACCGGACCGTCAAGGTCCATGCCACGACGGAGGCGAAGGACGCCGGACCCTGCGACCTGGTCATCCTCGCCACCAAGGCGATGCACGTGACGCAGGCCGCGACTTCCATCCGCGACTTCCTCCTGAAGAAGGAGACGCCGGTGCTCTCGATCCAGAACGGACTGGGAGGACCCGACAGCGCTGCCGAGGTGCTGGGGCGCAGCCGCGTGATGGTCGGCGTGGTCGGCGGCTTCGGCGCCTCGATGCGCGGTCCCGGGCACGCGCACCACAACGGCATGGAGCTCGTGCGCCTCGGCGAGTTCGGCGGCCCGATCACGCCGCGGCTGAAGGAAGTCGAGTCGGTGTGGAGCGGCGCCGGCTTCAAGGTGAAGGTGTTCGACGACATCGACCAGCTCGTCTGGGAGAAGCTGATCTGCAACTGCGCCTACTCGGGCCCGTGCGCGCTCGCCGACGGCACCATCGCCGAGGTCATGGCCGACCCCGACCTGTCGAAGGTCTCGGCCGCGTGCGCGACCGAGGGCTTCGCGGTGGCGAAGAAGAAGGGCATCCAGCTCGGCTTCGACGACCCGGTGAAGTACGTGCGCGACTTCGGCTCGAAGATCCCGAACGCGCGGCCGTCGGTGCTGCTCGACCTGATGCTGAAGAAGCGCTCGGAGATCGACGTCATCAACGGCTCGATCCCGCGCGTGGGCGCCCAGGCCGGCGTGGCCGCGCCGGTCAACGAGACGGTGACCGCGCTCGTGCACGCGAAGGAAAAGCGCCTGGGCTGCAAGTAGTCCTCACGGCGGCGACGGCCGTCACCCGCACGTAATCCTGCGCGCATACAAAGGCGCCGTACCCAGCAATCAAACAGGGACGGCCAATGGAGCTCGAAGACCTTCAGGAAGACCTGCCGGAGTTCGACGACGACCTCGAGCTGGACGAGCTCGACGATTGGGACGAGACCGAGGCGCAACGCGTGATGCAGGACGTCGTCCCGCAGCGCGACTGGCAGTAGCGCGGGCGCTACACCCGGCCTTCGAAGCGCTACAGCTTCAGGGCCTTCAGCTTGAAGGCCGGCACCGCCTGCTGGAAGCCGCGCAGCGCGAGCGGCCCGATCGGCTCGGTCTCGGCGATGTGCGCGATCTCGTGCTCGGTCTGCGCGTCGACCAGGATCTCCCCGGCGCGCGCTTCGCCGCACAGGCGCGCCGCCAGGTTCGGCACGTTGCCGATCGCCGCGTACTCCCAGCGCTGCTCGAAGCCGATCACGCCCAGCGTCGCCTCGCCCTGCGCGATGCCGATGCCCAGGCCCACGGGATGGCCCTGCTTCTTCCACGTCCTGGCGATCGGCGCGAAAGCCTGCTGCAGCGCGACGGACATGCGCACCGCCTGCTCGGCCGGGCGCTCGACCGGGAACGGGTCGTTGAAGAAGATCATGACGCCGTCGCCGGCGAAGTGCTCGAGCGTGCCGCCGTGCTCCTCGACCATGCGGCCGAGCGTGGCGTGGTAGGCGCGCAGGAGCTCCACCAGCGCCTCCGGGTCCGAGCGGTCGGTGAACGCGGTGAAGCCGCGCAGGTCGAGGAACACCGAGGTGATCTCGCGCCGGTGCGGCCTGAGGATCTCCTCGCCGCCCGCCACGATCGCCTCCGCCACCTGGCGGGAGAAGAAGCGCTTCAGCCGCCCGAGCCGCTCGAGCTGGGCCACCTGCTCCTGCACGCGCTGCTCCAGCTCCCGGTTGAGCGTCTGGATCTCGTCCTGGAGCGCCTTGACGCGCAGCAGGCGCTTCACGCGCGCGAACAGCTCCGCCCAGTTGACCGGCCGGGACAGGAAATCGTCCGCGCCCGCCTCGATGCCCTTCACCCGCTCGATCTGCGGATCGAGCGAGGTGACCAGCACCAGCGGCAGCAGCGCGGTGTTCGCGTCGGCGCGGATGCGGCGGCACAGCTCGTAGCCGTCCACGCCCGGCATCATGATGTCGGAGATCACCAGGTCGGTGCCGTGGGCGCGCAGCCGGTCGAGCGCCTCGCCGCCGTTGAAGGCGAGGTCGACGTGGTAGCCGAGATTGCGCAGCAGGCCGGCCACCATCTCCGCGTTGGTCCGCTGGTCGTCGACGACCAGGATGCGCTCTTTCATCCGAAGACGATCACGCCTCTCGCGTTGCGCCCGGACTCGAGGTCGGCGAACGCCTGCGGCGCCTCCTCGACCTTGTAGCGGCGCGTGATCAGCTCGTCGAGCATCAGCTTGCCGCTCGTGTAGAGGTTGAGCATGCGGGGAAAGTCGATGCGCGGCACGCAGGAGCCGAAGTAGCTCCCGGTCAGCGTCTTCTCCTCGAACGGCAGCGTCATGGTGCGCACGCTCGTGGAATCGGTCGCCTTGGCGACGCCGACCACCACCGCGAGGCCGCCGCGGCGGATCGCGCGGTACGCGACCGCGGCGAGCTCGCCGCTGCC
>DASZQH010000044.1:0-16752 GCA_035549805.1 Burkholderiales bacterium
GCTTTCCGCGCGCGTCGGCGTGCTGCGCATCTCGAAGGAGATCGGCGAGAAGACCAAGAAGCAGTTCGACGAGCGCCAGCGCGAGCACGTGCTGCGCGAGCAGATGCGCACCATCCAGAAGGAGCTGGGCGAGGGCGAGGAAGGCTCGACCGAGATCGCCGAGCTCAGGAAGGCGATCGAGCAGGCCGGGATGCCCGAGGATGTGCTCAAGCACGCCGCCAAGGAGCTGAAGCGCCTGGAGCGCATGGGCGAGGGCAGCGCCGAGGGCTCGATGCTGCGCACCTACATCGAATGGCTCGCCGAGCTGCCGTGGGCCGATTCTCCCGAGAAGGAGATCAACATCCCGGAGGCGCGGCGGATTCTCGACGAGGACCACTACGGCCTGGACAAGATCAAGCGGCGCATCCTCGAGCATCTCGCGGTGCGCAAGCTCAACCCGAAGGGCAAGGCGCCGATCCTCTGCTTCGTCGGCCCTCCCGGGGTGGGCAAGACCTCGCTCGGCCAGTCGATCGCGCGCGCGACCGGGCGCAAGTTCCAGCGCATCGCGCTCGGCGGCGTGCATGACGAGGCCGAGATCCGCGGCCACCGGCGCACCTACATCGGCGCGCTGCCGGGCAACGTCATCCAGGCGATCCGCCGCGCCGAGTCGCGCAACCCGGTGCTCATGTTCGACGAGATCGACAAGCTCGGCCAGGGCGGCTTCCACGGCGACCCCTCGAGCGCGCTGCTCGAGGTGCTCGATCCGGAGCAGAACGCCAGGTTCCGCGACAACTACCTCGCGGTCGACTACGACCTGTCGAAGGTGATGTTCATCACCACCGCGAACATGCTCGACACGATCCCGGGGCCGCTGCGCGACCGCATGGAGATCATCCAGCTGCCGGGCTACACGGAAGAAGAGAAGCTCGAGATCGCGCGCCGCTACCTCGTGAAGCGCCAGCTCGAGGCGAACGGCCTCAAGAGCGAGGATGCGGGCGTGGCGAACGTGCGCATCACCGACGAGGCGCTGCGCGCGCTGATCGGCGACTACACGCGCGAGGCGGGCGTGCGCAACCTGGAGCGGGAGATCGGCGCGGTGCTGCGCCACGTCGCGATGCGCATCGCCGAGGGCGGCGCGATGAAGATCGAGATCCAGCCGAAGGACCTGCACGGCATCCTCGGCGCGCGCCGCTTCGAGAACGAGGTCGCCGAGCGCACCTCCGTGCCGGGCGTCGCGACCGGGCTCGCCTGGACCTCGGTGGGCGGGGACATCCTGTTCATCGAGGCGTCGAAGGTGCCCGGCACCGGCAAGCTGATCCTCACCGGCCAGCTCGGCGAGGTGATGAAGGAGTCGGCGCAGGCGGCGCTCACGCTCGCCAAGACGTTCGTCGACGGCATGCTCGACAAGCACGACATCCACGTGCACGTCCCCGCCGGCGCGACCCCGAAAGACGGGCCGTCCGCGGGCGTGGCGATGTTCCTCGCGCTCGCCTCCTTGCTCAGCAACAAGCCCGTCCGGGCCGACGTCGCCATGACCGGAGAGATCTCCCTGCGCGGCCTGGTGCTGCCGATCGGCGGCGTGAAGGAGAAGACGCTCGCTGCCCTGCGCGCGGGAATCCGCACCGTGATGCTGCCGCGGCGCAACGAGAAGGACCTCGAGGACGTGCCGAAGGAAGCGCGCGAGAAGCTCGAGTTCGTCCTCCTCGACCGCGTCGAGGACGCGGTACGCACCGCCCTGGGCGTCGAGCCGGCGGAGCTTCGCAAGGCGGCGTAGTAACAGTCGGTTACATCTGCGCGCAAAGGGCGGCCGTACAATTCTCCCTATGAGAATCGCCGCCCTTCTCGCCGCCGCCGCGCTGATGCTGGCGGGCTGCGCCGCGAACACCATCACTGGCCGCAACCAGCTGATGCTCGTGTCCGAAGACACGGCCATCAAGAGCTCGTATGGCGCCTACGCGCAGATGATGGGCGGCCTGGGCAAGAAGAAGCAGATCGAGACCGAGGGCGACCGCGTGAAGCGGGTGCGCGAGATCACCGACCGTCTCATCGCCCAGGCGGTCCGGTTCCGCCCGGACTCCGCGAGCTGGAACTGGGAAGTGCAGGTCATCAACGACCCGAAGACGGTCAACGCCTTCTGCATGGCCGGCGGCAAGATGGCGATCTACTCCGGCATGTGGGAGAAGCTGAAGGCCACCGACGAGGAGATCGCGGCGGTGATGGGGCACGAGATCGGCCACGCGCTCGCCAGCCATACCCGCGAGCGCATGTCCGTCGCCTACAGCACGACCATCGGGACGACGATCGCCGCGATCGCGCTCGGCGCCCGCCAGGACACCGCCGCGCTCATGCAGACGGCCGCCGCGGTCGCGATCCAGCTGCCGAACAGCCGCGAGAGCGAGATCGAGGCCGACCAGATCGGCATCGAGCTCGCTGCCCGCGCCGGCTACGACCCCGCCGCAGCGGTGACGCTGTGGGAAAAGATGGGCAAGCTCGGCGGCGGCAACCCGCCGGAGTTCCTCTCCACGCACCCCTCGCCGCAGAACCGCGCGGCGCGCCTCAAGGAGCTGGCGGTGCAGGTGCAGCCGCTCTACGTCGCGGCGAGGGCACGCAGGGACGAGGCGACGCCGTCTTTCCTCTCCGCGCGCGAAGGCGCCAATGAGCGCACGGTGACCCGCCCGGGCGAGCTGACGCGCGAGGAGTTCGCGGCGCGCGCGGCCGCGCAGCCCGAGACCATGACCTTCCTCGCCGAGCCGTTCGAGCGCTTCAAGAGCGGCAAGGCGGTATTCGACTGCCGGGTGCAGTGCGCCTTCGCGTACGGCAACCGGAGGAACGACTGGCGCAAGCTGCACGAGCAGAAGCGCTGGCGCGACCTGGCGATCTCGGTGATGCAGGTCGGCTACCTCTCCGACCTTTCCTATTTCCTGCTCGCCGAGTCGGCGAAGGGCCTCGGCCTCAGGGAGGCGTCCGCGACCTACTACAAGCGGGCGCTCGAGGCCGGGCGCGAGCACGGCTGCGGCGACGGCTGCGAAGGCTTCGAGGTTCGCAGGCTCTCCGCTGCCGCGCTGAAATAGCTACTTTTCCGGGACCCTCTTCAGGTCTTCCAGCCAGGCGTCGGCGCGCGCGTCGGACGGCGCGCGCCAGTCGCCGCGCGGCGAGAGCGAGCCGCCGCTGCCGACCTTCGGCGCGTTGGGCACCGTGCTGCGCTTGTACTGGTTCTGGAAGAAGCGCTTCAGGAACACGCCCAGCCACTTCTTGACGTCGCGCAGCTTGTACTTGCCTTGCCACGCGTGCGCGGCGAGGAAGGCGATCTTGGTCGGCGCGTAGCCGAAGCGCAGGAGGTAGTAGAGGTGGAAGTCCTGCAGCTCGTAGGGGCCGACGGACGCCTCGGTGCTCTGGCGGCCCGGCACGAGCTCCGGGCTGATCTCCGTGTCCAGGACGCGGTGCAGGGCGCGCTTCACCTCGTCGTCGAATTCCTTCGACTCCGCCACCCAGGCGATGAGGTGCTGGATGAGCGTTTTCGGCACGCTCGCATTGACGTTGTAGTGCGACATGTGGTCGCCGACGCCGTAGGTCGCCCAGCCCAGCGCGAGCTCGGAGAGATCGCCCGTGCCGACGACGAAGCCGCCGTGCATGTTGGCGAGGCGGAAGAGGTGGCTGGTGCGCTCGCCGGCCTGGACGTTCTCGAAAGTGACGTCGTAGACTTTCTTCCCCTTCGCATACGGATGCCCCAGGTCGGCGAGCATCTGCAGGCACGAGGGCCGGATGTCGATCTCCTCGGCGCTCGCGCCGACGGCACGCATCAGCTGCCAGGCCTGATTCTTCGTGCGGCTCGAGGTCGCGAAGCCGGGCATCGTGTACGCGAGGATGTTCGCGCGCGGCAGGCCGAGCGCGTCCATCGCCTTCGCGCACACGATCAGCGCCTGCGTGGAATCGAGGCCGCCCGACACGCCGATGACGAGCTTCTTCGTCCCGGTGTAGCGCATCCGGGTGACCAGACCCTGCACCTGGATGCGGTAGACCTCCTCGCAGCGGGCGTCTCGCGTCGCCGGGTTGCCGGGCACGTAGGGCAGGCGCTCCACCTGCCGCTCGAGCGGCACCCTGCCGGCGGGAAGCGCGAGCTCGAACGGGGTTTCGCGGAAGCGCGCGGCCTCCCCTGCATGACGCCGCGTCGCGTCGGCGAAGGTGTTCTGGCGCATGCGATCCGCCTGCAGGCGGCCGAGGTCGATGTCGGCGAACGCGAGCTGCGGCTCGTCGGCGAAGCGCCGCGATTCGGCCATCAGGTTGCCGTCCTCGGCGATCAGCGCGTGGCCGTCCCAGGCGAGGTCGGTGGTCGATTCGCCGGGCCCGGAAGCGCTGTAGAGATAGGCCGCCAGGCAGCGCGCCGACTGGTTCGCCACCAGCTGGCGCCGGTAGCCTTCCTTGCCGACGACCACGTTCGAGGCCGAAAGGTTGCCGATCACGGTCGCGCCGGCGAGGCAGGCGAACGTCGAGGGCGGCGCGGGGACCCAGAGGTCCTCGCAGATCTCCACGTGCAGGCGGAAGCCCGGCAGGCCCTCCAGGGGGAAGATCTGCGCGGCCCCGAAGCTCGTGCGCTGGCCCGCCAGGGTGATCTGCGTGCGCGTGGCGACGTCGCCGGGCGTGAACTGCCGCGCTTCGTAGAACTCGCGGTAGTTCGGCAGGTAGGTCTTGGGCACGACGCCGACCAGGCGACCCTGGCAGGCGAGGGCCGCGCAGTTGTAGAGCAGGCCGTCCACCGCCACCGGCAGCCCGACGAGGCAGGCCAGGGGCAGGGCCCGGCTCTTCTGCAGGAACTCGCGCAGCACGGCTTCGCAGGCATCGATCAGCGCCTGCTGGTGGAACAGGTCCTCGCAGGAGTACGCCGACAGCCCGAGCTCGGGAAACACCGCCAGCACGGCCTTGTGCCGGGCGGCCTCGCGCGCCAGGTCCAGGGTCGCGGCGAGATTGAACGCCGGGTCGCCGACGCGCAGCGCCGGCGTGGCGACCGCGACGCGCGCGAAGCCGTGCGCATACAAGCTGTGGAAGTCCTTCATCCGGGCATTTTACAGGACTATGGGTATGGTGCTATAAGCCATATATATGCCTCTGCTGGAGACGTGCTTCTTTCGCGGCCGCAAGGTCGAAGTGGCGTTGCATGACGACTTGCGCTATCGCCTCGCCTGGGGCGACGAGGTGGTCTACGAGAATGGCGAGAAGCGCGTGCGCGGGCGCCGCGCGCCTTACCGCTTCCGCTCCGTGGAGCAGCTGCGCTACGACTTCGAGCAGGACGTGAAGGCGCTCGGCGGCCGGCTTGGCTAGGGTGCTGGAGATCCGCGTCGCGCCGCCGCGCGACGCGCTCGACCGCTTCGAGGCGGCGTGGAACCGCGCCGCCCAGGGCGAGCGCCTGCGCAGCTACCACGTCCTCAGCGTGGAAGACCTCCCGGCGCTGACGCGCGCGCTCTCGCCCGCGCGCTGGGATCTCCTGAAATGCCTTCGCGAGCGGGGCGCGTGCTCGGTCTACGAGCTGGCGCGGCGCCTGGGGCGGAATTACAAGAACGTCCATACGGACGTGGCGGCGCTGACGGACGCCGGCGTGTTGGCGCGCAACGGCGAAGGCAAGGTCGCCGTGCCGTGGGATGCGGTGCGGGCGGAGCTGCGGTTCTAGGCTACAGCCAGCCCGCCTTGCGGAAGCGGAAGAAGAGGAACGTGTCGATCGCGACCATGACGCCGACCGCGAGGGGGTAGCCGAAAGTCCACCTGAGCTCGGGCATATGCTCGAAATTCATGCCGTAGACCCCGGCAATCATCGTCGGCACGGCGACCAGCGCGGCGTACGCCGCGAGCCGCTTCGTCACCTGGAAGTCGTCCAGGGAGATCATCGCCAGCGCCACCTGGATGGCGGTGTTCGAGGTGTCGCGCAGGGTGTCGATCTGCTGGTTGAGGCGCAGCAGGTGGTCGTAGACGTCGCGGAAGTAGTCGCCGAGCCCCATGCAGACCTGCGGCACGCGCCCGCCGAAGAGCTTGTTGCTGGTCTCCAGCGCCGGGCCGACGATGTGCTTGAGCTCCATCAGCTCGCGCTTCACGTAGTAGAGCTGCTCGATGTTCGCGCGCGGGGCGCCGCCGACGAACAGCTGCTCCTCGGCGTGCTCCAGGTCGGTCTCGATCGCGTCGAGCACCGGGAAATAGCGGTCGACGATGGCGTCCATGAGCGCATAGAGCACGAAGCCGGAGCCGTTGCGCAGGAGCTCGGGCTCGCGCTCCGCGCGGCTGCGCACGTCCTGGAAGCCGCGCTCGGTGCGGTGGCGGATGGACAGGATGAAGTTCGGGCCGCAGAAGATGTCGACCTCGCCCACCTTGAGCTCGTCGGTCGGCATGAGCTCGATGGTGTTCAGGACCACGAACAGCACCGCGCCGTACTCCTCGATCTTCGGCCGCTGGTGGCCGTGGCGGGCGTCCTCCGCCGCGAGCTCGTGCAGGTCGAACTCCTCCTGCATCTCGAGCACTTCCTCGTCGCTCGGGTCCTTCATCGCCACCCAGACGAACACCCCGGGCTGCTTCAGGTAGTCGCTGATGTCGTCCTTGCCGATGTCGGCGAGCTTGCGGCCTTCCTTGTAGACGACGCAGTTGACGAGCATGACGGAGCCGGATGTTACCCCGGATAAAATACCCCTTTCCTGCATTCCCTTCGCGATCCGGGTTCCTCATGACACAGCTCAGCCGCCGCTCCGCCGCCCTCGGCACCGAGAACGCCTTCGTGGTCCTCGCCGAGGTGAACGCCCTCGCCCGTCAGGGCAAGGACATCATCAGCTTCTGCATCGGCCAGCCCGACTTCCCCGCGCCCGAGCACGTCCAGGAGGCGGCGATCCGCGCCATCAAGGCGGGCAAGCACGGCTACACCCCGTCGGCGGGCATCGACGAGCTGCGCCAGGCCGCCGCCCGCTACATGGCGGGCATGCGCGGCGGGCTGCCGATCCGGCCGGAGGATGTCGTCGTCGGCTCGGGGGCGAAGCCATTCATCGCCTACGCGATCCTCTCGACCACCGACTACGGCGTCGGCGACGAGGTCATCTACCCGAACCCGGGCTTCCCCATCTACGAGTCGCAGATCCTCGCCAACGGGGCGAAGCCGGTGCCGATCCACCTGCACGAGGCGAAGGACTTCGCCTTCGACCTCGCCGACCTGGAAAAGGCGCTGAACCCGAAAACGAAGCTGCTGATCCTCAACTACCCGCACAACCCGACCGGGGGCTCGCTGACGAAGAAGGACCTCGAGGGGATCGCCGCCCTGCTGAAGAAGCATCCGCAGGTCTGGGTATACGCCGACGAGATCTACTCCCGCCTCGCCTACCAGGGGGAGTTCTTCTCGATCGCGCAGGTGCCCGGCATGTACGAGCGCACGATCATTTCCGACGGCGCCTCCAAGACCTGGGCCATGACCGGCTGGCGGATCGGCTTCACCTCGAATCCCGTTCTGGCGCCGGTGTTCACGCGCTGGATCACGAACACCGACTCGTGCGCCTCGCAGATCAGCCAGTGGGCGGCCGTCGAGGCGATCAACGGCCCGCAGGACGCCGCCGAGATGATGAAAAAGAGCTTCCTCGAGCGCAGGGACCTGATCGTGCGTCTCCTGAACGAGGTGCCCGGCGTCAAATGCCGCGTCCCCGGCGGGGCCTTCTACGCCTGGCCCAACGTCACCGAGGCCTGCCGGATGATCGGCGCGCAGGATTCGGAGGAGTTCCGCAAGCGCCTGCTGAACGAGGCCGGCGTGGCGGTGCTCGCCGACATCCATTTCGGCGCCCGCGTGCCCGGAGAAGGCCAGCACGTGCGCTTCTCGTACGCCGCTTCGCGCCAGGCGATCGAGGCCGGCGTGCAGCGCATGGCGGATTTCATCCGGAAAAACACCCGCAAGGCTGCGTAGCGATGGTCTGGAAGCCTTCGGTGACCGTCGCGGCGGTGGTCGAGCGCGACGGCCGGTTCCTTTTCGTCGAGGAGAACATCGACGGCCGGCGCGTCCTCAACCAGCCGGCCGGCCACCTCGACCCGGGCGAGTCGCTCCCCGCCGCGTGCGCGCGCGAAACCCTGGAGGAAACCGCGCACCGCATCACGCCGACCGCGCTGATCGGCGTCTATCGCTGGCACTACGCGCCGAAGGACGTCACGTTCCTGCGCTTCGCGTTCTGCGGACGGGTCGACGCGCTCGAGGAGGGCCGCACCCTCGACAAGGAGATCGTGCGCACGCACTGGCTCTCCCTGGAGGAGCTGAAGGCGCGCCACGAGATGCACCGCTCGCCGCTGGTGCTCAGGTGCGTCGAGGACTACCTCGCCGGACGCCGCTACCCGCTCGAGCTCTTCCCGGCGGAGTTCTCATGAAGGTCGTGGTGGGGATGTCGGGCGGCGTGGACTCCGCCGTGGCTGCGCTGCTGCTCAAGCGGCAGGGCCACGAGGTCACGGGGCTGTTCATGAAGAACTGGGAGGACGATGACGACGACGAGTACTGCTCGACGCGCGCCGACCTGATCGACGCGGCGGCGGCCGCCGACGTCATCGGCATCGACCTCGAGGCGGTGAATTTCGCGGCCGAATACAAGGACCGCGTCTTCGCCGACTTCCTGCGCGAGTACGCGGCCGGACGCACGCCCAACCCCGACGTGCTGTGCAACGCCGAGATCAAGTTCAAGGCCTTCCTCGACCACGCGATGCGCCTCGGCGCGGAGAAGATCGCCACCGGGCACTATGCGAGGGTCGCTCCTTCCGGCGCCGGGTTCCAGCTCCTGAAGGGCAGGGACCCGGGCAAGGATCAGAGCTATTTCCTGCACCGGCTCACGCAGGCGCAGCTCTCGCGCGTCGTCTTCCCCGTCGGCGAGCTGAAGAAGTCCGAGGTGCGCCGCCTCGCGCAGGAGGCGGGCCTGCCGAACCACGCGAAGAAGGACTCGACCGGGATCTGCTTCATCGGCGAGCGTCCGTTCCGCGAGTTCCTGAACCGCTACCTGCCGAAGGCACCGGGCGCGATCGTCGACGAGAAGGGCCGGCGCCTCGGCGAGCACATCGGGCTCGCGTTCTACACCATCGGGCAGCGCAAGGGCATCGGGGTGGGGGGGACTGCGGGAGGCTCCCCGGATGCGTGGTACGTGGCGGAGAAACGCATGGCCAGCAACGAGCTCGTGGTGGTCCAGGGCCACGACCACCCGCTCCTCATGAGGAAGTCCCTGAAGGCGGCGGAGGCGAGCTGGACCGCCGGGGTTGCCCCCGGCGTGCCTTCGGCCCACACCGCCAAGACCCGCTACCGCCAGGCCGATGCGGCCTGCACGCTCGAAGGCGCGTCGGGGGATGCCCTGGAAGTGGGCTTCGACGATCCTCAGTGGGCGGTCACGCCGGGGCAGTCGGTCGTGCTCTACGACCGCGACGTCTGCCTCGGCGGAGGGATTATTACTTAGCCGTCGGGACCGTCTCGGCGAACGCCGGGCGCTCCATCAGCTTGTCGTAGTGCTTCGCGGCGGCCTTGTACTCGGCCTTCCAGTCCACGCCGCCGGGCTTGCGGAAGTCGAGCCAGCCGACGCAGCAGCCGACCGCGATGTCGGCGAGCGAATACCGATCGCCGTGGCACCAGGTGCGCTCGGCGAGGTCGGCCTCGAGCTGCGCCATGCCGCGGCGCATGCGGGCGACCTGCTTGTCCATCCACGCCTTGCTCTGCTCCTTCTTGTCGCGGACCGACTCGTAGCGCACCAGGATGCCGGCGTCGACCACGCCGTCGGCGAGCGCCTCCCAGCGGCGTACCGCGACGCGATCGCGGGTGCCGTCCGGGATCAGCCGGCTGATCGGCGAGACGCTGTCGAGGAACTCGACGATGACGCGCGAATCGTAGAGCGGCGTGCCGTCGTCCAGCACGAGCGTCGGAATCTTGCCGAGCGGGTTGTGCGGGTTGACCGGGTTCTCCACCGGCTGCACGTCCACGATCTGCATCTCGCACTCGATCTTCTTCTCGGCGAGGAATATCCGGACCTTGCGGGTGTAGGGACTGATGAGGGCGGCGAGCAGTTTCATGGGGCGCGGATTATACCGTCCGCGTCATCGCGGAACGCGTCCTCGACGCGCCGGCGCAACGCCGGGATGACCCGGGCCTCGAACCAGGGATTCCTCTGCAGCCACGCGCGGTTGCGCCAGCTCGGATGCGGTAGCGGGAAGAACGCGGGCTGGTAGAGGCGCCACGCCCGCACCGTCTGCGCCAACGAACTTTTACGATTCGCCCCGAGGTAATAGGCCTGCGCGTACGAGCCGACGAGGAGCGTGAGGCGGATGCCGGGGAGCGCGGCGCGGAACCGCGGCTGCCAGCGCGGCGCGCATTCGCGACAGGGCGGAAGATCCACTCCGTCGACGGTCCCGGGATAGCAGAGCCCGACGGGGACGATGGCGATGCGCGTGGTGTCGTAGAACGCCTCGCGATCCATGCCGAGCCACGCACGCAGCACGTTTCCGGACGGATCGTTCCAGGGCAGCCCGGTTTCGTGCACCCGGCGGCCGGGCGCTTGCCCGACGATGAGCAGCCGGGCTGTGCGGCCGACGAGGAACACGGGGCGCGGCGCGTGCGGCAGGCGAGCGGCGCACGCGGTGCACGCTCGGGCTTCCTTCACGAGGGATCGAAGGGACGCGGCCACCACCTCGTATAATAGTGGCCCATGCCTTCGCCGCTCGCCGCGCTGTCACCCCTCGACGGCCGGTACGCCCGAACCGCCGACCCGCTGCGGGCGCACTTCAGCGAGCAGGCCCTCATCCGCAATCGCGTGCGCGTCGAGCTCGCCTGGCTCCAGGCGCTCGCCGCCGAGCCGCGCATCCGCGAGCTGAAGCGCTTCTCCGCGAGGACCGGCGCCGAGCTGGCCCGGGTGCTGAAGGCCTTCGGCGAGCGCGATGCCGAACAGATCAAGAACATCGAAGCCGAGACGAACCATGACGTCAAGGCGATCGAGTACTGGATCAAGGCGCGCCTGGCGAAGAACCGGGAAGTCCAGGCGTCGCTCGAGTTCGTCCACTTCGCCTGCACCTCCGAGGACATCAACAACCTCTCCTACGCGCTGATGCTCGCCGAGTCGCGCGAGCAGGTGATGCTGCCGAAGCTCGACCAGGTAATTGCCGCCGTGCGCGCGCTCGCGCGGCGCCACGCCGGCCTGCCGATGCTGTCGCGCACGCACGGCCAGCCGGCCTCGCCGACCACGCTCGGCAAGGAGATGGCGAATGTCGTGCAGCGCCTCGTGCGCGCGCGCGCGCGCATCGCGCGGGTCCCGGTGCTGGGCAAGATCAATGGCGCGGTGGGCAACTACAACGCCCACCTCGCGGCCTATCCCGGGCTCGACTGGCCGCGCTTCTGCAAGCGCTTCGTCGCGGGGCTGGGGCTCGAGTTCAATCCCTATACGACGCAGATCGAGCCGCACGACTGGATCGCGGAGCTGCTCGACGCGTACGCCGCGGCGAACACGATCCTGCTCGACCTCGATCGCGACCTGTGGGGCTACATCTCGCTCGGCTACTTCCGGCAGAAGCTGAAGGCGGGCGAGGTCGGCTCCTCGACGATGCCGCACAAGGTGAACCCGATCGACTTCGAGAACTCCGAAGGCAATATCGGCATCGCCAACGCGCTGCTGCGCCACCTCGCCGACAAGCTGCCGGTGTCGCGCTGGCAGCGCGACCTGTCCGATTCCACCGCCTTGCGCAACCTCGGCCCGGCGCTCGGGCACACCCTGCTCGCGTACGCGTCCTGCCTGCGCGGCTTGGCGAAGCTCGAGGCGGACCCGGCGCGGATGGCGGCGGACCTCGAAGCGAACTGGGAAGTCCTGACCGAGCCCATCCAGCAGGTGATGCGCCGCTACGGGGTGCCCGATGCCTACGAGAAGCTGAAGGACCTGTCGCGCGGCAAGCGGCTCGACCGGGCGCAGCTCGCGGCCTTCATCCGCAAGCTCCCGATTCCCGCCGATGCGCGCAAGCGCCTCCTCGCGCTGAGGCCCGCGACCTACACCGGGCTCGCGGCGAAGCTCGCGAAGGACGCATGAAAGCGCTGGCCCTCGCCGCGGCGCTTCTCGCACCCGCCATCGTCGCCGCGCAGGAGCTCGTGACCGTGCCGACGCGCCCCGGCGTCACGCAGTCCTTCCTGATTCCCGCGATGGAACGCAAACCCGAGGCGATCGCGCTCCTCTACATCGGCGGCTACGGGAACATCAACCTGCGTAACGAGGGCGGGCAGATCAAGTTCGGGCAGAACAACTTCCTGCCGCGAGCGCGGCGCGAGTTCATGCGCAACGGCATCCTGCCGGTGATCCTCGATACGCCTTCGGACGCGCGCACCGGCGTCGGCGACGAGTACCGGACCGGCAGCGAGGCGCAGACGACCGATGCCCGCGCGGTGCTGGCGGAGGTGCGCAAGCGCTATCCGGGCGTGCCGGTCTACATCCTCACCACCAGCCGCAGCACGATCAGCGGCGCGCACCTCGGCCGCATCCTCGGCGACGAAATCGCGGGCGTCGTGCTGTCCTCGTCCATGTTCGCCTCGCCGCGCGGGCGCTGGCCGGTGATCCACGGCTTCGACTTCGCGGCGATCAAGTCGCGGCTGCTCTTCGTCCACCACAAGGAAGACAGCTGCCCCGCGACGCCATACAGCTTCGCCGCGACACTCGGCGAGCGCTATCCGCTCATCTCGGTGAGCGGCGGCAAGCCGGCCGAGTCCGGGCCCTGCGACCCGTTCTCGGCGCATGGCTTCTTCGGCAAGGAGGCGCCGACCGTCGACGCCATCAGCGCCTGGATGCTGCAAAGGCCGTTCGCGAAGAGCATCGAGTAGGTTCCATGCATTACGCCGCGACGATTTTCCTGTCGTCCTTCCTATTGTTCGTGGTCCAGCCGCTCGTCGCGCGGCTGATCCTGCCCTGGTTCGGCGGCAGCGCGGCGGTGTGGACCACGTGCATGCTTTTCTTCCAGGCGCTGCTGCTCGCCGGTTACGCGTACGCGCACTGGCTGGTGAAGAAGCTGCCCGGCCGCGTCCCGCAGGCGACGCTGCACACGGTGCTCCTCGTCCTCGCGGTCGCGATGCTGCCGATCGCCCCGGCGGAGGCATGGAAGCCCACCGGGGCCGAGGAGCCGGTCGGCCGCATCCTGCTGCTTCTCCTCGTTTCGGTCGGCCTGCCGTATTTCATGCTGGCGGCGAACAGCCCGCTCATCCAGGCCTGGTATGCGCGCGCGCATCCCGAGCGCAACCCTTATCGCCTGTTCGCCCTGTCGAACTTCGCCTCGCTGGTCGCGCTCGTCGGCTACCCGACGCTGATCGAGCCCAGCCTCGCCGGGCGCGAGCAGGTGCAGGCCTGGTCCTGGCTGTTCGCGGCTTTCGCCCTCGTCTGCGCGCTCTCGGCGTGGCTGACGCCGCGCGGCCCGGTCGCGGCGGAGGAAGCCAAGGCGCAAGGCCGGGCGAAGCTGCCGTGGCTCCTCTGGCTGTGCCTGTCCGCGGCCGGGTCCGTGCTGCTGCTCGCGGTGACGAACCACCTGACGCAGAACGTCGCGTCCGTGCCGCTGCTGTGGCTGGCGCCGCTCACGCTCTACCTGCTCACCTTCATCCTCGCGTTCGAAGGGCAGGGGGCCTACCGGCCGGCCTGGATGTGGAGCTTCGTGCTCGCCTTCCTGGGCGGGATGGGCTGGCTCGTGGCAGACGACCGCTACCACTTCGACCTGCCGCTGCAGCTCGGCATCTTCCTCTCCGGCCTTTTCGTGGGCTGCCTGTTCTGCCACGGAGAGCTCTACCGCTCGCGGCCGGCGCCGCAGCACCTGACGGCCTTCTATCTGACGATCTCGGCCGGCGGGGCGCTGGGCGGAATCCTCGTCGCCGTGGTCGCGCCGCTGGTGTTCGACGCCTACTACGAGCTCGGCATCGGCCTCGTCGCGCTCGGCGTGCTTGCGGCGCTGCGCTTTCGCCCGCTCGGCCCGATTCCCCAATACGCGAGCCTCGCCGTGCTCTTCGCGGTTACCGGCGCGGTAGGTTACGACGCGTTCAGCTACCACAAGGACGTGCGGGTCTCGTCGCGCAGCTTCTATGGCGTGCTGCGCGTCAAGGAGTACGGCGAGCCGGGCGACGAAGGGCACCTGCGCCGCCTGGTCCACGGCGCCATCATGCACGGCGAGCAGTACCTGACCGGGACGTGGCGCACCTTCATCACCAGCTACTACCAGGAGCCCTCGGGCATCGGCGCCGCGATCCGCGCCAAGCAGGCGGCCGGGCCCGCGCGCATCGGCGTCATCGGGCTGGGGACCGGGACGCTTGCGGCCTACGGTCGGACAGGCGACACGTTCCGCTTCTACGACATCGATCCGCGCGTGGCGACGGTCGCCCGCACCGACTTCACCTACCTCGGCGACAGCAAGGCGGCGATCGAGGTTGCGATCGGCGATGCGCGCCTCGCGCTGGAACGCGAGGCGCCCCAGGGATTCGACGTGCTCGCCGTGGACGCATTCTCCGGCGACGCCATTCCCGTGCACCTCATCACCCGCGAGGCGCTGCGCGTGTACCTGCGCCAGGTGAAGCCCGACGGCATCGTCGCCTTCCACGTGTCGAACCGCTTCCTCCACCTCGTGCCGGTCGTCGCGCGCCTCGCGAAGGAAGAGGGCGTGCATGCGGTACACGTCAGCGATGACCCGGACGAGGACGACCAGAGCCGCCGCTCGCGCAGCGACTGGGTCCTGGTGTCGAAGAGCGCCGCCGCGCTCCAGGCGCCGCAGATCGTCGAGGCCGGGGCGCAGCCGCCGGAGGACCGGCCCGAGTGGCGCACCTGGACCGACGACTACTCGAACCTGGTGCAGATCCTGAAGTAGCTAGAGGGCGGGTAGCTAGACGACGGCGCCTTCGTGCTCGTCTCTGCGCTTGGGCGCCTTCACGAAGTGGCCGCGGTCCACGCGCAGCCACATGAGGATCGGTGCGGCCACCAGCACCGAGGAATAGATGCCGAAGCAGATGCCGATGGTGAGCGCGAGGGCGAAGTAATGCAGCGCCGGCCCGCCGAACACCAGCATGGTCGTGGCCATGATCTGCGTGCTGCCGTGCGTGATGATGGTGCGCGAGATGGTGCCGGTGATGGCCGCGTCGATGACCTCCGCCGTCTCCGCCTTGCGCATCTTGCGGAAGTTCTCGCGCACGCGATCGAATACCACCACCGACTCGTTCACCGAGTAGCCGAGGATCGCCAGCACCGCCGCCAGCACCGGGAGCGAGAACTCCCACTGGAAGAAGGCGAAGAAGCCCAGGATGATCACCACGTCGTGCAGGTTGGCGATGATCGCCGCCAGGCCGAACTTCCACTCGAAGCGCAGCGCGAGGTAGGCGACGATGCCCAGCGCGGTGACGAGAAGGGCGAGCGCGCCGTACTCCGCCAGCTCGCGCCCGACCTGCGGGCCCACGAACTCGACGCGGCGCAGCACGGCGCTCGCATCCTGCGCCTTCAGCACCGCGATCACTTTCTGCGACAGATCGGCGCTCGACTGCCCCTTCTCGAGGTGCATGCGGATCAGCACCTCGCGCGAGGAGCCGAAGTTCTGCACCTCGGCCTTGAAGCCGCCCGCCTCCAGGTTGCGGCGGATGCCGTCGACGTTCGCCGACTGCTGGTAGCCGACCTCGATCAGCGTGCCGCCGGTGAACTCGATGGAGAAGTTCAGCCCTTTCGACCAGAGGAAGAACACGGCGGCGAGGAACGTGACGAACGAGATCACGTTGAACACCAGCGCGTGGCGCATGAAGGGGATCGTGCGCCGGATCTTGAAGAATTCCATCGTCTGCTAGCCCCGTCTCGTGGTCGCTATTTCCAGGCCGTGTCGCCGATCGAAAGCTTGTGCACGCGCTTGCGGTGACCGTAGACCAGGTTGACGATCGCGCGCGAAACCGTGACCGCGGAGAACATCGAGGTCAGGATCCCCAGGCAGTGCACCACCGCGAAGCCGCGCACCGGTCCCTGGCCGAAGATGAGCAGCGCGAGGCCGGCGATGAGCGTGGTGATGTTCGAGTCGAAGATCGTGCCCCACGCGCGCTCGTAGCCCGCGGCGATCGCCGCCTGGGGGGTGGCGCCGCCGCGCAGCTCCTCGCGGATGCGCTCGTTGATCAGCACGTTCGCGTCGATCGCCATGCCCAGCGTGAGGGCGATGGCCGCGATGCCAGGCAGGGTGAGCGTGGCCTGCAGCAGCGACAGCAGCGCGATGAGCAGCAGCAGGTTGACGCCCAGCGCGACCGAGGAGATGAGGCCGAACATCGCGTAGTACACCGTCATGAACGCGGCGATGGCGAGGAAGCCCCACAGCGTGGCGTTGAAGCCCTTCTCGATGTTGTCCTTGCCGAGGCTCGGCCCGACGGTGCGCTCCTCGACGATCTCCATCGGCGCGGCGAGCGAGCCGGCGCGCAGCAGCAATGCGACGTCGTTCGCTTCCTGCGTGTTCATGCGGCCGGAGATCTGCACCCGCCCGCCGGGAATCTCGCTGCGGATCACCGGCGCGGTGACCACCTCGCCGCGGCCCTTCTCGATCAGCAGGATCGCCATGCGCTGGCCGATGCTCTCGCGCGTCACGTCCTGGAAGATGCGCGCCCCCTGGTTGTCCAGGCGCAGGTGCACCGCCGGCTCGTTGGTCTGGGAGTCGAACCCCGGCTGCGCGTCGGTGAGGCGGTCGCCGGTGAGGATCACCTGGCGCTTGAGCAGCAGCGGCTGGCCGTTGCGCTCCACGTAGTAGTCGGTGCCGAACGGCACCTGGCCGCGCGAGGCCGCCTCGATGTTC
>DASZQH010000045.1:0-3235 GCA_035549805.1 Burkholderiales bacterium
GATCCGCACCGCCCTGACGCATACCTCGCTGTCGGGGACGAAGGTCCCCAAGGTCGCATTGCCGAAGTTCGAGGATCACGGCGAGCTCCTGCGCTGGCGCATGCGCGAGAACGTCCCGGGCGAGTTCCCGTTCACCGCCGGCGTGTTCCACTTCAAGCGCGAGAACGAGGACCCGACGCGCATGTTCGCGGGCGAAGGCGACCCGTACCGCACCAACAAGCGCTTCCACCTGCTCTCCAAGGACCTGCCCGCGAAGCGACTCTCGACCGCCTTCGACTCGGTGACGCTGTACGGCTTCGACCCGGACGAGCGTCCGGACATCTACGGCAAGGTCGGCAACTCCGGCGTCTCGATCGCCACGCTCGAGGACATGAAGGTGCTCTACTCGGGCTTCGACCTCGTCGACCCGCAGACCTCCGTGTCGATGACGATCAACGGGCCCGCGCCGACGATCCTGGCGATGTTCTTCAATACGGCAATCGACCAGCAGATCGAGCGCCTTGGCCGTGCTCCTTCTCCACGCGAAGTCCAGGAGATCAAGGCCCGAACGCTGTCTGCCGTGCGTGGCACGGTCCAGGCGGACATCCTGAAGGAGGACCAGGGGCAGAACACCTGCATCTTCTCGACCGAGTTCTCGCTCAAGGTGATGGGCGACATCCAGCAGTACTTCATCGAGAACCAGGTGCGGAACTTCTATTCGGTCTCGATCTCGGGCTACCACATCGCCGAGGCCGGCGCGAACCCGATCTCGCAGCTCGCCTTCACGCTCGCCAACGGCTTCACGTTCGTCGAGGCGTACCTGGCGCGCGGGATGGACATCGACGAGTTCGCGCCCAACCTGTCGTTCTTCTTCTCCTACGGCATGGACCCCGAGTACGCGGTGCTCGGCCGCGTGGCGCGGCGCATCTGGGCGGTGGCGATGAAGAAGCGCTACGGCGCAAACGAGCGCAGCCAGAAGCTCAAGTTCCACTCGCAGACCTCGGGGCGCTCGCTGCACGCGCAGGAGATCGCGTTCAACGACATCCGCACCACCCTGCAGGCGCTGATCTCCACCTACGACAACACCAACTCGCTGCACACCAACGCCTACGACGAGGCGATCACGACGCCGACGGAAGAGTCGGTGCGCCGCGCGATGGCGATCCAGATGATCATCAACCGCGAGTGGGGCGTGGCGAAGAACGAGAACCCGAACCAGGGCTCGTTCGTCGTGGACGAGCTCACCGATCTCGTCGAGGAGGCGGTGCTGAAGGAGTTCGAGGCGCTCTCCAGCCGCGGCGGCGTCCTCGGCGCCATGGAGACGGGCTACCAGCGCGGCAAGATCCAGGAAGAGTCGCTCTACTACGAGCACAAGAAGCACGACGGCTCCTACCCGATCATCGGCGTCAACACCTTCCGCAACCCGCACGGGGATCCGACGCCGCAGAAGCTGGAGCTGATCCGCTCCACGGACGCCGAGAAGAAGTCCCAGCTCGACAGGTTGCGCGCGTTCCAGAAGAAGAACGCGCAGGCGGCACCCGCGATGCTGGAGCGCCTGCGCCAGGCGGTGATCCGCGACGAGAACGTATTCGCCGTGCTGATGGATGCCGTGCGCGTCTGCTCGCTCGGGCAGATCACCCACGCGCTGTTCGAAGTCGGCGGCCAGTACCGGCGCAGCATGTAGTGGGGCGCGCGCTCGCGACGCTCGTCGCGATCATCGTGTGGGCGGGGAGCTGACCGAGTTCGAGGTCTACCGGAAGCTCTTCGAGCGCTCCTACCGGCCGAACGTCGTCCTGGTCGAGGCGAGCATCTATCCGATGCCGATCCTGGGCGTGCAC
The DNA here is from genome assembly GCA_035549805.1 of Burkholderiales bacterium. Taxonomy (GTDB): domain Bacteria; phylum Pseudomonadota; class Gammaproteobacteria; order Burkholderiales; family SG8-39; genus SCGC-AG-212-J23. The sequence continues at coordinate 1,818 of DASZQH010000045.1, forward strand.
CTGGGCGGTGTCGGCGTTCTTCGGTACCCAGATGAAGTTCAGCCGCGCGGGGGAGACGGAGCGCGGCACGAACCGCGGCTACATGGGCTACCTCGTGTCGGCCGGGAAGAAGCGCATCAAGGACAACGTCCTCGTCGACGACGACTGGCTCGAGCTCGAGTGGAAGCTCAAGGGCGAGCGCGTCTTCCGGGACGACCGCCTGAGCTGGAGCTTCCGCGCCGGCGGCAAGTTCCATCGCCATCCCGGCATCGCGGACGGCCTGTATGTCGGGGTGCGCCGCTCCAACCTGGACTTCCGCAGCCGCCTGCTCTCCTTCCTCGACAACTCCCACGTCGAGGTGCTGACCGAAATTCCCCGGGACCGGGTGGTGCTGCAGCGCCAGCAGCTGATCTTCGGCAAGAAGTTTCCTGTCCGCGCCGGCATGGCCTGGGAGGTCGACTTCGGCCTGATCTACGAGCGGGCGAGCAAGTACACCGGCTCGCTCTCCCCGCTCGGCAAGAGCGAAACGACCTTCGTCATCCGCCCGAACCTGGTCTTCTGAGTCAAAATCCTCCGCTCCAAAGGAGGAGGACCTCATGAAGCTCGTCATCGCAATTGCATGGACCCTGCTGGCCGCCGGCCCCGTCGCCGCCCAGACGGCGGCGCAATGGCCGGAGCGGCCGGTACGCCTGCTGGTCACGGTCGGCGCCGGCGGCGCGGCCGACACCCTGTCGCGCAACCTGGCGAGCGGCTTCGCCCAGCACGCCAACGGCCAGGCCCTGGTGGTCGAGAACCGTCCCGGCGCGGGCGGCACCGTCGCCGCCACGGCGCTGACGCGCGAGAAGCCCGACGGCTACACGCTGTTCCTCGCCGAGGTCGGCCCCAATGCCGTCTCGCACACGCTCGCCAAGCTGTCGTACGACCCGCACACCGCGTTCACGCCGATCATCCACGTCGCCAACCTGCCGGCGGTGGTGCTGATCCGCTCCACGCTGCCGTACAAGACGCTCGGGGAGTTCATCGAGGCGGCGAAGAAGCAGCCCGGCAAGTTCAACTACGCCTCGGCGGGCCTGGGCAACTGGACGCACCTCTTCCACGCCTACCTCAACAGCCGCGCCGGCATCGACCAGGTGAACGTCGTGTACCGGTCCGGCGCCGAGATGCTCACTTCGCTGCTGCGAGGCGACGCGGACACCGCGATCATCACGGTCTCCACGTCGCTCGGGCAGGTGCGGGAGGGAAAGATCCGGGCGCTCGCCGGCGCCTCCATGCGGCCGATGCGGCAGCTGCCCGACGTGCCGCCCGCCGGGCAGACCATTCCCGGCTTCGACGTGAGCGTCTGGCACGGCATCGCGGGCCCCGCCGGCATGGATCCCGCGCTGGTCGCGCGCATCAACCAGGTCTTCAACCAGGTGCTGAAGGTGCCCCAGGTGCGCACC
>DASZQH010000046.1:0-11847 GCA_035549805.1 Burkholderiales bacterium
GGCCTCCAGGACAAGAAGAACAAGCGCATGATCAACTCGGACGAGAAACTCAAGCCGGTGTTCGGCGGCAAGTCCCAGGTGTCGATGTTCGAGATGACCAAGCTGGTCAGCAAGCACCTGAAGTAACGAACGCTCAGGGAACGGAAACAAGAGAAAGCCCGGCTCAGCCGGGCTTTTTCATTGGTGGTATCCGGAGACCTTCTCCACCTCGTTCTTCGAGCCCAGCACCACCGCGATGCGCTGGTGCAGTCCCTTCGGCTGGATGTCGAGGATGCGCATCTTCCCGTCGGTCGCCGCGCCGCCGGCCTGCTCGACGATGAAGGCCATCGGGTTCGCCTCGTACATGAGGCGCAGGCGGCCCTCCTTGTTCTTCGCGTCGCGCGGGTACATGAAGATGCCGCCGCGCGAGAGCACGCGGAACACGTCGGCCACCATCGAGGCGACCCAGCGCATGTTGAAGTCCTTGCCGCGCGGCCCTTCCTTGCCGGCGAGGCACTCGTCGATGTAGCGCTTCACCGGCGCCTCCCAGCGGCGCTGGTTGGACATGTTGATGGCGAACTCCTGCGTGTCCGCCGGGATGCGGATGTCGGCGTGGGTGAGCACGAAGGTGTAGGTCTCGCGGTCGAGCGTGAAGCCGTGGCTGCCGTCGCCGACCGTGAGGACGAACACGGTGGTCGGCCCGTAGACCGCGAACCCCGCCGCGACCTGGTGGCGGCCGGCCTGGAGGAAGGCGCCTTCGTTCGGCTCGCAATAGGCGCCGGTCTCGGTCTTGGGGCACTTCAGCACCGAGAAGATGGTGCCCACCGAGACGTTGACGTCGATGTTCGAGGAGCCGTCGAGCGGGTCGAAGAGCAGCAGGTACTCGCCGCGCGGGTAGTGCGTCGGGATCGGGCGCGGGTCCTCCATCTCCTCGGAGGCGAGCGCGGCGAGGTTGCCGCCCCATTCGTTGGCCTCGAGCAGGATCTCGTTGGAGAGGACATCGAGCTTCTTCTGCACCTCGCCCTGCACGTTCTCGGTGCCGAGCGAGCCGTGCCCGTCGGCGAGCGCGCCCTTGTTGACGCGCGTGCTGATCGCCTTGCAGGCGCGCGCGATCGTCTCGATCAGCAGGCGCAGGTCCGGGTTGATGAGGCCCTTGTGCTGCTTGGCCACGAGGAACTGCGTCAGGGTGACTCTTCGCATGGCCGGCATTGTAGATCGGGGACAGCTACCGATCTCAACGCGTTCCGCTACCCACCTCCGTAGATCGGTAGCTGTCCCCGATCTCGCCGACCGATCTAGCCGAACCTGCCGCGGGCGAACCACGCCCCGCCGAGGAGGAGCGCGGCGAGCAGCCAGAAGGCGGGCGCCATGCCGGCGGCGGCGGTGAGCGCGCCGGAGGCGAGCGGGATCGCGGTGTGGCTGCCGTTGAGCATGAACGTGCGCACGCCGACCGCCTCGCCCTGGCGCCCGGGCGGCGACGCCTCGTAGAGCTGCGACATGATCACCGGTTGCGCGCAGCCGAGCCCCAGGCCGAGCAGGAACGACAGCGCCATCAGGAGCGGGATGCTCGCAACCAGGGGAAAGAGCAGGTAGGTGCCGCCGGCCACGCACAGCGCGGCGAGGATGATGTGGATGCGCCGCAGGCGCCGCACCGCGACCGGCATGAAGAGGCGCACCACGAAGGTGGCGATGGCGAAGGTCGCCATGATGGTGCCGATCGACGAGGCGGACAGGCCCAGGCGCGCGCCGTAGAGCGGGATCAGGAACGCGTAGAGGTCCCAGCCCATCGCGAGCAGCCCGCTCACGATGAACGTGTCGCGCAGCGGCCGGATGCGCAGCAGCTCGATCACGCTGCCTTCCTGCCCGCCCTTGCGCTCCGGCCGCGGCAGCTGCTTCTTTCTCCAGAACAGCAGAGCCAGGGCCATGAGCGGGAACGCCGCGAGCGCGGGGAAGGCGCGCGCGTGGCCGAGGTGGTCGATGGCGAGGCCGGCGGCGATCGGGCCGAGCGAGCCGGAGACGGAGAAGGCGAGGGCGAGCCAGGAGAAGTTGACCGCGCGCTGCTCGGGGGTGCCGTAGGCGCCGAACACGCTGTTCATCGCGATGTGCACGAGCAGGAACCCGGTGCCGCTCAGCGTGCTGGCGAAGTAGAGCGTCTCGACGCGCGGCACGGCGAAGGGCAGCACGTTGGCGAGCACCAGGGCGGCCAGGCCGATGAGCAGCGGCCGGCGCGGCCCGGCACGGTCGATGAGGCGGCCGCTCCACACCGAGAGCACCATCGGCAGGGCGGCGAAGAGGGACATGAGCAGCCCGACCGTGAACTCGGACGCGCCGAGCTGCAGGGCGAAGAGCGAGGTGCTCATCCGGCTGCCCACGAACGCGAGGTGGGCGAGCGCGTTGAGCGTTACGAAGTAGACGAGGTCCAACGCGGGGTCCAGACGGCCATGGCGACGCCGATGCAGGCCACGATCATGCCGAGCACGGTGAGGAAGGTGGGGACCACGCCGAAGAAGGCGAGCTCCGCGACGACGGCGAACACCGGCGGAAGGTACATGATGCTCGTGACGCGCGCCGACTCGCCGCGCCGCATGAGGAAGTTGAACGCGCTCACGCCCAGGAGGGAGGCGAGGACGACGAGGAACGCGATCGCGCCCAGCAGGGAGAGCGAGGGCGTGAAGGCGAAGCCTTCGACCGCCAGGGCGAGCGGCGCGACCACGGCGAGCGTGGCGGCGAACTGGATCACCGCGGCGGCCTTCAGGTCCGCGGTCGGGCTGAAGCGCTTCTGGTACAGCGTCGCGGCGGTGATGCCGGCCAGCGCGACCAGCGTGCCGGTCAGGCTGCCGGGCGTGACCTCGCGGATGTCGATCTTGTGCCACACCACGAGCGCGACGCCGAGCAGGCCGAGGACGACGCCGATCCACTGGCCGACGAGGATGCGCTCGCGCAGGAACGCGGCGAGCACGATCGCGGTGACGAGCGGCTGGCTGGAGAGGATGATCGCCACCACGCCGGCCGACATGCCGAGGTATTGCGCGTGATGGCTGCCGCTCAGCTGCACGGCGTGCATCAGCAGGCCGGCGACCGCGAGGTGGCCCCATTCCGGCGCCGTCCTCGGCCAGCGCACCCGGAGGAACAGCACCACCGGGGCCAGGCAGAGCAGGCCGAACGCGAAGCGCAGCGACAGGAACGTGAAGGGCGGCGCGTGCTGCAGGCCGATCTTCGTCGCGATGTAGCCGATGCCCCATACCGCGACGAAGTACCAGGCGAGCAGGGCGTTCATGCCGCCGGGGATTCTAGTGGAGATGCGTCTTCAGGATTCCGTACAGGGCCTCAGGTTCGACAGGCTTGGCGAGCACGGCGCGGATGCCGGCGGCGCGTGACTCGGCTTCGGTGGCGCGGTCCATGTGGCCGCTGTAGAGCACCACCGGCAGGTCGGCGCGCAGCGCGAGGAGCTCCTTCGCGAGGGAGACGCCGCTGCGCCCGGGCATCATCTGGTCGGTGATCACGAGGTCGTAGGCCGCCGGGTCGGCGGCGAACAGGCGCGCCGCGCTGGCCGGGCTGGTGGCGGCCGAGGCGGAGAGCCCCCAGCCCTCGAGGAGCTCCTGCATGAAGCGCGCGACGCCGGCCTCGTCGTCGACGATCAGCACGCGGCCCTTGAGCGCCTCGCGGCGCGCCGGCGGCGCCGCGCGCGGCGCGGCAGGCAGGCTGGCCTGCGGATCGGCGAGCAGCGGCAGGAGCACCCGGAAGCGCGTGCCGACGATCCGGCCGGGATCGACGACGACGTGGCCGCCGTGCTCGTGCACGATGCCGTGCACGGTGGCGAGGCCCATGCCGCTGCCGCGACCGACCTCCTTGGTGGTGAAGAAAGGCTCGAACATCCGCTCCATCACCTCGGGGGCGATGCCGGGGCCGGCGTCCTCCACGGCGAGCTCCGCGAAGTCGCCGCGGAAGCTCTTGCGGCAGCTCGAGCACACCGCCTGCAGGCCGCGCACCACGCGCGTCGAGACGGCGAGGCGGCCGCTGCCCTCCATGGCGTCGCGGGCGTTGATCGAGAGGTTGAGCATCACCTGGTCGAGCTGCACCGGGTCGAACAGCGCCGCCGGCGCGTCGGCGCCGGGATCGGCGCGGATCTCGATCGTCGCGGGCAGCGAGGAGCGCACGAGCTTCAGCGACTCCGCCACCGCCTCGCGCAGCGCGAGCGGCCGCGGCGTGCCGCGCTGGCCGCGGCTGAAGGTGAGCATCTGCTGCACGAGGTCGCGCGCGCGCCGGCAGCCGAGCAGCGCCTCGTCGAGGTATCCGGCGAGCTTGCGCGGGTCCGCCGGGGCGCCGTCCTCCAGCTTCTCGGCGGCGAGGGCGACGTAGCCCATGATCGCCGCGAGCAGGTTGTTGAAGTCGTGGGCGATGCCGCCGGTGAGGTGGCCGATCGCCTCCATCTTCTGCGCCTGGCGCAGCTGGCGCTCGAGCGACAGCCGCTCCTCCGCGGCGCGCTTGCGCGCCGTGATGTCGCGCGCCATGGACAGGGTGTGCGGCCGGCCGCGGTAGCTGATCGGCACCCCGTGCACCTCGATGTCGCGCCGCTCGCCGGACTTGCCGACCCCGGTGAGCTCGTAGCGGACCGTCTCGCCCGCGACCACGCGGTCGTGCATCTGGCGGTCGAGCTTGACGTGCTCGGGCGCGACCATCATCCAGCCCGGCTCGCCGAGCACCTCCTCGCGCCGGTAGCCCGAGAGCTTGAGCAGCGCCGGGTTGACGTCGACGATGCGCCCCTCGGTGTCGGCGACCACGAGGGCGTCGCCGGTGGCGTCGAAGATCGCGCGGTACTGCTCCTCGGTCGCGCGGCGGATCTCCTCCGCGCGCTTGCGCATGCTGATGTCGCGCCCGATGTACAGGACGTGCGGCTTGCCGCGGTGCTGGATCGGTACGCCGCGCAGCTCCACGTCCACCTGCGCGCCGTCCCTGCGCTGGCGCACGGTCTCGATCAGGAACGGCTCGCCGCCGAGCGCGCGCTGGTGCAGCGAGCGGATCTGCTCGGCCATGCCCGGGTTGGCGATGACGCGATCGACGCCGAGCACCTCGCTGCGCGCGTACCCGGAGAGCCGCTCGTAGGCCTGGTTGACGTCGACGATGCGGAAGTCCGCGTCGCGCAGCACCAGCGCGTCCTCCGTGGCGTTGAAGATGCCGCGGTACTGCGCCTCGCTCGCGCGCAGCGCCTCCTCCGCCTGGCGGCGGGCGGTGACGTCGCGCACCATCGCGAGCACGTGCGGCTCGCCGCGGTGGCGCACCGGCACCGTGCGCACCTCGATCTGGATCGTCGTGCCGTCCTTGCGCACGGCATCGAGCTCCGCGTGGCAGCGCTCCCCGGCGAGCGTGCGCCGCACGATCTCCTCGCGCTGCTCCACGTACTTGCGCGGCATGGCGGCGTGCCGGTCGGGAGCCAGCGCCTCCTCGCGCGGGTAGCCGAAGAGGCGCTCGTACGCCGGGTTGATGTCGACGCGCCGCAGGCTCGAGTCCCACAGCACCATCGCGTCCTCGGAGGCATTGAAGATGGCGCGGTACTACTCCTCGCTCGCCTTCAGCGCCTCTTCCGCCCGGCGCCGCTCGGTGATGTCGCGGCCGATCGCCAGGACGTGCGGCTCGCCGCGGTGGCGCACCGGGATCGTGCGCAGGTCGATCTGGAAGCGCTCGCCGTTCTTGCGCACCGCCTCGGTTTCCGCTTCGCAGCGCTCCCCGGCGAGCGTGCGGCGGATGTAGTCCATGCGCCGCGCCGCGTGCGCGATGGGCAGCGACGACCCGTACTCCGGGTCGAGCACCTCCTCGCGCGTATACCCGTACATGCGCAGGTAGGCCGGGTTCACGTCGACGCGCCGCGGCTCGGCGTTCCACAGCACCATGGCGTCGTCCGACGCGTTGAAGATGGCGCGGTACTGCTCTTCGCTCGCCTTGAGCGCCTCCTCGGCCCGCTTGCGCTCGGTGATGTCGCGCGTGAATGCGAGGATGCGCGGCTTGCCGCCGATGGCGGCGGCCTTGAGGGTCACCTCGTCCCAGTGCAGCGCGCCGTCCTTGCGGCGGCGCGGCCATTCGAAGCGCACCGGCCCGGCGGTCTTCGCCTGCTCGATGCGCCGCAGCGCTTCCTCCCGCGTATACGGCGGGCGGTTGCCGCCGAAGTCCCCGGGGGTCATCCGGCGCAGCTCCGCGCTGCTGTAGCCGGTCACTTCGCAGGCCTTCGGGTTGACGTCGAGGATCGCTCCGGTGTCCCAGTCGTGCACGAACACCGCGTCCTCGGTCGCCTCGAAGATCGCGCGGTAGCTCGCCTCGGAGGCTTCGAGCGCCGCGGCGGCGCGGCTGCGCTCGAGCTCGGCGACGGCGCGCACCGAGAAGATCTTCAGCACGGATTCGACCAGCGCCCGCTCGGGAAGCGGCTCGCGGTCCATCACCGCGATCAGGCCGAGCTGCGCGCCGTCGGGCGCGTTCAGCGAATAGGCGGCGTAGCTGTCCATCCCCTTGGCGCCGAAGAGGCCGCCGGCGGAGAACTCGGCGAGCGCGCCCGAGCCGACGAAGCGGAAATCGCGGCCGATCAGGGTCGCGCACGGCGTGTTCGCGAGGTCGTACTCGAAGCTGCGCAGCGGCTTGCCGTCGAAGCAGGAGGCGAGCGTGCGCATGCGCGCGCGGCCCGCGTCGGCGAAGATCGAGATCATCGCGGCGTCGACGTGCAGGATGTCGGAGCAGAAGCGGACCAGCTCGTCGAAAACCGCCTGGCCGCCGCTGCCGGAGACGGCGAGGGCGGCGGCATGCAGCGCCGACCCGGGCTGGCTCTCGCTCATGGTGCCCGGCAGTCTAGCCGCGCGGGAGCGGAAACGGGGTCCGGGCGCGTCAGGTTACGCGCCGGAAACCATTGAAACATGCCGGTTACTTTTCGGCGGGGACGAAGAGGTAGCCGGCGCCGCGGACCGTCTTGATGACGCGCGGGTGGTCGGGGTCGTCCTCGACCTTGCGCCGCAGGCGCGTGATGCGGATGTCGATCGAGCGGTCGAACGGCTCCCAGGTGCGGTTGCGCGTGAGGGTGAGCAGGCGGTCGCGCGACAGCACCTGGTTCGGATGGTCGACGAATGCCTTGAGGAGGTCGAACTCCATCGCGGTGAGCGGGATGTCGCGCCCCTGCGCGTCGTAGAGCTGGTGCGAGCGCAGGTCGAGCCGGCAGCGCCCCACGGCGACCCTTTCCTTCGCGGGCGCGTCCTTGGCGGCGCCCGCGGAGGGCTGCAGGCGCCGCATCACGCTCTTCAGGCGGGCGCGCAGCTCGCGCGGATCGAACGGCTTGGCGATGTAGTCGTCGGCGCCGACCTCGAGGCCGGCGACGCGGTCCACCACGTCGCCCGCCCCGGTGACCATGATGATGCCGAGCGTGTAGCGCTCGCGCAGGAAGCGCGCGAGCGTCAGGCCGTCCTCGCCGGGCAGTCCGACGTCGAGCAGCACCACGTCGGGCACCGCGCGCTCGAGCGCGGAGCGCATCTCGGCGCCGCCCGCGGCGACGGCGACGGCGTAGCCGTGCTCCGAGAGGTACTCGGAGAGCATGGTGGTGATCGCCGGATCGTCGTCGACGAGGAGGATTCGACCTGCGGACATGGCGCGATTATACAAGCCGGCAACATTCTGTTTCCCGATCGAAATAGCCGCGACACCCTCGCCGCGTAGCCTGCTCCCATCAAAGACGAAGGGAGCAGCAAATGAAACGAGTACTCAAGCAGATCTGGGCGGCGATCGTGGCGGCGCAGGCGCGCCGCGCGCAGGCGCAGGTGCTCGCGCACCTCGACGCGCGCACGCTGAAGGACATCGGCCTCGAGTCCTGGAACCCCGACCTCGCCCGTCGCATCGACAGCATGAGGCGGCAGGACGCGCTGGTATGGCGCAGCGACCTCGGCTACGCGGGGCTCAGATGAACGAGTTCGTGGTCAACGGCTCGATGCCGCTCGAGCAGGGCGGCACGCTGCTCATCGACGAAGGCCGCGAGATGCTGGTCTACGTCTGGAAGGGCCTCGTCTGGGTCACGCAGGAAGGCGAAGGGCGCGACCGCGTGCTCAAGCGCGGCGACTGGATCCGCATCGACCGGGGCGGCCGCACCGTGGTGCAGGCGCTCCTGCCGAGCTCGCTCGCGCTGACCTCGCCTTTCGAGGAGGACTACGCGGAAGCGGTCTCGCTGAGCGGGCCGAAGTACGCGCATCCCGTGGCGCTCTACCGCGGCCGGCCGCGCTCGCTCACGGCGATGCTCAACCGCGCCGCGCGCGTCTGGGCGCGGCTCGTCGCTCCCGCCACCGGCGCCGCGCAGGCGGCATGAGCGAGCTCGGCGTCCTGCTCGACGACCGGCGCGCCGTGGCGGTGCGCCGGACCAGCGCCGCCGATGCGCCCGCGCTGCAGGCGTTCGTGGGCGCTCTTTCGTGGCGCTCCCGCGTCGAGCGCTTCCTCATGCCGGTGAAGGAGCTGAGCCCGCGGCAGCTCGAGCGCGTGCTGAACGGCCGCGGCCTGAGCCTCGGCGCGTTCGAGCCCTCGGGGGCGATGGTCGCCCACGCCCAGTACGCCGTCGACGGGAACGGTCGCGCCGAGTTCGGCATCGTCGTGGCCGACGACTGGCAGGGCCAGGGCCTCGGCGCGCACCTGATGGCCGAGCTGATCGAGCACGCGCGCTGCGCGGGGGTGCGCGACTTCGGCGGCATCGCCCTGCACGACAACGGCCGGATGCGCGGGCTCGCGCGCCGGCTCGGCTTCACCTTCAAGCGCGACGACGACCCGCACCTCGTGCGCATGGAGCGCTGGCTCGGCGCCGCGGCCTGAGATGCCCGCCACCGACCACCGCGGCTGCGCGATCAGCGGCGCCACCGGGCACGCGCTCGAGCTGTACGAGGCGGCGCTCGAAGCCCTGCGCCTTCAGGCGGGGGACGCGCTCGGCCTTGCGCGCCGCGCGGCTCGCGAGGCGCCCGAGTTCGTCGCCGCGCACCAGCTGGAGGCCGCGCTGCTCCTCAGCAGCCGCGACGTACGCGACTTCGAGTCCGCCGGCTGGGTGTACGCGCGCATGGCCACGCTGCGGATGAACGAGCGGGAGCGGGGCCACGCCGCCGCGCTCGCCGCCGCGGTGGACGGCGACTTCGCGGCGGCGACGCGCCGCTACGACGACGTGCTCGACGCCGCCCCCCGCGACGCGGTCGCGCTGCACGTCGCGAGCGTCATGGACTACTACCTCGGCTCTCCGGCGACGATGCGCGAGCGCAGCACCCGGGCGCTGCGGAGCTGGGACGCGTCGCTGCCGGGCTTCCACGGCCTGCTCGCCATCCATGCGTTCGCGCTCGAGGAGTGCGGCGAGTACGGCGCGGCGGAGGCGGCGGCGCGCCAGGCGCTCGAGCTCGAGCCGCGCGACCTGCGTGCGCACCACGCGATGACGCACGTCTTCGAGATGCAGGGACGCGCCGAGGAGGGCATCCGCTGGATGGGAATGCGCGCGCGGCACTGGACGCAGGGCGAGGCGATCTCGACCCACCTCTGGTGGCACCTCGCGCTGCACCACCAGCAGGCGGGCCGGCCGCGCTTCGCCCTCGAGATCTACGACCGGCGCATGCGCGGCGGCGACGCCCTGTCCGAGCGCATCGACGCCTCGGCGCTGCTCTGGCGCCTGATGCTCGACGGGGTCGAGACCGGCCGGCGCTTCGAGTCGCTCGCGGGCGCGTGGGCATCTCACGCGGAGGACGCCTTCTGCGCGTTCAACGACCTGCACGCGATGATGGCCTTCGCGGGCGGGGGACGCTGGGACCTCGCGCACCGGCTGCTTTCGGCGCAGATCCGGCGCGTCGCGCGCCAGGTCCCGGGGGCCAACCGGGACATGACGCGGCTCGTCGGCCTGCCGGCCTGCCGCGCCCTGCTGCTTTTCGCGCGCGGGGAGTACGCCGCCGCCGAGGCGCTGCTGCGCGCCCTGCCGCCGGTGGCCCACCATATCGGCGGCAGCCACGCGCAGCGCGACGTGCTGCACCTCACGCGCGCTGCCGCCGTGCAACGCAGCTATCGGAGAGCCGCGTGACCCCGCGCCAGATCGCGCTGGTCCGGCAGTCCTGGGTCAAGGTGCAGCCGATCGCGGACGAGGCGGCGAGGACCTTCTACGAGCGCCTGTTCGAGCTGCAGCCCGACGTGCGGCCGCTCTTCCGCGGCGACCTGCTCGAGCAGGGCCGCAAGCTGATGACCATGCTGGCCGTGGCGATCCACGCGCTCGAGCGCGTGGATGCGCTCGGCACGCTGCAGGACCTGGGCGCGCGCCACGAGCGCTACGGCGTGAGGCCCGAGCACTACCCGCGGGTGGGCGAGGCGCTGATCTGGACGCTCGAGAAAGGGCTCGGGGCTTCCTTCACCGAGGAAGTGCGCGAGGCCTGGATGGCGGCGTACGCGAAGCTTGCCCGCCGCATGCAGACGGCGTACGCATGACCGCCGCCGTCCTGCTCCACGCCAGCGCTTCCTCGAGCGCGCAGTGGCGCTCGCTCGCCGGCGCGCTCGCGGGCTCCCGCGAAGTCGCCGCGCCGGACCTGAGGGGCTACGGCAACACGCCGCGCTGGGCGGGCGTGGGGCCGTTTCGCCTCGCCGACGAGGCGGCGCCGCTCCTCGCGCTGCTCGACCGTCTCGACGCCCCGGTCGACCTCATCGGGCATTCCTATGGCGGCGCGGTGGCGCTGCACCTCGCACGCACCCGGCCGCAAGCGGTGCGCAAGCTGGTCCTCATCGAGCCGGTCGCGTTCCACCTGCTGCGCGACGGCGACGAGGCCGACGCGGCCGGCCTGAAGGAGTTCGCCGGCACGGCCGCGGCGGTGCGCAAGGCGTTCGCGATCGGCCAGCAGGACGAAGCAGGCCGGATCTTCATCGACTACTGGAACGGCGAGGGCGCCTGGAGCCGGCTGGCGCCGGAGAAGCGCGCGCCGGTCGTGGCGGCGCTTCCCAAGCTCGCGCAGGAGATCGAAGCGGTGCTCGGCGACCCGGCGGGGGCGCGCGACATGCGCCGCATCCACGCGCCGGTGCTCCTTCTCCAGGGCGCCGAAACGCGGCTCTCCGCGCGCCGCGTGGCCCAGCGCCTGGTGCGCGCCCTACCGTGCGTTTCGCACCGGGTCGTGCCGGGCGCCGGCCACATGCTGCCCCTCACGCACCGGGACGAAGTGAACCGCAGAGTCCTCGAGCACCTCGCGAGCCCGTACGAAGGCGGCCATTGGTACGGCTACGGGCCGACCCCCGCCGCCGCTAACACCTAGGAAGGTTTGAAGAAGTACCTAGGAGATTTGAGAAGTATCTAGGAAGGTCCAAAGAAGTCGCCCCCGCGAAGGCGGGGGCCCAGTTTGCTCTACAAAAAAATGGGTCCCCGCCTTCGCGGGGACGACGGCTTGCCGCTCCTCAGAAGTCTCTTTGGCGCGCGGCCTGAAAATGGCGCGCGGTCTGAAAACTCCTTAGCGCGCGGCCTGCAAGGCGGCGATGCGCTGCTCGATCGGCGGGTGCGTCGAGAAGAGGTGCAGCCACTTCGACTCGCTGTTGATGCCGAACGCCTTCACCTGATCGGGCAGGCCGCCGGTCTGGATCTGGCCGAGGCGGCTCAGCGCCGCGATCATCGGCTGCGGCGTGCCCATCAGCGAGGCCGAGCCCGCGTCGGCGCGGAACTCGCGCTGGCGCGAGAACCAGGCGACGACCACCGACGCCAGGATGCCGAACACGATCTGGCAGACGATGACGGTGATGTAGAAGCCCGGGCCGATGCCGCGCTCGGTCTTGAAGATCACCTTGTCGACGATCATCCCGACCACGCGGGAGAGGAAGAACACGAAGGTGTTCACCACGCCCTGGATCAGGGTGAGGGTGACCATG
>DASZQH010000047.1:0-7020 GCA_035549805.1 Burkholderiales bacterium
TGGCCGAAGAACCAGAAGATGTGCTGGTAGAGCACCGGGTCGCCGCCGCCGGCGGCGTTGAAGAAGGTGGTGCCGAAATGGCGGTCGGTGAGGGTCATCGTCACCGCGCCGGCCAGCACCGGCATCGCCGCCACCAGCAGGTAGGCGGTGATGAGCCAGGTCCAGACGAAGAGCGGCATCTTCATCAGCGTCATCCCCGGCGCGCGCATGTTGAGGATGGTGGTGATGATGTTGATCGAACCGAGGATCGAGCTCATGCCGAGGATGTGCACGGCGAAGATCGTGAGGTCCATGCCGATGCCCATCTGCACCGTGAGCGGGGCGTACATCGTCCAGCCCACGCCCGGGGCGCCGCCCGGCGTGAAGAACGACAGGATGAGCAGCGTCCCCGCGAACGGCAGCAGCCAGAACGACCAGTTGTTGAGGCGCGCGAACGCCATGTCGGGCGCGCCGATCTGCATCGGGATCAGCCAGTTCGCGAAGCCGACGAACGCCGGCATGATCGCGCCGAACACCATGATCAGGCCGTGCATGGTGGTCATCTGGTTGAAGAAGTCCGGGTTCACGACCTGCAGGCCGGGAGAGAACAGCTCGGCGCGGATCACCAGCGCCATGAAGCCGCCCACCAGGAACATGATGAAGCTGAACCACAGGTACATCGTGCCGATGTCCTTGTGGTTGGTCGTGGTGACCCAGCGCATCAGGCCGCCGTAGCCGCCGTGGTGATCGTGGTGGTCGTGCCCCGCGTGTCCCGGGGCGGCGTGGTCGTGGGTGTCGACGACGGAGCTCATGTTATTTCCTTCTCGCTTTCACTTCTGCCGGCTGCACCATTCCTGACTTGTTGCTCCAGGACGTGCGCTCATAGGTAACGACCGCTGCGACATCGGTGTCGTTCAGCTGCTTGCCGAACGCGGCCATGGCGGTGCCCGGCTTGCCGTTCAGCACGATGTCGATGTGGCCTTCCTTCGGCCCGGTGGTGATCTTGCCGCCGTCGAGCGGCGGGAACGCCGGCGGGGTGCCCTTGCCGTTCGCCTGGTGGCAGGCGACGCAATTGGCGGCGTAGACCTTCTCGCCGCGCGCCTTCAGGTCCTCGAGCGTCCACTGCTTGGACGGGTCGTCCTGGGCGGCCGCCTGCGCCTTCTTCTTCTCGCCGACCCACTGCGCATACTTCTCCTGCGAGACGGCGCGCACCACGATCGGCATGAAGGCGTGCTCCTTGCCGCAGAGCTCGGTGCACTGGCCGCGGTAGACGCCCTCCTGCTCGGCGCGGAACCAGGTGTCGCGCAGGAAGCCGGGAATCGCGTCCTGCTTCGCGCCGAACGCCGGCACCCACCAGGCGTGGATCACGTCGGCGGCGGTGACGATCACGCGCACCTTCTTGCCCACCGGCACGACCATCTCGTTGTCGACTTCCAGGAGGTAGTTCTCGCCCTTCGGCTCCGCGCCCTCGATCTGCGAGCGCGGCGTGGCGAGCGTGGAGAGGAAGTTGATGCCCTCGCCCTCGCCCTTGAGGTAGTCGTAGCCCCACTTCCACTGGTAGCCGGTCACCTTGACGGTGATGTCGGCCGCGCTGGTGTCCTTCTGCGCGATGACGGTCTTCGTCACCGGCCAGGCGATGATCACCAGGATGATCGCCGGGATGATGGTCCACATCAGCTCGACGGTGGTGTTCTCGTGGAACTGCGCCGCCTTGTGGCCGACCGACTTGCGGTGCGCCCAGCACGAGTAGAACATGAAGCCGAACACGCCGATGAAGATGACGATGATCAGCCACATCACGTACTGGTGGAGCTGGTCGATGTCGCGCGCCATCTGCGTCGCCGGCGACTGGAAGTACCAGGCGACGGCGTGCGCCGGCGCCGCCACGGCGAGCGCGCCGAGCGCGGCGACCAGAGAGATGGATTTCCTGAAGAGTCCCCGCATGTTCCGCATTCCCCGCAATCAGTTCCGCAATCTTCTCGAGAGCTCGCCCGCGAACTCGATGCGCGAGAGCGCGTCGAGGTGCCGGCCGATCTCCACTTCTTTTCCGGCCTCGCGCACCAGCACGCGCGCTCCGTATCCCGTGTTCCGCTCCAGCACGACGCGCGCGCGGCGCGCGTCGAGTTCGTACTGCACCTGCCGCTCCGACTCCACCACCTCGATCGTCAGGCGTCCGCGCGCCAGCTCGATCCGCTCATAGTCCCCGGCGCGCCGTGCGTACAGCACGAACGCCGCGCCGAGCGCCGCGATCTCCAGGCCCACGAACGGCAGCACCGGCCAGGCGCCCGCGATCGCGAACCCGATCCCGATCGCCGACGACGCGAGCGAGAGCGCCGCGAACACACCCAGCAGGCCAGCCGGTGAAATCGAGCAGTTACGCTTGAGCGTCAGGCTGAATTCGGCAAGCCCGTCCCGAAACGCGAATTCGCGCCCGGGAAACGCATGACTCGGGGTGCTCACGGAGCGCCGTAAAGTACCACAGATCAAGAACCTATCTCAAGGCGAGCGCCCCTTCGCGGAGCGAAATTGCACTATGTCGCGCCCATCGGCGAGCTTGCGCGGCGCGCCTCGCCAGGCATGCCCGTAAACCACCTCGAATTGCGCTTCATTTCCGACGCGGGACCGCAAAGCGCGCAGGGCGCGCGGCGGCAATCCGCGCGCCCGGTCGCTGCGCGCGCTGGTCTGTCCGCTCGCTTTCAGGTCGTCGAGCAGCGTGCGGCGGCCGTCGTACGCCATCGTCACCATCTCCATGTCCATGACCGGAGCGCTGAAGCCGCACGCCACCAGCATGTCGCCCAGGTCGTGCATGTCGACGAATTCGTGAACGCGCCGCGCGCCGGCCGTGGCGCGCAGCGCCTTCAGCGTGTCCGGGCCAAGCGTGCTGAAGAGCACGAGCCCTTCGGGCGCCGCTACGCGCGCGAACTCGCGCAGCCACGCGAGCGGGTCTTCCGCCCAGTGCAGGGCCATGTTGCACCAGACCAAATCGAAGGCGCCCGCCGCAAAAGGCAGCCGGGCGAGGTCGGCGCAAACGCGCTTCTTGCGCTCGAAGAGCCAGGCGTGCCCGGCGCGCAGCATCGGCAGCGCGAAATCCGCGCGGACCACCTCGCTCGCGCGGTAGCGCGCCTGCAGCTTGGCGGCCTCGCGGCCCGGGCCGCTGGCGGCGTCGAGGATACGCCGGGGATCGAGACGCATGTAGTCGAGACGCTCGAGCATGCGGTCGCCGATCTCCTGCTCCAGGCGGGAAGCGGCCGCGTAGGTGACGGCCGCGCGCTCGAACCGGCGGCGCGCCGCGCACGCGTCAACGCGCGGAAAGTGCCCGCTCGATGGCACGCGACACCGCGAGGATGCGCCGGTCGGTGCCGGCCGTGCCGCAGACCATGAGGCCGACCGGGGCCGCGCCGTTCGCGTGGCATGGAAGCGAAGCGGCGCAGCCGTCGAGGAAGTTGATCAGCCCGTGGTTGCGCAGCAGCCGCGCGTTCCAGCGGAAGTACGCTTCCTCGCTCCCGCCCGCCTCGGCGATGGAAGGCGCGACGCACGGCGCGGTGGGCATGACGAGCGCATCGAACGGCGCCATCAGCGCCCCGATTTCCCGCTGGTAGGCCTCCCGGAGGAAGCGCAGGGCGACGTAGTCCGCCGCCGAAAGATCCTTGCCGAGGAGCACGCGCTTGCCGACGAACGGATCGAACTCGGCGACTCGGTCGAGACGCTCCCGGTGCACGTAGTACGACTCCGCGCCGGCGAAGCCGCCGCCCTTGAAGTACTCCGCCTGGCGATCGAAGGCGGGCACGGCGACCTCGGTGATCGCCGCGCCGGCGCGCGAGAGCGCCTTCAACGCGGCGTCGAACGTCGCACCGACGTGCGCATCGAGGTCCTCGATCGCCGAGGAGCGCGGCAGCAGGAGCCGCAACCCGCGCACGTCGAGGTCGGGCAGCGGCGCGGCGTCGCCGCTCAGCACCGCGTCGTACGCCGCGCAGCACTCGACGCTGTTGGCGAGCGGGCCGATCGAATCGAGCGTGAACGACAGCGGAAATGCACCGTCGAGCGGCACGCGCCGCTGCGTCGGCTTGAAGCCGGTCACCCCGCACAGCGCCGCAGGCCCGCGGATCGAGCCGCGCGTATCCGTCCCGAGGCCCATCACGCACATGCCGTCCGCCACGGAGACCGCGGCGCCGGAGGAGGAGCCGCCGGGCACCCGCCCGGTCTTGCGGTCCCACGGGTTCTTCGGCGTGCCGTAGTGCGGATTGAGGCCGACGCCGCCGAACGCGAACTCGACCATGTTCGACCGCCCGATGAATACGGCGCCCGCGGCGCGCAGGCGCGCCACGGCAGGAGCATCGGCCTTCGCTTCCCGGGCGTAGACCTTCGAGCCCGCGCGCGTCACGTCACCCGAGACGTCGAACAGGTCCTTCAGCGACACCGGCAGGCCATCCACCGCCGAGCGGCGCACGCCCGCCTTGCGCAAGCGGTCCGCAACGTCCGCGTCGGCGCGCGCGACGTCCGCGTACACCTTGATGAAAGCGCGGGCGCCCTCGCCCGCCGGATCGGCGATGCGCGCCAGCGCCTGCTCCACGAGCTCGCGGCTGGTGGTACGGCCCGCGTCGAGATCCCGCGCGAGCTGGGCTACAGTCCACATGGGGGAACGATAGCATGCTGAAAAACGATGCCAGACTGTTCGGCCTCGCCGCGGCGCTCGCGTTCGGCGCATACGTGTGGCTGTATCTGCCGCGCTTCGCGGCCGGCGCGGGCTGGGGCGACGACTACGCGCTGCATTTCCCCAATCTTCTCGCCGGCTGCTACTGGCACGCGCGCAACGGCCCGCTCGCGATCCCCTGGTTCAGCCCCGCGCAATGCGGCGGCGTGCCGTTCCTCGGCGACCTGAACGTCGCGTACTACGCGCTGCCGCAGTGGCTCTCGCTCGCCGCCGGGCCGATCCCGGCGGTGCAGGCGACTTTCCTCGCTTTCGCCGCGGCCGGCGGCGCGGGGACCTTCGTGCTGCTGCGCTCGCGCTTTCGCCTCGAAGCCGGCCCGGCGGCGGCGGGGGCGGTGCTGTTTCTTTTCAGCACGTTCTACACCGCGCGCATGGTCGCCGGGCATCTCACCTTCCATCCGTTCACGCTCGTGCCGTGGCTCGCCTGGATCGCGCTCGGGCCGGCGGGGCCGTGGCGAACGACGCTCGCGAGAGCGGCCGCGTGCGCCCTCGCCTTCGCCTACATGTTCGAGGCCGGCATGGTGCACGGCATCCTGCCCGCCCTGCTCGCGGTGGCGATCATGGTCCTCGTGCACGGGCAGCTTTACGGCGCGCAGGCACGCCCGTGGATCGTGCTCTCGCTCGCCGCGCTCCTCGCGCTCGCGCTCGGCGCGCAGCGCCTCGCCGCCTCGCTCGCCTTCCTCGCGCAGTTCCCGCGCGCCGACTATGCGCTGCCGGGCTTCCCGGCCTTGGCGGACGCGGCGGGATTCGCCCTGCAGGCGCTGTTCTGGCGGCCACCGCTCCTCGGTATCTCGGCGAGCCTCGCCAACCAGCAGTGGGACATGGAGGTCCACGAGCTCGCGTTCGGCGTCGGCCCTGCCGCGCTCGCCGCGATCCTCGCCGGCGCCTTCGCGGCCGCGCGGCGCGGCCGCCTGCCCGGGGCCGCTGCGGGCTGGGGGCTGGTCGTGCTGCTGCTCGCGCTGCCCCTCGCGCTCAACTGGCACCTCGAGCCGTGGAACGCGCTCCTGAAGCGCCTGCCGCTCTTCGGCTCGAGCAGCAGCCTGCTGCGTTGGTACGCGGCATACATCCCGGTCGCCGTGCTCCTCGCGGCGCTCGCGCTGCAGGGCTTTCGCCGGGACCCGGTGCGCCGCGCGGCGGCCCTCGCCGTCATCGCCGCGACCGCGGGCTGGAACTTCCTGGCCGACGACATGCGCTACATCTCCGCGTCCTACGACCCCCGCCCGATCCAGGCGGCATGGGAGAGGCTCGGGCGCGACGGCGTGCCGGCAGTCGAGCGCATCGTGGTCCGCAAGGATGCGAGCGGGCAGCCGTCGGGCGAGGTCGACCGCAACGACGCGCTGGCCGTCGGCGGCTCGCAGGCGCTTTGCTACCAGCCGATGTTCGGCTATCGCCTCGAGCGGCTGCCGGGCGGCCCGCTGCGCGAGGGGCCGGCGCTCGGCGAAGCCGCGCCGGGGTTCCTCAACGTGCGCAACCCGGCGTGCTTCGCCTATCCCGCCGCGAACGCCTGCAGCCCGGGCGGACTGTTCCCGGTCGCGGCGCGCGCCCAAGCCGAGCGATTCCTGCGCTACGAGGCGTTCGAGCCCGTCCTGCCGCCGTGGCAGCGCGCTGCCACCGCCGCTTCGCTCCTCGCGCTGGCGATCTGCCTCGGCCTCATCGCGAGCGCCAGACGAAGGTCGCGCTGATGGCGTAGTTCCACACCGTGCCCACGACCGCGCCGGCGAGCGCCGCCAGCCACCACGTCGGGTAGCGGCCGAAGAAGACGCTCGCGAAGCCGACGTTCGCCACCACGCCGAAGCTGCAGATCGCGTAGAACGCGAGCAGCCCGGCGGCGAGCCGCCCGCCGCGCAGCGCGCGGTCGCGGTGCGTGATCGCATTGTTGAGGAAGAAGTTGCTCGTCATCGCCACGAGCGTGGCCGCGGTCTGCGCCACGACGAAGCCCTGGCCGGCGCGCAGCACGAGCCACGCCACCGCGAGGTGCACGGCGAGGCCGAGCCCGCCGACGAAGCAGAACATGACGAAGCGCAGCGGCAGCAGGCCGCCGGAGAGCTTGGAGGCGAGCAGCGCCGCGAACTCGAGGGCCACCTTCGCGTCGAGCTTGCTCGCGCCCTCGGCGCGGGGACGGAAGCGGTACGCGAGCTCGACGATGCGCACGTCGCGCGGCGCGGCGGTGACGAGGTCGAGGAGGATCTTGAACCCGTCCGGGCTGATGCGCTTCGCCACGCGCTCGACCAGGGCGCGGCGCACCATGAAGAAGCCGCTCATCGGATCGCTGAGGCGCACGCCGAGCAGGCCGCGCGCCAGCGTCGCCCCGGCCGAGGACAGGGCGTGGCGCC
>DASZQH010000048.1:0-3653 GCA_035549805.1 Burkholderiales bacterium
CACGAGGACGATGTCGATGTCCTCGTAGCGCCCGCCGGGCACCATCGTGCGCACCGGGCGCAGGTTGGCGTACAGGCCGAACTCCTCGCGCAGCCGCACGTTCACCGAGCGGAACCCGCCGCCCACCGGCGTGGTGAGCGGGCCCTTCAGCGCGAGGCCGGTGCGCCGGATGCTGGCGAGCAGCTTCGGCGGCAGCGGGTCGCCGTGCAGCTTCACTGCCGCCAGGCCGCCGGGCTGCCGGTCCCAGGCGAACGGCGCGCCCGCCGCGGCGAGTATCTTCACCACCGCGGCGACGATCTCGGGCCCGATGCCGTCGCCGGGGATCAGTGTGGCGGGAATTTTTCGCTTCGCTGCCATCTGGCGCCTCTCGGGAAAGGCTGTGAATATACCTGCATGACAACCCTCGCCTTCAAGCAGGTCGACGTCTTCACCTCGCAGCCGTTCCGCGGCAATCCGGTCGCGGTGGTGATCGGCGCGGAAGGGCTCGACACCGGGACGATGCAGCGCATCGCCAACTGGACCAACCTGTCCGAGACCACGTTTCTCCTGAAGAGCGCCGTGGCGGACTACAAGCTGCGCATCTTCACGCCGCTGCAGGAGCTCCCCTTCGCGGGGCATCCGACCCTTGGCAGCGCCCATGCCGCCCTCGAGTCCGGTTTCGTGCCTTCGAAGAAGTCCCTCCGGCAGGAGTGCCAGGCCGGAATTTTCGACCTTCAGGTCGAGGACGGCCGCATTTCGGTGCGCGGCCCGGCGCCGAAGATGACGCCGGTCGCCGAGCCGATCGGCGCGGACACGATCTCGGCGCCGATGCGCATCGACGTCGGCGCGGTGTGGGTGGTGGCGGAAGTGCGCGACGCGAAGTTCCTCGCCGCGCTCAAGCCCGACGTCCCGGTCCTCATGAAGCTCAGCGAGAAGCTCGACCTCGCGGGCGTCTGCCTGTTCGCGAAGTCGGACGACGGGGAATCCGCCATCCACGTGCGCGCCTTCGCGCCGTACCACGGCATCCCGGAGGATCCGGTGTGCGGCACCGGCAACCTCAGCATCGCCGCGTACCTGCGCCACCACAAGGACACGCGCTTCGGCGCGAGCTACGTCGCGCGCCAGGGCATGCAGATGGGGCGCGACGGGCGCGTCCACATGCGCCTCGACGACGACGGCGCGACCCACCTCGGCGGCAATTCGGTGACCTGCGTGGACGGAACGATCCGTCTCTAGGCGGGCGGGGCGAGGTCGGGCTCGCCGCAGTGCCGGGCGATCTCGGCGCGCACCTGGTCGCGCAGCTTCAGCACCGCGTTCCAGTCGTCGCCTTCGGGCAGCACCGGGGGGCTGAACGTGACCGCGATCGGGGAGCGGCGCGGGTACCAGGTGCCGTCGCGCAGCACCGAGCGCACGCCGCGCAGCGCGACCGGCACCACCGGCACGCCGGCGCGCGCGGCGGCCTGGAACGCGCCGGCGCGGAACGCCATCAGGCCGGTGTGCCGCGCCAGCGTCCCCTCGGGGAAGATGATGAGCGAGCGGCCGGCCTTCGCCGCCTCGGCGAGGCCGTCGGCGTGCTCGGCGCTCTTCTGCACGTCGAAGCGCTCCACGAACTCCGCGCCGATGCCCCGGACCAGCGTGCGCGTGAGAGCGTTCTCCTCCAGCTCGCGCTTCGCGACGAAGGCGTAGTTGCGCGCCTCCAGGACCGCGAGCAGCACCGCGCCGTCGAGGTAGCTCGTGTGGTTCGCCGCGATCACGACGGGGCCGTCGGCCGGAAGGTTCTCGATCCCGCGCACGACCAGCGGGATGCCGGAGAAGCGGAAGAAGAACCGGCACAGCCGTCCCGCCATGCGCCACGCCGGCAGCCCGGGCACGGCGGCCGCGAACGCAAGGAGCACCGGCAGCACGAGCGCGCCGGCGAGCCATGCGCGCGCCGCGAAGAGGAAGCCGCGCGCGACGCGCCAGCCGCGGCGCAGCTGCGGCGCCACGCCCGCGGCGGCGAGGCGGATGAACTGCAGCCACACCGCCTGCGGCTTCACCGACTCGGGGCCGCGCTCGTAGTACTCGCGCGCCGCGACGCGCCGGATCTTGCCGCTCGAGGTCTTCGGCACCGTGTGCGGCGGCGCGAGCACGATGTCGTCGGCCGGCGCGCCGATGAAGGACAGCGCGAGCCCGTTGATGCTCTTCTTCAGCTCCTCCTTCTCGGCGAAGCCGACGTCGCGCATCTCCGCCAGCACCACGACGCGCTCGGTGCCCGACTGCGGGTCCGGCGAGCCGAACACCGCGACGCAGCCGCGCCGGATCCCCGGCAGGTCGCCGACCGCTTCCTCGAGCTCGTAGGGGCTGATGTTGCGCCCGCCGCGGATGATGACGTCCTTCTCGCGGCCGGTGATGTACACCATGCCTTCGGAGAGATACGCGCGGTCGCCGGTGTTGACCCAGCCGTCGCCGGCGAAGAGGCCCTTCGTGCCCTCCGGGTTGCGGTAGTAGCCCGAGGTGGCGGAGGGGCCGCGGAACTGGAGCTGGCCCTCGTTGCGGTCGGGGAGCTCGAGCCCCGCCGCGTCCACCACGCGCAGGTCGTGCTCGTCGATCACGTGGCCGCAGCCGACCACGCGCAGCGGGGCGGGGTCGTCCGGCCTCGCGTCCACCGCCTCGCCGGTGCGCGAGAAGATGTCGCGGTCGAGGAGATCCATGCGCCACGGCGTGCCCGGCGGCGTGAACGCGACGCCCACCGTGTTCTCCGCCAGGCCGTAGACCGGCGACATCGCATTGCGATCGAATCCCCACTTCGAGAACTTGTCCGAGAACGCCTTCATCGTGTCCGGGCTCACCGGCTCCGCGCCGTTGAACGCGAAGCGCCACGACGAGAGATCGAGGCCCTCCATCTCCTGATCCGGAATTCTTCTCAAGCACAATTCATAAGAGAAGTTGGGGCCGCCGGAGATGGTGCCCTTGTGCCGGTGGATGGCGCGCATCCAGCTCGACGGGCGCGAGAGGAACGCGAGCGGCGACATCAGCACCACCGGGAAGCCGAGGTACATCGTTGCGAAGCAGCCGCCGATCAGGCCCATGTCGTGGTAGAGCGGCAGCCAGCTCACGAACACGTCCTCCTGCGTCGCGCGCGCCGACTTTCCCATCTGGCGCACGTTGTTGAGGAGGTTGGCGTGCGTGAGCACGACGCCTTTCGGATTGCCCGTGCTGCCGGAGGTGTACTGCAGGAACCCGATCTGCCCGGATCGTCCTTTCACCGGGGCGAAAGAAGAAGAGGCGGAAGAAAAATCCGAAGGCACGAGCACGGCCTTCAACGTCTCCACCTGGGCCCGCAGGAGCCACGCCAGCGCCTTCGCCTCGGGGATCGTGACCATGATCGCCGCGCCGCAGCTCTTGAGGATCGTGACGTGGCGCGTCATGTGATCCTCGATGGTGGTGAGCCGCGCCGGCGGGTAGAGCGGCACCGGGATGCCGCCGGCGATCAGCACGCCGTAGAAGCAATAGAGATAGTCCGCGCCGGTGGGCAGCATGATCGCGACCGTCTGCCCCGGCGCGAGGCCCTCCTCGGCGAGGCGCGCGGCGTAGCGCATCGCGCCTTCCCACAGCCCCTTGTAGGAGATGCGGTGCTCTTTCTGGTCCTCGTAGAGGAACACGGTGAGGCGGTCGGGCTGCCGCTCCACGTGGTA
>DASZQH010000049.1:0-20051 GCA_035549805.1 Burkholderiales bacterium
CGGCGCCGCGACATCACCGACATCTTCCTCGGCACCGGCCTCGGGCCGCGCGCCTACGCGATCATCGAGCAGGGGATGATCTCGCGCGTCATCGAAGCGAAGCCGGAGGAGCTGCGCGTCTTCCTCGAGGAAGCGGCGGGGATCTCGAAGTACAAGGAGCGCCGCCGGGAGACGGAGAACCGGCTCGCCGACACGCGCGACAACCTCGCGCGCATCACCGACATCCGCACCGAGCTCGCGGTCCAGCTCGAGAAGCTCGAAGGGCAGGCGCAGGTCGCATCGCGCTACAAGGAATACCAGTCCGACCTGCAGCTCAAGCAGCACCTGCTGTGGTTCCTGCGGCGCCGCGACGCCGCGGCGGAGCGCGAGAAGCACGCCGCGGAGATCGCGCGCGTGAGCAACGAGCTCGAGTCCGAGAACGCCGCGCTGCGCGGCATCGAGTCGCGCGTCGAGACCGCGCGCGCGACCCATTTCGCCGCCGGCGACGGCCTGAATGCGGCGCAGGCGTCGCTCTATGGCGCGAACTCGGAAGTGGCACGCCACGAATCCGAGCTGCGCTACGCGGAGGAAACGCGGCAGCGGCTCGAGAGCCAGCACACCGAACGGCGCGCCCAGCTCGCGTCGTGGCGCGACCAGCGCTCGACGCTGACCCAGGCCCTGCACATGTGGGCCGCGCGCGCCGGCACGGCCAAGCAGCAGGTCGCCGTGGCGCGCGAGAGGCTCGACGCCGAGAACGCGCGCTTGCCCGGGACCGAGCAGGGGTTCCGCGCCGCCCAGGAGGCGCTGAACGAGAAGCGCAACGCGCTGGTGCAGGCGGAGAGCCGCCTGCAGATCGAGCAGGCGGGCCTGTCCCACGTCGAGGGCGCGCTGCAGGCGCTGACGCAGCGCGCGGAGCGCCTGCAGAGCGAGCTCGAGACCCTCAGCACGCCGGAGGCCGGCGCTCGGCAGGCGGCGGACGATCGCCTTGCCGAGGCTGCCCGGGCGCTCGCCGACGCGCAAGCACGGGTCGAAGCGCTGCAAGCGGAGTGCGCTGCGCAGGAGGAGCGGCGAGCCGCGGCCGCCGAGGCGCTCGGCGCGGCACAGCGCGAGCACGCGGCGGCCGAAGCGCAGCTCGCGACGCTGCGCCAGATCCAGGAACGGGCGGGCGACGACGAGTCGCTGCACGAATGGCAGCAACGCCATGGCCTCGGCACCCTGCCGAAGCTCTGGCAGAAGATGCGCATCGAGCACGGCTGGGAAACGGCCGTCGAATCGGTGCTGCGCGAGCGGCTCCATGCCACGGAAGCGAGCGGCGGACTCCAGGGGCTGCTCGGCGATCATCCGCGCGCCCGCGCGAGCGTGTTCGAGCCCGGCGAAGGCGGCTCGCCTTCCATCGCGGGGCTGGTTCCCCTCGCCACGAAGGTGCAGGCGGGCGATCGCGCCATCGGCGGGGCGCTCGCGGACTGGCTCGCGGGAGCGTTCGCGGTCGAAGGGACACCGGACCCCGCCCAGCGCGGGCTCCTTCCGGCGGGCGGCGTGCTGGTGAACCAGCGCGGCGACCAGTTCACGCGCCACACGGTCACGTTCCACGCCCAGGACGGCGAGGATTCCGGCGTACTGTCCCGGCAGGCCGAGATCGAAGCGCTCGAAGAACGCTGCTCGAACCTCGGCGCGCGTCTCGAAGCGGCCCGCCGCGCGCTCGCGGACGCGGAGGAAGTCGCCGCCCACGGTGCCACCGCCCTGGAAGAGACGCGCCAGAACGTAGCCGAGCGGCAGAAGGCGCAGCACGGCGCGCAGATCGAGCACCTCAAGATCGCCCAGGCGGAAGAGCGCTACCGCGAGCGCAGCGCCCAGATCGAGGCGGAGCTGGCGGAAGTCTCGCGCGAGGCGGCGGAGAAGCGCGCGGCGCGCGAGATCGCCGGCGGCAAGGTCGCGGACCTGGCCGGGCAGATCGCCGAGGCGCGCAAGGCCGTCGAGGCCGCCCGCGCCGCGTACGTCGCGGCCGAAACGGCGCTGGCAGACCAGCGCCGCGCGGTGCAGCAGGCCGATCGCGCGTCCCAGGACGCCGTGTTCGGCGAGCGCGAATGCACCTCCAAGATCGCCGAGATCGACAATTCGGTGAAGGTGATCGACCAGCAGATCGTGCGCGCGGACGCCGAGATCGCGAAGCTCACCGAGGAGCTCGCGAACGATCCGATCCCGGCACTGCGGGAGCTGCTCGATGCCGCCGTCGAAGTGCGCATCGCCTGCGAGAAGACGCTCGGCGAAGCGCGCAACGCGGTCGAGGCCGCGGCGGGCGCGCTGCGCGAGCTCGAGGAAAGCCGTCTCCAGGTCGACGCCCGGGTGGCGCCGCTGCGCGAGCGCGTCGGCGAGCTGCGCCTCAAGGAGCAGGCGGCACAGCTCAACGCGGAGCAGTTCGAGAGCCAGTTGCGCGAGGCGAACGCCGACGAGGCCGCCCTGGCGACGGCGGCCGAAGGCGCGCCGCGGCCCTCGAGCCTCCAGGGCGAGATCACCCGCCTCACGCAGGCGATCAACGAGCTCGGCGCGGTGAATCTCGCGGCGCTCGAGGAGCTCGGCACGAGCCGGGAGCGCAAGTCTTTCCTCGACGCGCAGGCGATCGACCTCGAGGAGGCCGTGCGCACCCTGGAGGACGCGATCCGCAAGATCGACCGGGAGACGCGCGAGCTCCTGAAGGACACGTTCGACAGCGTCAACCGCCACTTCGGCTCGCTCTTCCCGACCCTGTTCGGCGGCGGCGAGGCGAAGCTGACCATGACCGGCGAGGAGATCCTCGACGCCGGCGTGCAGGTCATGGCGCAGCCGCCGGGCAAGCGCAACAGCAGCATCCACCTGCTCTCCGGCGGCGAGAAGGCGCTCACGGCGATCTCGCTCGTGTTCTCGCTCTTCCAGCTCAACCCCGCGCCGTTCTGCCTGCTCGACGAGGTGGACGCGCCGCTCGACGACTCGAACACCCAGCGCTTCTGCGACCTGGTGCGCAAGATGTCGGCGAACACGCAGTTCCTGTTCATCAGCCACAACAAGATCGCGATGGAGATGGCCGAGCAGCTGATCGGCGTCACCATGCCCGAGTCGGGCGTCTCGCGCGTCGTGGCCGTGGACATCGACGAGGCGCTGCGCATCCGGGAGGAGCTGGCGGCCTGACAGGGGACGCGCCAGCGCCATGACCGACCTGCAGCTCGGCCTGCTCGTACTGGGTGCCGTGGCGGTGGTCGGCGTCGTCCTGTACAACCGCCTGCAGGAGCGCGCTGTGCGCAGGGAGGCCGAGCGCGCATTCGCCTCGCGGCATTCCGATGTTCTCCTGGGAGGCGAAGCCGAGCCCCGCGCCGGGACGGTTCGCGAGCTCTCCGGCGCGACCGTCCCCGCCGGCGCGATGCCGGATCCGCGCCTCGACTACGTTCTCACGCTGCGTATTCCCGTCGGCCTGCCGGCCGCGGCAGCGCTCGAAAGCTGGCATCCCATCGAGCAGCGGTTCGGGCGCCGCGTCCTCCTGGCGGGCTCCGACGGCAGCGGCTGGCGGCCGGTGGCGCACGGCGAGCTCGGCACCTTCGCCTCGCTGCGGGCCGGCCTCCAGATGGTGAGCCGCGGCGGCGTGGTGAGCGACGCGGAGCTCATCGAGTTCCGCACCGAGGTCGAAACGCTCGCGAGCCGCGTGCGCGCCGAATGCAGCGCGCCCGAGATGCGCGCCGCGCTGGAAAGCGCGCGCGAGCTGGACCGGTTCTGTGCCGACGCCGACATCCAGGTCGCCCTGCATGTCGTCGGTGAAGGCATCGAGGTCCCGGCCGATCCGGAAGCCGCCTACCAGGTTTCGGCGCAGGAGAAGGGCGTCACCTTCCTCCTCGACATGCCCCGGACCGAGGACCCGGCGCGCGCGTTCGAGGGCATGACGCGCGCCGCCCGCCAGCTCGCCGGCCGCAGCGGCGGGCGCCTGGTCGACGATCGCGACCAGCCGCTCGACGAGCGCGCGCTCGCCGCGATCGGCGCCGAGCTCGAGGCGGTCCGGCGCCGCCTTTCCGAACGGGGCCTCGAGCCGGGAAGCATGGTGGCGCTGCGGCTGTTCTCATGAAGGTCCCGCCCGAAGCGCGGCAGCGGGCGCAGGAGCTCCGGCGGCAGATCGAGCACCACAACCGCCGGTACTACATCGAGGACGCGCCGGAGATCAGCGACGCGGAGTACGACCGGCTCTTCCAGGAGCTGCAGCGCCTGGAGGAGGCGCATCCATCGTTGCGAAGCCCCGACTCGCCCACGCAGCGCGTGGGCGGCGAGCCCCTGGCGGCGCTCGAGCCCGTGCGCCACGCGGTGCCCATGCGCTCGATCCGCACGGAGACCGATACCAGCGCCGCCGGCGCCGAGGCTTTCGACGCCCGCATCCGGCGCGAGCTCGGCGAGGTCGAAGCCCCCGTGGAGTACGCCGCCGAGCTGAAGTTCGACGGCCTCGCGATCAGCCTGCGCTATGAAGGGGGGCGCCTCGTGCGCGCGGCGACGCGGGGCGACGGCGAAGTCGGCGAGAACGTCACGCACAACGTCCGCACCATCCGCGCCATTCCGCTCCTTCTCCAGGGTGCCGCGCCACCCGTCCTCGAGGTGCGCGGAGAGATCTACATGCGCCGCAAGGACTTCGGTTCGCTCAACGCGCGGCAGCAGGCGGCAGGCGGGAAAACGTTCGTCAATCCGCGCAACGCCGCCGCCGGCGCCATCCGGCAGCTCGATCCGAAGATGGCGGCGCAGCGGCCGCTCTCGTTCTTCGCCTACGGCATAGGCGAAGTCGAGGGCTGGAAGGTTCCGCCGACGCACAGCGGCGTCCTCGACGCGCTGGAGAGACTGGGCTTGCCGGTCGACCGGCATCGCGAAACGGTGCGCGGCGCGGCGGGCCTGGCGGCCTACCACGAGCGGATCGCGGCGCTGCGGGAAAAGCTGCCGTTCGAGATCGACGGCGTGGTCTACAAGGTGAACCGGCGCGACCTGCAGGAGCGTCTCGGCTTCGTGGCGCGCGAGCCCCGCTGGGCCGTGGCACACAAATACCCGGCGCAGGAGATGACGACCGAAGTGGTGGACATCGACGTCCAGGTCGGCCGGACGGGGGCGCTGACGCCGGTGGCGCGGCTCAAGGAGGTCTTCGTGGGCGGGGTCACCGTCAGCAATGCGACCCTCCACAACGAGGACGAGCTGCGGAGGAAGGACGTGTGGGTGGGCGACACGGTCGTCGTCCGGCGTGCGGGGGACGTGATCCCCGAAGTGGTGGCCGTGAGCCGCCCGGGACCGCGCCTGCCGGCGCAGCGCTTCGAGATGCCGCGTGCGTGCCCCGTGTGCGGCTCGCCCGTCGCGCGTCTCGAAGGCGAGGCGGCCACGCGCTGCACCGGCGGGCTCTTCTGCAAGGCGCAGCGCAAGCAGACGCTGCTGCATTTCGCCGGCCGCCGGGCGATGGACATCGAGGGCCTCGGCGAGAGGATCGTCGACCAGCTCGTGGAGCGCGATCTTGCGCGCAGCCCGGCCGACCTCTACCGGCTGGACGTGCAGACCCTCGAAGGCCTGGAGCGCATGGGCGGGAAATCGGCCCGCAATCTCGTCGCGAGCATCCAGGGCTCCCGCGACATGACGCTCGCCCGCTTCATCTTCGCCCTGGGCATCCCGGGCGTCGGCGAGGAAGTCGCCAAGATCCTGGCGCGCCATTTCGGGACGCTCGACGCCCTGCTGGAAGCCGACTGGCCCAAGGCCGCGGCAGACAAGGAAGCCGTCCGCAAGCAGAATGCGCAGCTCAAGAAGCGCGGCGAGCCGCTGCTCGACGTGCCCCTGGAAGGCATCGGCCCCGAGCTCATGGAAAGCCTGGACAAGTTCCTGCACGAGCCGCACAACCGCGAGGTGATCGCGCGCCTGACCGACCCGGCGACGGGGGTGCGGCTCGCGCAGGCTGCGGGCGCCGCGGCCCCCGCGAGGGGGCCGGCGCTGACGTTCGTGCTGACCGGGACCCTGCCCTCGATGTCGCGCGACCAGGCGCGCGAGGCCATCGAGGCGCGCGGCCACAAGGTCAGCGGCTCGGTGTCGAAGAAGACGGACTACGTCGTCGCGGGCGAAGAAGCGGGCAGCAAGCTCGACAAGGCGCGCGAGCTCGGCGTGCCGGTCCTGGATGAGCGACAATTCGCCGATCTCCTCAGGAGCCTATAGCGCCGATGCCGAAGCTGAGAAAAGCCGTATTCCCCGTCGCCGGGCTGGGCAGCCGGTTCCTGCCCGTGACGAAGGCGAGCCCGAAGGAGATGCTGCCGATCGTCGACAAGCCGCTCATCCAGTACGCGGTGGAGGAGGCGGCGGCCGCGGGGATCACCGAGATGGTCTTCGTGACCGGCCGCAACAAGCGCGCCATCGAGGACCATTTCGACAAGGCCTACGAGCTCGAGACCGAGCTCGAGCGCAAGGGCAAGAACGTCCTGCTCGATCAGGTCCGCTCGGTGCTGCCCGAAGGCGTGCGCTGCATCTATATCCGCCAGGCGGAAGCGCTCGGCCTCGGCCACGCCGTCCTGTGCGCCCAGCCGATCGTCGGCAACGAGCCGTTCGCCGTGATCCTCGCCGACGACCTGATGGATTCGCAGCCGCCGGCCATGGCACGCATGGCGCAGGTGTTCGAGCGCGACGGCGCCTCGCTCCTCGGCGTGGAGGAGGTGCCCCGGGACCAGACGCATAGCTACGGCATCGTCACCATCGACAAGATGGAGGGCGACCTCGCCCGGATCCACAGCATCGTCGAGAAGCCGCGCCCGGCGGAAGCGCCGTCGAACCTCGCGGTGATCGGGCGCTACGTTCTCACGCCACGCATCTTCGACATGCTGGGCGACGTGCGCCCCGGCACCGGGGGCGAGATCCAGCTCACCGACGCCATCTCCGCGCTGCTCGCGCACGAGCGCGTGTTCGCGATCCGGCTGCCCGGCAAGCGTTACGACTGCGGCTCGAAGCTCGGCTACCTGCAGGCGAGCGTGGAGTTCGGGCTGCGCCACCCGGAAACCGGCCGGGAATTCGAGCGCTACCTGAAGAGCCGGTAAACTCCGGGCCCATGCCCGAGCTTTCCCCGAACCCCGGCGCCGCCTGGGAGTTCCTGAAGAATTCCGACGAGATCGCGAGCGCCGCGCAGGTCCAGGCGGCGATCGACCGCGTCGCGGCCGAGATCCAGGCCCGCCTCGCGGACGCCTACCCGCTGGTGCTCGCGGTGATGGGCGGCGCAGTGGTGTTCGCAGGCCAGATCCTGCCGAAGCTGCGTTTCCCGATCGATTTCGACTACATCCATGCCACGCGCTACGGCGCGGCGACGCGCGGCGCGGAGATCCAGTGGCGCGTGACGCCGCCGAAGGACGTCGCCGGCCGCACGGTCCTCGTGCTCGACGATATCCTCGACGGCGGCGACACGATGGCCGCGATCCGCGACCGCCTGCTGGGCAGCGGCGCCCGCGCCTTCTTTTCCGCGGTGCTGGTGGAGAAGGTCCTCGACCGGAAAAAGCCGATCGCCGCCGACTTCATCGGCCTGAAGATCGCGGATCGCTTCGTCTTCGGCTGCGGCATGGACGCGAAGGGTTACTGGCGCAACCTGCCCGAGATCCGGGCCATGAAGGGAAGCTGAGCGTGCTCGCGATCATCGGTGGCAGCGGGCTGTCGAAGCTCGGCAACATGGAGGTGACCGGGCGCAAGGTGGTGCGCACGCCCTACGGCGAGCCCTCGGGGGCGCTCACGTTCGGCCGCATCGCGAAGTGCGACGTCGTGTTCCTGGCGCGACACGGCTACGGCCACACCATCGCCCCGCACCAGGTGAACTACCGGGCGAACCTCTGGGCCCTCAAGGAGAGCGGCGCGACCGAGGTCGTCTCGGTGGCTTCCGTAGGCGGCATCCGCACGGACCTCGGCCCCGGCGTCCTGGTGCTGCCGGACCAGGTGATCGACTACACGTGGGGGCGGGCCTCGACCTTCTTCGAAGGCGCCGGCGCGCCGGTGAACCACATCGACTTCACGGAGCCTTACTCGACCGGCTTGCGCAAGCGCCTGCTGGCCGCGGCGAAGGCGGCGAAGGAGGCGGTCGTCGACGGGGGCGTCTACGCGGCGACGCAGGGACCGCGGCTCGAGACCGCAGCCGAGATCAACCGGCTGGAGCGCGACGGCGCCGACGTGGTCGGCATGACCGGGATGCCCGAGGCCTCGCTCGCGCGCGAGATCGGGCTCGAATACGCCGCCATCAACCTGGTGGCGAACTTCGCCGCCGGCCGCGGTGAGAGCGAGCACGCGGTCCCGCTCGAGCGGATCGAGGCGGTGCTCGCCGAGTCGATGGGCCGGGTGCGGCGGGTGATCGAGGCGCTCTGCGAGCAATGATCCGCCCCGTCCTGCGCATGGGTGACCCGCGGCTGCTGGAGGTTTCGGCGCCGGTGCTGCGTTTCGGCACGCGCGAGCTCGGAGACCTGCTCCAGGACATGCGCGACACGATGGCGCACCTGAACGGCGCCGGGCTCGCGGCGCCGCAGATCGGAGTGCTGCAGCGGGTAGTGATCTTCGGCGTGGCCTCCAATCCGCGCTACCCGGGCATCGACCCCGTGCCCGACACCGTGCTCATCAATCCGGTGCTCCAGCCGCTTTCGGACGAGGAGGAGGAAGGGTGGGAAGGCTGCCTTTCCGTTCCCGGCATGCGCGGCTGGGTGCCGCGCTGGAAACGCCTGCGCTACAGCGGCTTCGACGAAACTGGCCGGAGGTTCGAGCGCGTCGCGGAGGATTTCCACGCCCGGGTCGTGCAGCACGAGGTGGACCATCTGGACGGCATCCTCTACCCGCGTCGCATCCGGGACCTGACCCGGTTCGGCTTCAACGACGCGCTGTTCCCCGGGCAGGACCTGCCGGCGGAAGACTAGATCTGCAGGGTCTTGAGCAGGTCCTGCTCGAGCTGCAGCACCTTCTTCGAGTTCGACAGCACCTCGCCGGAGACGAGGAACACGTCTTCCGCGCGGTCTCCCAGCGTGTTCACCCGCGCCGTGTGGAGCTCCACCCGGTAGTCGGAAAGCGTGCGGGCCACGCCGTAGAGGAGGCCCGGCCGGTCGCTCGCGACGATCGACAGCACCTGGTAGGTCCCGCGCTCGTCGGGGCGGATATCCACGACGGGCGAGATCGGGAAATGCCGCACGCGCCGCGACAGCCGCCCGGTCCGCGGCGGGGGAAGCGGCGCGTCGCTGGCGAGGTTCTCGGCGAGGTCGTGCTCG
This sequence comes from Burkholderiales bacterium, assembly GCA_035549805.1. GTDB lineage: Bacteria > Pseudomonadota > Gammaproteobacteria > Burkholderiales > SG8-39 > SCGC-AG-212-J23. The sequence goes on from DASZQH010000049.1 coordinate 9,216, forward strand.
ATCGCCGCGATCATGTCGCGGTAATGCGCCTCGCGGCCTTTTCCCATGACCATGAACGTATCCAGCGCGTAGCCGTCGCGCGTGGTGTGGACGCGGGCTTCGGCGATGTTGAAGCCCGCCTGTTCGAAGTAGCCGCAGATGCGGGCGAACAGGCCTGCCCGGTCGCGCGTGTAGATCATGACCTGCAGTCCCTCGCCGAAGGGCGCCAGGCGCGCCTTGACCACGGGCTTGTCGGTGTCGACGCGGTAGTGCAGGTTGCGCGTCTGCCACGCGATGTCCTGCGCGTCGTGGCGCAGGAAGTAGGTGATGTCGAGCTGCGCCCAGAGCTTGTCCTTGACGCTGTCGGAGAGCGCATAAAGCCGCAGCAGCCGCGCCGCTTCCTCGCGCTTCTCGGCGAGGGCGGCGTCGCGGGCGAGCGGCTCGCCCGTGAGGATGCGGCGCGTCGCGCGGTAGAGGTCCTCGAGCAGCTTGCCTTTCCAGGCGTTCCAGACCTTCGGGCTCGTGCCGCGCACGTCGGCGACCGTCAGCAGGTAGAGGGCGACGAGCCTGCGCTCGGTGCCGACCCTGGCGGCGAACGCCTGCACTACCTCCGGATCGTGCACGTCCTGCTTCTGCGCCACCGCGGACATCGCTAGGTGGCTCTCGACCAGGAACTCGACCAGCTCGCGATCCTCGCGGGACAGGCCGTGCTTCCGCGCGAAGGCGCGGACGTCGACCGAGCCCAGCGTCGAATGGTCGCCGCCGCGGCCTTTCGCGATGTCGTGATACAGGGCAGCCACGTAAAGGAGCCAGCGCCGCTCGAACCCGCTCATCAGCTCCGTGCACAGGGGAAACTCGTGCGCGAGCTCGGGCATGGTGAACCGGCGCAGGTTGCGCAGCACCATGAGGATGTGCTGGTCCACGGTGTAGACGTGGAACAGGTCGTGCTGCATCTGGCCCACGATGCGCCCGAACTCCGGCAGGTAGCGGCCGAGGATGCCGTACTGGTTCATGCGCCGGAACTCGTGGACGATGCCGCGCGGCTGCTGCAGGATCTGCAGGAAGAGCAGGCGGGCCACCGGGTCGCGCCGGAACTTCGCGTCGACGCGCGAGCGCGCGCGCCATAGCGCACGCAAGGTAGGGGCCGTCATGCCGCGCAGCTCCTGGTGCTGCATCATCAGGAGGAAGCCCTCGAGGATCGCCGTGGGCGCACGCTCGAAGACCCGCTCGTCGGCGACTTCCAGGAGCTCGCCGCGCACGCGGAAGCGCTCGTTGAGCCAGCGCGGCTCGCCTTGCGGCGCGGGCAGGAGCCGCGCCTCCAGGTTCTGCATCAGGATCGCGTTGAGCTGCGTGACCGTCTTGGCCGCGCGGTAGTAGCGCTGCATCATCGCCTCGCTGCCGCGCCGCTCCGGCGTGTCGACGTCGCCGTACTGCTTCGCGAGCGCGTTCTGGAAATCGAACACGATCCGGTCCTCGCGGCGGCCGGCGAGGTAGTGCAGGCGGATGCGCAGGTCCTGGAAAGCGGCCTCATGGCGCGCGAGGCGACGCGCCTCGTCGCGCTCGATAAGCCCGTGCGTGACGAGGTCCTTCCAGTCCCGCCCGAGCCCGCTCGCCCGGGCGATCCACTGGATGACCTGCATGTCCCGCAGGCCGCCCGGCGCCTCCTTCAGGTTAGGCTCGAGCGCATAAGGCGTGTCCTGGTGCTTGGCGTGGCGCTGCTCCTGCTCCAGCTTCTTGGCCTTGAAGAACGCTGCCGGATCGCCGGCCCGCCCGAAGGTGCTTTCGAGGCTCCGGAAGAGCGCCCGGCTTCCCGCGAGGTAGCGCGACTCGAGCAGCGTCGTCTGGACGGTGATGTCGCTCGCGGCGGCCTCGACGCAGGCCTGCAGCGTCCGCACGCCGTGGCCGATCTCCAGGCCGATGTCCCAGAAGATGCCGATCAGGCGCTCCAGCGCCTCGCGCTCCTGGGCGGTGGGCTCCTCGGCGAGGAGGACGAGCAGATCGATGTCCGAGTGGGGGAAGAGCTCGCCGCGCCCGTATCCGCCCGTAGCGACGAGGGCGCCCTTGAGGCCCGCGCCGGCCCACACCGCGGTCACGATGCCATCGATGAGGCGCGCATGGCGGCGCAGCAGGATGCGAGGGTTGGGCTTGCGGAAGTAGTCTTCGCGCAGCGACGCGCGACCGGCGTTCAGCTCCGCCCGCCAGGCGGCTGCGGGATCGGCGCTCGTGGTGGCGATGGCGGGCATGCCGGCTAGGGCGCCGCCGGGGTTCCCGCCGAGCGCGTCAGGACTTCGAAGCCGGTTTCCGTGACGAGGACCGTGTGCTCCCACTGGGCGGAAAGGCTATGGTCCTTGGTCACGATCGTCCAGCCGTCGGCGAGCTCGCGGATCCCCGGCTTGCCCGCGTTGATCATCGGCTCGATGGTGAAGGTCATTCCCGCCTCGAGCGGCATGCCGGTGCCCGCCTTGCCGTAGTGGAGCACCTGCGGCTCCTCGTGGAACTTGCGCCCGATGCCGTGGCCGCAGAACTCCCGCACCACGGAGTAGCCGTTGGCTTCGGCATGCGCCTGGATGACGGCACCGATGTCGCCCAGGCGCGCGCCCGGGCGTACCTGCGAGATGCCTCGCCACATGCACTCGTAGGTCACGTCGGCGAGGCGGCGCGCCTGGATGCTAGGCTCGCCGACGAAATACATGCGGCTCGAGTCGCCGTGGAAGCCGTCCTTGATGACGGTGACGTCGATGTTGAGGACGTCGCCGCCCTTGAGCACGCGCTCGCCCGGGATGCCGTGGCAGACCTGGTGATTCACCGAGGTGCAGATCGACTTGGGAAACGGGCGGTAGCCCGGCGGGGCGTAGCCGAGCGGCGCGGGAACGGCCTTCTGCACGTTCACGATGTGGTCGTGGCAGAGGTCGTTCAGCTTCCCGGTGGTGACGCCGGCGCGGACGTGGGGCGCGATGAAGTCGAGGACCTCGGAGGCAAGCCGGCCCGCGACCCGCATGCGCTCGATCTCTTCGGGGGTCTTCAGCACTACAGCCATTGATGCCTGATTATGCTAGAATTTCGGGCTGACTTCGCGTGTTGCGCGGTCAAATTTTCCTGCCCGTTTCCCTGGGGTGCCCCGAGCCTTGGCCGGGGTTCCGAACCGGGCAGCAGACCAACCCTAAGGAGAGCTTTGTGTCGGTCACGATGCGTCAGATGCTGGAGGCGGGCGTCCATTTCGGACATCAGACCCGCTACTGGAACCCGAAGATGGAGCAGTACATCTTCGGCCACCGCAACAAGATCCACATCATCAATCTCGAGCGCACCCTGTCGCTGTACCAGGATGCGCTCAAGTTCGCCAAGCAGCTCGCCGCGAACCGCGGCAGCCTGCTGTTCGTCGGCACGAAGCGCCAGGCGCGCGACATCGTGCGCGAGGAGGCGCAGCGCTGCAGCATGCCGTACGTCGACCATCGCTGGCTCGGCGGCATGCTGACGAACTTCAAGACCGTCAAGCAGTCCATCAAGCGGCTGAAGGAAATGGAGCAGATGACCCAGGACGGCAGCTTCGAGCGCATCTCCAAGAAGGAGGCGCTCGGCCTGCAGCGCGAGCTGGAGAAGCTGCAGCGCTCCCTCGGCGGCATCAAGGAGCTCTCGGCGCTTCCGGACGCCCTGTTCATCATCGACGTCGGCTACCAGAAGGGCGCGGTGCAGGAGGCGGTGAAGCTCGGCGTGCCGGTGATCGGCGTGGTCGACACCAACCACTCCCCCGACGGGATCGACTACGTGATCCCCGGCAACGACGACTCGAGCCGCGCCATCCGGCTGTACGCGCGCGGCATCGCCGACGCGGTCCTGGAAGGCCGCTCGCAGGCGGTGGAAGAAGTCGTGGCGGCCTCGCGCGACGAGTTCGTCGAGGTGGAAGCCGAAGAGGGTGAAAAGTAGGCTCGCCGTCCCCATGTAAGAAAAAGGGGCCTCGCGCCCCTTTTTTATAACTGCAAGGAGCTGGAGAAGTCATGGCAGAGATCAGTGCAGGCCTGGTGAAGGAGCTCCGCGAGCTCACCGGCCTCGGGATGATGGAGTGCAAGAAGGCGCTCGCCGAAGCCGGCGGCGACCTGCGCAAGGCCGAAGAGCTGCTGCGCATCAAGAGCGGGGCCAAGGCGAACAAGGCCGCGACCCGCATCGCCGCCGAAGGCGTGATCGGCGCCCACGTCACCCCCGATGGCAAGGCGGGAGCGCTGGTGGAGCTCAACAGCGAGACCGACTTCGTCGCCAAGAACGACGACTTCGTGGCCTTCGCGAAGACGCTCGCCGAGACCGCTGTGGCCCGCAAGCCCGCGGACGTGGCGCAGCTGGCCGCCGGTGGGATAGAGGACCGGCGCCAGCAGCTGGTGCAGAAGATCGGCGAGAACATCTCCATCCGCCGCTTCCAGCGCATCGAGGCGAAGGGCAAGCTCGCCCTCTACCTGCACGGCAGCAAGATCGGCGTCCTGGTGGACTACGAAGGCCCCGAGGAAGTGGGCAAGGACCTCGGCATGCACATCGCGTTCGCCAAGCCGCAGCACATGAGCAAGGCAGACGTGCCGGCGGAGCTGGTGAGCCGCGAGCGCGAGATCCAGCTCGCGCGCGCGAAGGAGTCCGGCAAGCCGGCCGAGATCGCGGCGAAGATGGTCGAGGGATCGCTCAACAAGTTCCTCGGCGAGATCACGCTCATGGGCCAGCCGTTCGTCAAGGACGACAAGCAGACCGTGGAGAAGATGCTCGCCGCGAAGAAGGCCAAGATCCATGCCTACGCATTCTTCGTCGTCGGCGAGGGCCTGGAGAAGCGCGCCGACGATTTCGCGGCGGAAGTGATGGCGCAGGCTGGGAAGGCGCATTGACCCGCTGCAGTGACGCCTAAATACAAGCGGATTCTGCTCAAGCTGTCGGGGGAAGCCCTGATGGGAGACGACGCTTTCGGGATCAACCGCCAGGTCATCGAGGCGATCACCGGCGAGATCGCGCAGGTCTCGCGGATGGGCGTCGAGGTCGCGGTGGTGATCGGCGGCGGGAACATCTTCCGCGGCGTCGCGCCGGGCGCCGCGGGCATGGATCGCGCGACCGCGGACTACATGGGCATGCTGGCGACGGTCATGAACGCCCTGGCGCTCCAGGATGCGATGCGCCATGCCGGGCTCGCGAGCCGCGCGCTCTCGGCGCTCAACATCGAGCAGGTGATCGAGCCCTACATCCGCGGCAAGGCGATCCGCTATCTCGAGGAAGGCAAGATCGTGATCTTCGCGGCGGGGACGGGAAATCCGTTCTTCACCACCGACACCGCCGCGGCGCTGCGCGGCAGCGAGATGGGCGCCGAGATCGTCCTCAAGGCGACCAAGGTCGACGGCGTGTACACCGCCGACCCGAAGCGCGACCCGGCCGCGACCCGCTACGGCCGCATCAGCTTCGACGAGGCGATCGTGCGCAACCTGAAGGTCATGGACGCGACGGCGCTCACGCTGTGCCGCGACCAGAAGCTGCCGATCAACGTCTTCAGCATCTTCAAGAAGGGCGCGCTGCAGCGCGTGGTCGTCGGGGAGGACGAGGGTACGCTGGTTCACGTATGATGGATTCGTCGCGGAGGGTGCCGTGAATATCGCGGATCTCAAGAAAAGCACCGAGCAGAAGATGGGCAAGAGCATCGAGTCGTTCAAGCACGACCTCGCCAAAGTGCGCACCGGCCGCGCCCATACCGGCCTGCTCGACCACGTGATGGTCGACTACTACGGCACGCCGACGCCGCTCAACCAGGTCGCCAAGGTGATCCTGGTGGATTCGCGCACGATCGGCGTCACGCCGTTCGAGAAGAAGATGATCCAGACCGTGGACAAGTCGATCCGCGAGGCCGGCCTCGGCCTCAACCCGGTGACCAGCGGCGACACCGTGCGCGTGCCCATGCCGGCCCTCACCGAGGAGCGGCGCAAGGAGCTCATCAAGGTCGTCAAGCACGAGGCCGAGAACGCCCGCGTCGCCGTGCGCAATCTGCGCCGCGATGCCAACACCTCCCTCAAGGAGGCGCTGAAGAAGAAGGAAGTCTCGGAGAACGACGAGCGGCGCGCGCAGGACGACGTGCAGAAGCTCACCGACAAGCACATCGCCGAGATCGAGCGGCTGCTGCAGGAGAAGGAGAAGGAGCTGCTCGCCGTATGAGCAGCCACGCGAGCTCCACCCAGGCGATCCCGCCGCACGGCGGCGTGCCGCGGCACGTCGCGATCATCATGGACGGCAACGGGCGCTGGGCGAAGCGGCGGCACCTGCCGCGCTTCGCCGGCCACCAGCGCGGCGTCGCCGCCGTGCGCGCCGCCGTCGAGGCGTGCATCGAGCGCGGGGTCGAGTACCTGACCCTGTTCGCGTTCAGCTCCGAGAACTGGCGCCGCCCGGCCGAAGAGGTCGCGCTGCTCATGCAGCTCTTCACCGGCGCGCTCTCCAACGAGGTCGAGAAGCTGCACCGCAGCGGCGTGCGGCTGAAGATCGTCGGCGACACGTCGCGCTTCGACGCCAAGATCCGGCTGCTGATCGAGCAGGGCGAGCGGCACACCGCGGACAACCGCAAGCTCACGCTCACCATCGCGGCCAACTACGGCGGGCGCTGGGATGTCCTGCAGGCCTTCAACCGCCACCAGAGGAGCCATCCCGGCCAGGAGGCGCGCGAGGAGGACATCGCGCGCTACCTCGCCATGAGCTATGCGCCCGAGCCGGACCTCTTCATCCGCACCGGCGGCGAGCAGCGCATCAGCAACTTTCTCCTCTGGCAGCTCGCCTACACCGAGCTGTATTTCACCGACACCCTGTGGCCCGACTTCGACGGCGCGGCGCTCGACGCCGCGTTCGACTCGTATCGCCAGCGCGAGCGCCGCTTCGGGCGTACCAGCGAACAGGTCCAGCAGTCGCAGCGGGCCGAAGTCGCCTGATCGGCGCGGTAGCGTGCTCGCCGCGCGTCTGGGCACAGCAGCGGTCCTCATCGCGGGCATCCTCGCCGCGCTGTTCTTCCTGCCGGCCGGGCCGCTCCTGGTGCTGGTTGCGGCGATCATGGCCGCGGGCGGCTACGAATGGGCACGGCTGTGCGGGCTCTCTGCGACGCACGGCTTTCTCTTCTCCGGTCTCGTCGCCGTCGGCGTCGTCGCGCCGGCGCTGGCCGGCGTCGCCTACGCGGTCGTCGCCATCGGGGCGGCATTCTGGGTTGTCGTGGCGCCGCTGTGGCTGGCGCGGGGAATGGCCCCGTCCCAGCGCCGCCTCCTGCTCGCGGCGGGCGTCGCGGTGCTCGTGCCGGCCGGCGCCGCCCTGCACGTCATGACGCCTCTGCAGGTGGTGCTCGCCGTCGCCCTCACCTCGATCGCCGATTCCGCCGCGTACTTCACCGGGCGAGCGTTCGGCCGGCGCAAGCTGGCGCCTTCGATCAGCCCGGGCAAGACCTGGGAAGGGGTCTATGGCGCCGTTGCGGCGACGCTCGTCTTTGCGATCGCCTGCCACGCGTTCGTCCCCCAGCTCCGGAGCGCGATCGGCGGCATCGCCTGGGTGCCCTACCTGCTCGCCGCCGCGACCCTCTGCGCGCTCGGCATCGCCGGCGACCTGTTCGAATCGGCGCTGAAGCGCCAGGCCGGGGCGAAGGACAGCGGCACGCTGCTCCCGGGCCACGGCGGCGTGCTCGACCGGATCGACAGCGCGACTTCGACCCTGCCGTTCGCGGCCGGCCTGTGGGCCCTGATCGGCGGGAGAATGGGAACATGAGCGGCGTCATGAACCTGACCCTCCTCGGGGCGACCGGATCGGTGGGCGCGAGCACCCTGGACGTCGTCGCGCGGCATCCGGGGCGCTATCGCGCCTTTGCGCTGACCGCCCATCGCAGCGCGGAGAAGCTCCTGGCGCTGTGCCGCACCCATCGACCGCGCTTCGCCGTTCTCTCCGGCGGTGCCGAGGATGCGGCATTGCGCGCGGCTTTCCGGGAAGCGGGCACCGAGCTGCTGTTCGGCGCCGACGCGCTCGTGCAGGTCGCTGCCGACAGCGAATGCGACGCGGTGATGGCCGCCATCGTGGGGGCCGCCGGGCTGCCGTCGACCCTCGCCGCCGCGCGGACCGGCAAGCGGGTCCTGCTCGCGAACAAGGAAGCGCTGGTGCTGGCCGGGCCCCTCTTCATGGCGGCGATCCGCGAGGCGGGCGCCGAGCTGCTGCCGATCGACAGCGAGCACAACGCGGTCTTCCAGTGCCTCGCCGGTAACCCGCGCAGCGCGGTTCGCCGCGTGGTCCTCACGGCCTCGGGCGGGCCGTTCCGCGCCTGGCCGCTGGAGCGCCTGCGCGGCGTGACGCCCGAGCAGGCATGCGCGCACCCGAACTGGAGCATGGGCCGCAAGATCTCGGTCGACTCGGCGACGATGATGAACAAGGGGCTCGAGCTGATCGAGGCGCGCTGGCTGTTCGACGTCGAGCCGGCCGCGCTGGAGATCCTCATCCATCCGCAGAGCATCGTCCATTCCATGGTCGAGTACGTCGACGGGTCGGTGATCGCGCAGCTTTCGAACCCCGACATGCGGGTTCCCATCGCGCATGCGCTCGCGTTTCCGGAGCGCACTCCCTCGGGCGTGCGCCCCCTCGACCTCGCGGCGCTGCAGACCCTGTCGTTCGAGCGCCTCGACGAAGCCCGCTTCCCCTGCGTGCGGTATGCCTACCAGGCGCTCGCCGCCGGCGGGACCGCGCCCGCCGTGCTGAACGCGGCCAACGAGGTCGCTGTCGAAGCCTTTCTCGCCGGCCGGCTGCCCTTCACGGGCATCGCCAGCCTGATCGAAGAGACGCTGGGCGCGGTGCCAGGGGTGCAGGCGCGCGACCTCGACGCCGTGCTCGCCGCCGACGAACGGGCTCGCCAGGCCGCCGCGGCGAGAATCCACGCCATCGCGGAGCACGCATGAGCTTCCTGCATACCGTCGTCTCCTTCATCGTCGCCCTCGGCGTGCTGATCGTCGTGCACGAGTACGGGCACTACCTCGTCGCGCGCCTCTGCGGCGTCAAGGTGCTGCGCTTCTCGGTCGGCTTCGGCCGGCCGCTGCTCGCGCGCCGGCGCGGCGCCGACCAGACCGAGTGGGTCGTCGCGGCGATCCCGTTCGGGGGCTACGTGAAGATGCTCGACGAGCGGGAAGGGCCGGTCGACCCCGCCGAGGCGCATCGCGCGTTCAACCGGCAGAGCGTCTGGCGGCGCATCGCGATCGTCGCCGCGGGTCCCGTGTTCAACTTCCTCTTCGCCATCGCGGTCTACGCGGGCCTTTTCATGTATGGCCTGCCCGAGGCGCGCCCCGTGCTCGCGGCGCCGCCGCAGGGCTCGCTCGCGGCGAAGGCCGGGCTGCAGGGCGGAGACACCGTCGTCGCGGTGGACGGCGCGGCCATGGTCACCTGGCAGGAAGTCCGCTGGCGGATCCTGCAGGCCGGCTTGCAGCGCGAGCGCATCCGGATCGACGTGCAGGCCGAACGCGCCGGGCCGCGCACGGTCGAGCTCGACCTGACCGGCTTCCCGACCGATGACGTGGAGAGCGACGTTCTGGAGCGCATGGGCTTGCGCCTCTACCGCCCGCCGCTGGAGCCGGTGATCGGCAAGGTCGTGGCGGGAAGCGCGGCGCAGCGCGCCGGGCTCGCGGAAGGCGACCGCATCGTGCGCGCCGACGGAGCGCCGGTGCCGACCTGGGAGGCGCTCGTCTCCGCAGTGCGCGCGCGCCCTGGCCAGCCGCTGCGACTGGTCGTCGAGCGCGGCGAGACGACGCTGCCGGTGGAGGTGGTGCCCGAGGCGATCGCCGCGGGCGAAACGCGCATCGGCCGCATCGGCGCTGCGCCGCGTATCCCCGAGTCCCACGCCGACGCGATGACCGTCCGCGTGCAGCATGGCCCCATCGAAAGCCTCGGCAAGGCGGTGGCGAAGACCTGGGACATCTCGGTGTTCAGCCTGAAGATGCTCGGCCGGATGCTCGTCGGCGAGGTCTCGTGGAAGCACTTGTCCGGCCCGGTCACGATCGCGGATTTCGCCGGCCAGTCGGCCCAGCTCGGGTGGATCTCCTACCTCACGTTCCTCGCGCTGATCAGCATCAGCCTCGGCGTGCTCAACCTGCTGCCGGTGCCGCTGCTCGACGGCGGGCACCTGATGTACTATGCGATCGAGATTATCAAGGGCAGGCCCGTGTCCGAGCGCATCATGGAGCTCGGGCAGCGCGTAGGTCTGGCGCTGCTTCTCGTCATGATGGCCTTCGCCTTCTACAACGACTTCAACCGCCTGCTGACCGGCTGAGATGCGGTTCCCGCGCGTTCCTGCTGCGGCCCTGGCCGCGTGCCTGCTCGTTGCGAGCGCCGCCGTGCGCCCGGCGGCGGCGCAGGGCTTCCAGTCCTTCGTGGTGCGCGACATCCGCGTCGAGGGCCTGCAGCGCACCGAGCCCGGCACGGTGTTCAGCTACCTGCCGGTGAAGGTCGGCGACACGGTCGACGGCACCAAGGCGCAGGAGGCGCTGCGCGCCCTGTTCGCCACCGGCTTCTTCCAGGACGTGCGCCTCGAAGCGGAAGGGCAGGTGCTGGTGGTGCACGTGCAGGAGCGGCCCGCGATCGCGCAGATCGACTTCGCCGGCATCAAGGAGTTCGAGCCCGACGTGCTGCGCAAGGGCTTGCGGGAGCTGGGCATCGCCGAAGGCCGGATCTTCGACCGCTCGCTCCTCGAGACGGCGGAGCAGGAGATCAAGCGCCAGTACCTGACGCGCTCGCTGTACGCCGCGGACGTCCAGGTGACCGTGACGCCGCTCGAGCGCAACCGCGTCGGCATCAACATCGCCGTCACCGAAGGGGAGGTGGCGAAGATCCGCGGCATCAACATCGTCGGCG
>DASZQH010000050.1:0-2160 GCA_035549805.1 Burkholderiales bacterium
GCCCTACACGCCGCTGCAGCTCACCGGGCGCGACGTCTACATCCGCGAGGGCTGCTACAACTGCCACTCGCAGATGGTGCGGCCGTTCCGCGCCGAGGTGGAGCGCTACGGCCCGTACTCGGTGGCGGGGGAGTTCGTCTATGACCGCCCGTTCCAGTGGGGCTCGAAGCGCACCGGCCCGGACCTGCACCGCGTCGGCGGCCGCTACTCCGACGAATGGCACCGCCTGCACCTAATGAACCCGCGCGACCTGGTGCCCGAGTCGAACATGCCGTCCTACCCGTGGCTCGCCAAGGCGCCGGCGAATGTCGCCGACATCGAGGCGAAGCTCGCGGCGCTCAAGACCCTGGGTGTTCCTTACACCGACGAAGACTTCAAGAAGGCGAAGGAAGAGCTGAAGGGCAAGACCGAGATGGACGCGCTGATCGCGTACCTGCAGAACCTCGGCACCGCCATGAAGAGGAGCCAGTGATGGACGTGAATCTCATCCGCAGCCTGCTGTCGGTGGTCGTGTTCGCCGTGTTCCTCGGCATCGTCTGGTGGGCGTACCTGCCGTCGCGCAAGAAGACGCAGGAGCGCGTGGCGCAGAGCGTCCTGGGAGAAGACTCGTGAGCGAGTTCACCTCCGGATTCTGGGACGTCTACATCTCGGTCCTCACGATCGTCTCGATCGTCGCCTGCGCGGTCCTGCTCAAGGCGCAGACCAAGGCGAAGAAGCCGGGCGAAGCCGTGGGCACCACCGGCCACGTGTGGGACGAAGACCTCGGCGAGTACAACAACCCGCTGCCGAACTGGTGGAAGTGGCTGTTCTACCTGACGATCGTCTTCTCGCTGGTCTACCTGGTCCTCTATCCGGGCCTCGGGAGCTGGAAGGGCACGCTCGGCTGGTCGCAGGTGTCTCAGTTCGAGAACGAGATGGCGAAGGCGGAGAAGGACCTCGCCCCGCTCTACGCCCGCTTCGCGCGCGTCGAGATCGAGGACCTGGCGAAGAACCGCGAGGCGCTCGCCATCGGGCAGAAGCTCTTCCTCAACAACTGCGCGCAGTGCCACGCCTCCGACGGCGGCGGCTCGCGCGGCTTCCCGAACCTCGCCGACCGCGACTGGCAGTGGGGCGGCGACACGAAGCAGATCATCGCCTCGATCAGCGACGGGCGCACCGGCGTGATGCCGCCGTGGGGCGAGGCGCTGGGCGAGCAGGGCGTGAAGGACGTGGCGCACTATGTCCTGTCGCTCTCGGGCTCCACCAGCGATTCCCTGAGGCGGCACCGGGGCGAGGGGATCTACAAGAGCACCTGCGTGGCCTGCCACGGCGCCGACGGCAAGGGCAACGCGGCGCTCGGCGCGCCGAACCTCACCGACCGCGTCTGGCTGCACGGCTCGGGCGAGGCCGCGATCATGGACGTGGTGATGAAGGGCCGCACCGGCCAGATGCCGGCGCACCGCAACCTCCTCGGCCAGGACAGGATCCGCCTGCTCGGGGCCTACGTGTACTCGCTGTCGAACCCGGACAAGTGAAGCCGATCGACATTCCGGTCGTCACGGAGCAGCAGCTCTACGAGGTCCGCAAGAAGATCTACCCGCGGGCGGTGCACGGCTGGTTCGCCGCCTGGCGCTGGGTGCTGGTGTGGGCGACGCAGCTCGTCTTCTACGGCGGCGCGTGGCTCCAGTGGAACGACCGCCAGGCGATCCTCTTCGACATCGCGCACCGCAAGTTCTACCTCTTCGGCCTGGTCTTCTGGCCGCAGGACGTCATCTACCTCACCGTCCTGCTCATCCTCAGCGCGCTGAGCCTGTTCCTCTTCACCGCCGTCGCCGGCCGCCTGTGGTGCGGCTATGCGTGCCCGCAGACGGTCTACACCGAGATCTTCCTCTGGATCGAGCGCGTCATCGAGGGCGACCGCAACGCGCGCATGCGGCTCGACCGCGAGAAATCGGCAAGGAAGATCCTGCTGAAAGGCGCGAAGCACGCGGCCTGGATCGCCCTCTCGCTCTGGACCGGCTTCACGTTCGTCGGCTACTTCACGCCCATCCGGGAGCTGCTCCCCGCAGTCGGCAACCTGTCCGTGGGGCCGTGGGAGGGCTTCTGGATCCTCTTCTACGGCTTCGCCACCTACGGCAACGCCGGCTGGATGCGCGAGCAGGTGTGCAAGTACATGTGCCC
>DASZQH010000051.1:0-13395 GCA_035549805.1 Burkholderiales bacterium
AGGGGGAAATCCGCCTACGCGCGCTTCTAGTAGTATCGCTACTTCCGGTGAGCGAAATTAACCAACGCTTCAGGTTCGGCTTGGCCGAACAGGAGGCGTGTGGCAGGCCAGACGCTCAGCGTCAATGCAGCCTGTGCCCCGCAGCTCGAAGCGCTCAGGAATCATAAAAGAAATGAATGACTTAAGCAAGCCGCGCGTTGCTTGGCTTGAAGTGGGCGAAGAAAGTGCAGGGCAGCGGATCGACAACTTCCTGGTCCGCCATCTCAAAGGAGTGCCGAAAAGCCACGTCTACCGGGTCGTGCGCAGCGGCGAGGTCCGGGTCAACAGCGGGCGGATCAGGCCGGACTATCGCCTCCAGGCCAGCGACAAGGTCCGGGTCCCGCCGGTACGCGTCGCGGAAAGCAAGCCGCCCGTCGCCCGGCCGCTCGGCCTGCCGGTGGTGTTCGAGGACCCGGCGCTGATCGTCGTCGACAAGCCTTCCGGCATCGCGGTTCACGGCGGCAGCGGGGTGAGCTTCGGCGTCATCGAGTCCCTGCGCGCCGAGCGCCCGCAGGCGAAGTTCCTGGAACTGGTGCATCGGCTCGACCGCGATACCTCGGGCCTGCTGATGGTCGCGAAGAAGCGCAGCGCGCTCGTGGAGCTGCATCGCATGCTGCGCGAGGGGGAGGTCGACAAGCGCTACCTTGCCGTCGTGAAGGGCCGCTGGAGCGGCAAGGAGGAGATCCGCGACTCGCTCCACAAGTACGTGACCGCCCAGGGCGAGCGCCGCGTCGCGGTGCGCGAGGACGGGCAGTCTGCCGTGACCCGCGTCAAGGCCCTCAAGACGAAGGACTCTGCCAGCCTGCTCGAGCTTCGCCTGCTGACCGGCCGCACGCACCAGATTCGCGTGCACCTCGCGCACGCCGGGCATCCGGTCCTCGGCGACGACAAGTACGGCGACTTCGAGCTCAACAAGACCCTCGCCAGGGCCGGCGTGAAGCGGCTGTTCCTGCATGCCTGCAACCTCGCGCTCCGGCATCCCCTGTCGGGCGCCGCGCTCGCCTTCAAGTCGCCGATCCCGCCGGAAATGAAGGCATTTCTGGACATGGCCGAATGAGGTACGAGCTGGTGGTGTTCGACTGGGACGGCACGCTGATCGATTCCGCCGGGACGATCGTGGAGTGCATCCAGGAATCGGCGCGCGACATGGGGCTCGAGGTCCCGCCGCGCGAGCGCGCGAGCCACGTCATCGGCCTCGGCCTGCACGACTCCCTGCGCTTCGCGGTGCCCGGGCTCGCGCCGGAGCGCTACGTGCAGTTCGTCGAGCACTATCGGCGCCATTTCCTCGCCCGGCAGGACCGGATGTTGCTCTTCGACGGCGTGCGCGAGCTGCTCGCCGAGCTGTCCGCGCAGCGCCCGCTCGCGATCGCGACCGGCAAGAGCCGGCGCGGGCTCGACCGGGCGCTGGATGCCGACGGCCTGCGGCGCTTCTTCGTCGCCTCGCGCTGCGCCGACGAGACGAACCCGAAGCCGCATCCGGCCATGCTGCTCGAGCTGATGGAGGAGCTCGCGATCGACAGGGCCGCCACGCTGATGATCGGCGACACGTCGCACGACCTCGAGATGGCGCGCGCCGCGGGCGTGGACGCGGTCGCGGTGACCTACGGCGCCCACCCCGAGGACGGCCTGCGCGCCTGCGGTCCCCTCCATTGCGCGGCGAGCGTCTCGGAGCTCAGGACTTGGCTGACGAAGAACGGTTGATCTGCGCGTCCGAGGCGCTCGCCGACGCCGGCCGCGGCGTGCGCTTCGAGGTCGAGTACTTCGGCGAGCCCGCGCCGGCTTTCGTGGTGCGCAAGGACGGCCAGGCGCACGGCTACCTGAATCGCTGCGCGCACGTGCCGATGGAGCTCGACTGGCAGGAGGGCGCGTTCTTCGATCCCGAGGGGCGCGATTTGCTATGCTCGACGCACGGCGCCGTCTACGACGCGCGCAGCGGCCGCTGCCTCGGCGGGCCCTGCGGCCGCGGCGCGCTGGTCAAGCTCCGCATCGAGGAGCGCGGCGGCAACGTTTACTTCATGGGGTTCCAGGATGGCTGACAACGAGAAGTGGGAACGCGACCTGATTGCGCAGCTCGCGACCGCGGCGCTCAAGGAGCAGCGCCGGGCGCGCCGCTGGGGAATCTTCTTCAAGCTGCTCACGTTCGGCTACATCACGCTCCTCATCCTGATGGCGATGGACTGGAGGGCCGCCGGCGAGGTCGCCGGGGGCAAGAAGCACACCGCGATGGTCGAGGTGAACGGCACCATCGCCCCGGGCGGCGAGGCGAGCGCGGAGCGCGTCAACACCGCGCTGCAGGCGGCGTTCAAGGACAAGAACACGCAGGGCGTCGTGCTGCGCATCAACAGCCCGGGCGGCAGCCCGGTGCAGGCGCAGACGATCTACGACGAGATGAAGCGCCTGCGCAAGCAGTACCCCGACATCCCGCTGTACGCGGTGGTCGAGGACATCTGCGCCTCCGGCGGCTACTTCGTCGCCGTCGGCGCGGACCGGATCTACGTCAGCCGCTCGAGCATCGTCGGCTCGATCGGGGTGCTGATGAACGGCTTCGGCTTCACCGGCACGATGGAGAAGCTCGGCATCGAGCGGCGCCTGATCACGGCGGGCGAGAACAAGGCGATGCTCGACCCGTTCTCGCCGCTCGACGAGAAGCACAAGCAGTACGCGGTCGAGCTCGCCAACGACATCCACCAGCAGTTCATCGGCGTGGTCCGGGAGGGCAGGGGCAAGCGCCTGAAGGAAGGGCCGGACACGTTCTCGGGCCTGATCTGGACCGGGCAGAAGAGCGTCGAGCTCGGCCTGACCGACGGCATCGGCAGCCTGGAGTACGTGGCGCGCGAGGTGGTGAAGGCGGAGGAGATCGTCGACTTCACCCAGAAGGAGAACATCGCCGAGAAGCTGGCGAAGCGCTTCGGCGCCTCCGCGGCCACCGCGTTCGCCGAGTTCGTCCTGCGCTATTCCCCCGACCTGGTGCGCTAGCGCTAGCGCGCCAGGAGCAGGAACACGGCGGGACGCTTGCCGATCGTGCCGCCGGCCCGGCGCCAGTCGGCGATCGTCCTCGTCGTCACGGATTCGGTGCCGAGGGTCACGTCGGCGGCCACGCAGAGCCGCGTGGATGGCGAGCAGGTCTTCAGCAGCGCCCCCAGCAGCGCGTCATTGCGATAGGGCGTCTCGATGAAGATTTCGGTCTCCTTCTCGTCGCGCGAGCGCTTCTCGAGCTGCCGGATGCGCTTCTCGCGCTCGGCAGCCTCGCGCGGCAGGTAGCCGCAGAACGCGAAGCGCTGTCCTTCCAGCCCGGAGGCCATGAGGGCGAGCACGATCGACGAGGGGCCGACGAGCGGCACGACGCGGAAGCCCGCGCGGTGCGCGTCCTCGACGAGCTTCGCGCCGGGGTCGGCGATGGCAGGACACCCCGCTTCGGAGAGCAGGCCGAGCGGCCGGCCCTCGCGCAAAGGCTTCAGCGCCTCCGGATCGTCGACCGGAATGATGTTCAGCTCGCGCACCGGCAGGCCCAGCTCGCCGAGAAAGGCGCGGGCGCTCTTCGCGTCCTCGACGGCGAAATCCTTCAGCGAGCGCACCGTGCCGAGCGCGGCGGCCGGGAGCGCGTCGATCGCCTTGCCCCCCAGCGGCGTCGGGATCGCGTAGAGGATCAAACGGGAGGCAGGCCGGCTCTCGCCAGCATCGCGGTGAGCGCGATGAGCGGCAAGCCGATGAGGGACGTCGGGTCGTCGGTATCGATGCGCCGGATGAGCGCGATGCCGAGCGCCTCGGCCTTCGCGCTGCCCGCGCAGTCGTACGGCCGCTCGCGGCGCAGGTACGACTCGATCTGGCGCTCGTCGAGCCGGCGGAACGCGACCTCGCAGCCGACGACCTTCGACTGCGCCCGCCCGGTGCGTGCGTCGAGCAGCGCCACCGCGGTGTCGAAGCGCGCGCTCCTGCCGCTCAGCGCGCGCAGCTGCCGCACGGCATTCGCATGGTTGCCGGGCTTGTCCAGGCGCGCGCGCCCGCGCGAGGCGACCTGGTCGGCGCCGATGATGAGCGCGTCCGGAAAGGCCGTCGACAGGGAGCGCGCCTTGCCCAGCGCGAGGCGCAACGCGGTCCGCGCCGGACTCTCGCCGGCGAGGGGGGTTTCGTCGTAGCGGGGAGATGCCGTGTCGAAGCGCAGGCCCAGCCGCCCCAGCAGTTCCTTGCGATAAGGAGAAGTGGAGCCGAGGACCAGCCGGCGCGATTGAGGCATGACTTTGTTTTGACGCGGATTTTCGGGAAATGGTATCATCCGCGCCCTTATGTCGCACCAGCCGGTGATCGACGGCTTCGAGTTCGCGTCGGCCGGCGCGATGCAGCAAGGGCGAATGCCGGTGAGCGGCTTCGCCCGCCTGAAGGACCAGCTGGCCGCGGATGCGGGGGAAGTCGAGTACAGGATCGAAGGCGTGCTCGATGCGCGTGAGCGGCCGGGGTTGCAGCTCCAAGTGAAGGGAATCCTGCAGTTGCGGTGCCAGCGATGCCTCGAGGCGATGCCGTTCGAGGTCGACGAGACGCAGCTTCTCGTTCTCGCCGCGACCCAGGCGGAGATCGATGCCGATCCCGCCGACGCGGATGCGCCGGACCGGGTGCTGGCGGGCAAGCAGATGGTCCTGCGGGACCTGGTGGAGGATCAGTTGATCCTCGCGTTGCCGTTCGCGCCGCGCCACGTGCGCTGCAAGGCGGCGGGCGGGGTGGGAGACGAAGGAAAGGTTTCGCCGTTCGCGGATCTGCGCAACATCCTGCGGAACCGGCACTGAACATCGAGAATCCGTTTCGAAAGGAGCATCACCATGGCAGTCCAGCAGAACAAGAAATCGCCGTCGCGCCGCGGCATGCACCGCGCGCACGACCACCTGACGAACCCCGCGCTCGCGGTCGAGCCGACCAGCGGCGAGACGCACCTGCGCCACCACGTGAGCCCGACTGGCTTCTACCGCGGCAAGAAGGTCGTCAAGACCAAGGGCGAGTAGCCCCGCTGGTCACCGTAGCCGTTGATTGCATGGGGGGCGATCACGGCCCCCGCGTCACGGTGCCCGCCGCGCTGGCGTTCCAGGCGCGGCACCCGGAGGTCGCGCTGATCCTCGTCGGACGTGCCGACGCCGTGCAGGCGGAGCTCGACGCGCGCAGCGCGTCCGCGGGCGCGCGGCTGCGCGTGCACGCCGCCTCCGAGGTGGTCGGCATGGACGAGCCGGTGGCGCAGGCGATGCGCCTGAAGAAGGACTCGTCGATGCGCGTGGCGATCAACCTCGTGAAATCGGGCGACGCGCACGCCTGCGTGAGCGCGGGCAATACCGGCGCGCTGATGGCGATCTCGCGCTTCGTGCTGAAGACGATTCCGGGCGTCGAGCGCCCCGCGATCGCCACGGTCCTGCCGAACATGACGGGCGGCTTCACCTACGTCCTCGACCTCGGCGCCAACGTCGACTGCACCGCGGAGCAGCTGATGCAGTTCGGCGTCATGGGCGCGATGCTGGTGTCGGCGGTGGAGCAGAAGGAGAGGCCGTCGGTCGGGCTGCTCAACATCGGCGTGGAAGACATCAAGGGAAACGACACGGTGAAGCAGGCGGGAGAGCTTCTCAAGGCGAGCGGCCTCAACTTCTACGGCAACGTCGAGGGTGACGACATCTACAAGGGGACGACCGACGTGGTGGTGTGCGACGGCTTCGTCGGCAACGCCGTGCTCAAGGCCTCGGAGGGCGTGGCCAAGATGATCACCGCGTTCCTGAAAAGCGAGTTCCGCAGGAGCCCGCGCACGCTTGCCGCAGCCTGGATGGCGCGGCCGGTGTTCGACGCGCTGAAGGCACGCATGGACCCGGGCCGCTACAACGGCGCGAGCCTGCTCGGCCTGAAGGGCATCGTCATCAAGAGCCATGGCGGGGCCGACGCTCCGTCGTTCGCGCATGCGCTCGAGAACGCCCTGAACGAGATCCGCAACGAGGTGCCGCAGCGGATCACGCGCCGCATGGCGCCGGCGCCATGATCCATTCGCGCATCCTGGGTACCGGCAGCTACCTGCCCAAGCGCGTGATGACGAACCACGACTTCGCCGCGAGCGGGCTCGACACGAGCGACGCGTGGATCCGCGAGCGCACGGGGATCGTGCAGCGCCACATCGCGGAGGACGGCCAGGGCTCGAGCGACCTCGCCGTCGAAGCGAGCCGCGCCGCGCTGCAGGCGTCCGGCGTGAGGGCCGAGGAGCTCGATCTCATCGTCGTCGCCACCTCGACGCCGGACTACATCTTCCCGAGCACCGCGTGCCTGCTGCAGGCGAAGCTCGGCGTGAAGGGCTGCGCGGCCTTCGACCTCCAGGCCGTGTGCAGCGGCTTCGTGTACGCGCTCGCGACGGCGGACAGCTTCATCCGCTCGGGCCAGTACCGCCGGGCCCTCGTGGTCGGCGCGGAAGTCTTCTCCCGCATCCTCGACTGGAGCGATCGCGGCACCTGCGTGCTCTTCGGCGACGGCGCGGGGGCCGTGGTGCTGGGCGCCGACGCGAAACCGGGAATCCACGCCAGCGTCCTGCACGCCGACGGCAGCCAGGTCGACCTGCTTTCGGTGCCGGGGAACGTCTCGAAGGGGTGCATCGTCGGCTCGCCCTTCCTGCAGATGAACGGGCAGGGCGTCTTCAAGTTCGCGGTGCGCGTGCTCGACGAAGTCGCACGCGAGACCGTGGCCGCCGCCGGGATGACGCTCGAGCAGGTCGACTGGCTGATTCCGCACCAGGCCAACGTGCGCATCCTCGAGGCGACGGCGAAGCGGCTCGGCCTGGCCGCGGAGAAGCTCGTCGTCACCGTCGATCACCACGGCAATACTTCTGCCGCATCGGTCCCCCTCGCGCTCGATGAATGCGTGCGAGCGGGCAAAATCCGCACCGGCCACCGCGTCCTGATGGAGGGCGTGGGTGGCGGGTTCACCTGGGGCGCATCGCTCGTCACGCTATGAAGATCGCATTCGTGTTTCCCGGCCAGGGCTCGCAGGCCGTCGGCATGCTGAAGGCCTACGCCGGACTACCCGAGGTCGACGCCGTGCGCGCCGAAGCCGGCGCGGTCCTCGGCGACGACTTCCTGCGCCTGCTCGACGAAGGACCGGCCGAGGCGCTCGGATTGACCGTCAATACGCAGCCGGCGATGGTGACCGCAGGCTACGCGGCGTACCGCGCGTGGCGCGCGCTCGGCGGGCCTCAGCCCGAGGTCGTCGCCGGGCACAGCCTGGGCGAGTACACCGCGCTCGTCGCCGCCGGCGCAATCGCCTTCCAGGACTGCCTGCCGCTGGTGCGCTTCCGCGCCCAGGCGATGCAGGAGGCGGTCCCCGAAGGGCAGGGCGCGATGGCAGCGATCCTCAGCCTCGACGACGACCTCGTCCGCGCCGCGTGCGCGGAAGCCGGCGGCGAGGTGCAGGCGGTGAACTTCAACGCGCCGGGCCAGGTGGTCATCGCCGGCGAGAAAGCCGCGGTGGCGCGCGCCATCGAGGCGTGCAAGGCGAAGGGCGCGAAGCGCGCCATGCCGCTGCCGGTGAGCGCGCCGTTCCACTCCACGCTGATGCGACCGGCGGCGGCGAAGCTCGCGACGCACCTCGAGCACGTGAGCGTCGCGGCGCCGCGGATCCGCGTGATCAACAACGTCGACGTCCAGGCCGAAAGCGAGCCGGCGCGGATCAAGGACGCGCTGGTGCGGCAGGCGGCGTCGCCGGTGCGCTGGGTCGAGAGCGTGCGCCGCATGAAGGCCGACGGCGTGACGCACCTCGTCGAATGCGGGCCGGGCAAGGTGCTCGCGGGAATGACCCGGCGCATCGACGCCGAGCTGCAGTCGTTCACGCTCGCCGACCGCGCCTCGCTCGAGCAGGCGCTGCAGGCGCTCAAGGGGGGATGAGAATGCTGGAAGGCAAAGTCGCGCTGGTCACCGGCGCTTCCCGCGGCATCGGCCGCGCGATCGCCGAGGAGCTGAAGAAGCAGGGCGCCACCGTCTACGGGACCGCGACGACCGACGCGGGCGCGCAGGCGGTATCCGCGTTCGTCCACGGCAAGAGGCTCGACGTCACCGACGCCGCGCAGACCGAGGCGGTGCTGAAGGAGATCGGCGACATCGCGATCCTCGTCAACAACGCCGGCATCACGCGCGACAACCTCGCGCTGCGCATGAAGGACGCCGAGTTCGACGCGGTCATCGATACCAATCTCAGGGCGGTCTTCCGGCTGTCGCGCGCGGTGATGCGCGGCATGATGAAGGCGCGCTGGGGCCGCATCATCAACATCACGTCGGTGGTCGGCGCGGCCGGCAATCCCGGCCAGGCGAACTACGCGGCGGCGAAGGCGGGCGTGGTCGGTATGACGAAGTCGCTCGCGGCGGAGCTCGGCAGCCGCAACATCACGGTCAACTGCGTCGCGCCCGGCTTCATCGACACGGACATGACGCGCGCGCTCACGGAGGAGCAGCGCAAGGCGATTCTCGATCGCGTGCCGCTCGGCCGCCTCGGGGCGGCGGAGGATGTCGCCGCCGCCGTGGCGTACCTCGCGTCCCCGCGGGCCGGTTACGTGACCGGCACGGTCCTGCACGTCAACGGCGGAATGTATATGTCGTAAAATACGGCCCCTCTCGCGGGTCCCGAGGCAGCCCCCCAATCAGGAGGAGCAAGCGGATGGAAAACGTAGAACAACGCGTCAAGAAGATCATCGCCGAGCAGCTCGGCGTGAACGAAGGCGAGATCAAGAACGAGTCCTCGTTCGTCGACGATCTCGGCGCCGACTCGCTCGATACCGTCGAGCTCGTGATGGCGCTCGAGGAGGAGTTCGAGACCGAGATCCCCGACGAGGAAGCGGAGAAGATCACCACCGTCCAGCAGGCCGTGGACTACATCTAGGCTCACGCCAAGAGCTGAGCGACCCGCCCAGTGACACGCCGCAGAGTCGTCGTCACCGGCCTCGGAATCGTCTCGCCGATCGGCAACACGGTCTCCGAGGCCTGGGACGCCGCGATCGCCGGCCGCTCCGGCATCACCCGCATCGCCAAGTTCGATCCGTCGCGCCTCGCCTGCCAGATCGCGGGCGAGGTGAAGGCGTTCGACGTCTCGCCGTACATGTCGCCGAAGGAAGCGCGGCGCATGGATACGTTCATCCACTACGGCATGGCCACCGGCCTGCAGGCGTGGCGCGACTCGGGGATGCAGGTGACGCCGGAGAACGCCGAGCGCGTCGGCATCAACTTCGGCTCGGGCATCGGCGGGCTGCCGCTCATCGAGGAGATGCACGTCGAGCTGCAGAAGAACGGGCCGCGCCGCATCTCGCCGTTCTTCATTCCCGGCACGATCATCAACATGATCTCCGGGCTGCTGTCGATCGAGCTCGGCGCCAAGGGGCCGAACCTCGCCATGGTCACGGCCTGCACCACCTCGACCCACTGCATCGGCGAGGCCTCGAAGTCGATCCGCTACGGCGAGGCCGACGTGATGATCGCCGGCGGCGCCGAGGCGGTGGTGACGGAGCTCGCCATCGGCGGCTTCGCCGCGGCGCGCGCGCTCTCCACGCGCAACGACGACCCGGCGACCGCGAGCCGTCCCTGGGACAAGGACCGCGACGGCTTCGTGCTGGGCGAAGGCGCGGGCGCGGTGGTGCTCGAGGAGTACGAGCACGCGAAGGCCCGCGGGGCGAAGATCTACGCCGAGCTGGTCGGCTATGGCGTGTCCGCCGACGCGCATCACATGACCGCGCCGCCCGAAGACGGCGACGGGGGCTTCCGCGCCATGCGCAACGCGCTGAAGGACGCCGGCCTGTCCGCCGACGCCATCGACTACATCAACGCGCACGGCACCTCCACGCCGCTCGGCGACATCGCGGAAACGGTCGCGATCAAGCGCCTGCTCGGCGAGCGCGCGAAGAAGGTCGTCGTCAATTCCACGAAGTCGATGACCGGCCACCTTCTGGGCGCCGCCGGCGCGATCGAAGCCGTCTTCAGCATCCTCGCGCTGCGCGACCAGGTGTCCCCGCCGACGATCAACCTGCGCACGCCGGACCCGGCCTGCGACCTCGATTACGTGCCGAACGAGGCGCGCCGGATGCCGATGCGGGTCGCGCTGTCGAACTCGTTCGGCTTCGGCGGCACCAACGGCAGCCTCGTCTTCTCGCGCCTTTGAGCCGCTTCGAGCTCAGGCCCTCCGTCCCTCTCGCTGCCGCCATCCTCTTCGCCCACGCCGCCGCGGGCGTCTCCGCGTGGCTCGCGCTGGGCGGGCCGGCGGGGATCGCGCTCGGCGCTGCCCTGCTCGGGCTGGGCGCCGCGGCGGCACGGAGCCGGGCGCTGCTGCGCTCGTCGCGATCGGTGCGCTGCATCGAAGCCGGAGATCAAGGGGAAGTCGTGCTGGAGCTTGCGCGGGGTGAAAGGTTGAGCGCCGCCGTCGCGCCACGCCGCCATGTCTCGCGGTGGATGGTGACGCTTCCGGTCACGCGCCCCGCGCGGCAGACGATTCTCGTCACTCGCGGCATGCTCGGCGAGGCGGCCTTCCGCCGCCTGCGCCTGTGGGCGCTCTGGGGAAGGGTTCCCGGTCACTGAGTCGAACTATTTCCAAGTGCGTGTGTCTGTGGCACATAGGCGTTGCACCCGGGGTCGTGAGACCGGGGCAGGTTCGTCCGGGGGTGGGGAACCCTCGCGGCGCGCTGCACACGCCGGGCTGATCGGACGGGGCAGGCATGTCTGACCGCGAGATCGACCGGCAGTTGGTCGTGCGTGCGCAAGGCGGCGACAAGCAGGCGTTCAACCTGCTGGTCGAGAAGTACCAGCGGAAGCTGGCGCGGCTGCTGTCGCGCTTCATCCGTGATCCGGCCGAGGTCGAGGATGTGACGCAGGAAGCGTTCATCAAGGCCTACCGGGCCCTCCCCGCATTCCGTGGCGACAGCGCGTTCTATACGTGGCTGTACCGGATTGGAATTAATACGGCCAAGAACTATCTCATGGCCATGGGTCGGCGGGCGCCGACCTCGACGGAGGTGGAGGCCGAAGAGGCCGAAGGATTCGACGAAGGCGAGCAGCTGCGCGACATCAACACGCCGGAGAGCGCGTTGCTGACGAGCGAGATCGCGGAGACGGTGAACAGGACGATCGAGCAGCTGCCCGAAGAGCTGAGGACGGCAATCCAGATGCGCGAGATCGAGGGCATGAGCTACGAGGACATCGCGAAGGCGATGGACTGCCCGATCGGCACGGTGCGCTCCCGGATCTTCCGGGCGCGCGAAGCGATCGCCGGGCAGCTGCGGCCGCTGCTGGATACGAGCAAGGACAAGCGTTGGTAAGGAACGGACGATGAAAGAGAAGATCTCGGCGTTGATGGACGGGGAGCTGGAAGACCGCGAGGCCGCGGGGGCGATCGGCACGCTGCAAGGCGACGGCGACGCGCGCGACGCCTGGCGCGCCTACCATCTCATCGGCGACGCGATGCGCGATACGCGCGCTCTCAGCCCCGGGTTCGCCGACCGCGTCGCGGCACGGCTCGCGCAGGAGCCGACCGTGCTGGCGCCGCGCCGCCTCAAGCCCGAAGCCCGGCCCTGGTATGCCATTCCCGCGGCCGCGGCGGCGGGCGTCGCCGGCGTCAGCCTGGTCGGCTATCTCGCCTTCGCCCCCCGGCCCGATGCCCCCGCCGTCGCCCGGGCGCCGCAGGCACCGGTCGCCGCGCCCGCGCAGCCGCAGGTGGCCACCGTCCCGCTGCCGAGCGGCGCGGACGACTACATCCTTGCCCACCAGGGCTTCTCGCCGCGCGTTTCCCTGCAGGGCATGGCGCCGTACGCACGCACGGTGTCGTCCCGGTCGGTCGAGCCGCGCCGCTAGACGATGGCCGTCGCCGCCCGCGCGCTCGCGTTCCTGCTGCTCACCGCCTGTGCGGGGGCGCAGGCGCAGCCGCCGGAGGCGCTGGCGTGGCTGCGCCGCATCCACGATGCCACGCAGAAGCTCTCCTACAAGGGAACGTTCGTCTACCAGCAGGACGGGCGGACCGAGACGTCGCGGATCACCCGCTACGTCGATGCCTCCGGCGAGATCGAGAAGCTGGAAAGCATGGACGGCGCCCCGCGCGAGATCGTGCGCACCCGCGACGCGGTGCGCTGCTACCTGCCCGAGAGCAAGACGATCAAGGTCGACCGGCGCACGCCGGAGCGCGACTTCCCGGCGATGCTGCCCGAGCGGGTCACCGCACTGGCCCGCCACTACGAGATCAGCGTGGGCGAGCTGCACCGCGTCGCCGGGTACGAATGCCGCGAGATCGTGCTCAAGCCGAAGGACAACCTGCGCTACGGCCACCGCCTGTACGCCGACACGCGGAGCGGCATGCTGCTGAAGGCGGTCACGACCGATGCCGCGGGCCAGCCGATCGAGCGCATCACGTTCACCGAGCTCACCCTGGGCGGCGTGACCCGCGCGATGACGCGCTCCCAGCACGAATCCGGATCGTGGCGCGTCGAGGACGCCGCCGCATCGCCCGCGAGCCTGCCCGGCTGGCGCCTCAGCGCCGAGCTTCCCGGCTTCCAGAAGGTGGTGGAGCTCAAGCGCCGCCTCGAGTCGCGGCCGGTGAGCCAGATGGTGTTCTCCGACGGGCTCGCGGCGGTCTCGGTGTTCATCGAGCCGCTCGAGGGCCGCGCCAACGTGCGCACCGGGCTTGCAAGCATGGGCGCCATCCACATCTATACGCGCGAAGTCGCCAACCACTGGGTCACCGTGGTGGGCGAGGCGCCGGCGGCGAGCGTGCAGCGCATCGCCGATTCGGTCGAGTACCGCCGGCCCCAATAACAGGTTTGCCCAGGAGAGAACGATGCGATTCTTGAAAGCCATGGCCGCGCTCTGCCTCGCGGGTTTCTGCGCCGCCGGCGTGGCCCAGACCCAGGTCCTTCCTGACTTCACGCGGCTGGTCGACGACCAGGGCAACGCGGTGGTCAACATCAGCACCACGCAGGCGCCGCGGCGCGGCGCCGCCGCGCCGCAGGTGCCCGGCCTCGAGGACGAAGAGATCCAGGAGTTCTTCCGCCGCTTCATTCCGCGCCAGCCGGGCCCGGGACAGGGACCCGGCCCGGGACGGCCGGAAAGCCGCTCCCTCGGCTCGGGCTTCATCATCTCGAGCGACGGCTACATCCTCACCAACGCCCACGTGGTCGACGGGGCGGACGAGATCAACGTCAAGTTCACCGACAAGCGCGACTTCAAGGCGAAGGTGATCGGCGCCGACCGCCGCACCGACGTGGCGCTCATCAAGATCGAGGGCACGAACCTGCCCACGGTGAAGTTCGGCGACGCCTCCAAGCTGAAGGTCGGCGAGTGGGTGGTGGCGATCGGCTCGCCGTTCGGCTTCGAGAACACCGTCACCGCGGGC
>DASZQH010000052.1:0-20561 GCA_035549805.1 Burkholderiales bacterium
CCCGCAGGGCATCGCGTACCAGAGCTGCGGCGCGAACCACGTGTTCCGCTACAACCGCATCACGTCGACGTCGGGGCACTACTACAACGACATCATCGGCGGCGGCGAGAACTTCTCGGCGGTCGGCTTCCCGTTCGCGGATACCGACATCTACGGGAACTACCTCGCCAACGGCTATGACGACGGCATCGAGGCGGAGGGTGGCAACCGCAACGTGCGGATCTGGGGCAACTACATCGACGATACGTACATCGGCATCGCCAGCACGGCGAACCACGTCGGGCCCCTGTACGTGTTCCGCAACGTGACGGGCCGCACCGGGACGTTCGCGAAGTCCGGCCAGAAGGCGGGCTACGGTGAAGGGAGGCGCTACTACTTCCACAACACCATCCTGCAGCCTTCGGGCAGCGCCGGCGCCGATGCCGGGATCAAGGGCAACACGAACGAGCCGATGACCAACAGCATCTCGCGCAACAACGTGTGGCACGTCTCCACCTCGAACGGCATGGCGATCGGCATGATCGGAGGCACGGCGAACAGCTTCGACTTCGACATGTCGAACGGCAACATGCGGCCGTACTCGGGCGCCCAGCCGAGCGGCATCGCCGGAACGCCGGCCTACGCCTCGGGCCACGGCCCGGCGAGCCTCGGGCGCTACCAGCTCGCGCCGACGAGCCGCGGCTTCGACGCCGGGCAGGTGCTGCCGAACTTCAACGACGGCTTCGCCGGCTCGCGCCCCGACATGGGCGCGCACGAGGCGGGAGCGCCGGCGATGAGCTTCGGCCCGCGCTAAGGCAACCGCAGTCCGCAGCAGGGAGAAGGCCCCGGGAAACCGGGGCCTTTTTCTTTTTCTAGTGGCGCGTCGCGCCTTCGCCGAGCGCCGCGGCGATCGCCGGCGGATCGAGCGGCTTGACGAGGTGCAGGTCGAAGCCCGCGGCGAGCGCCCGGGCGCGGTCCGCTTCCTGGGCCCAGCCCGTGACCGCGACGACGCGCAGGGCGCGCGGCGCGTCCATCGCGCGCAGGCGGCGCGCGACCTCGTAGCCGTCCATGCCCGGCATGCCGATGTCGAGCAGCACGATGTCGGGCGCGAAGCTGCGCGCGAGCTCGAGCGCCTGCGCGCCGTCCTTCGCCACGGCGGTCTCGTGCCCGAGCGACTGCAGGAGCATCGCGAGCGAGGCGGAAGCGTCCTCGTTGTCGTCGACCACCAGCACGCGCTTCAGCAATGCCGGCCGCGCGAGCGGCTCGGCGGCGGCGGGCGCCGCCGGCGACGCGGGCAGCCGCAGCGTGAGCTCCGCGCCCCGCCCTTCGCCCCCGCTCGCGGCGGTGAGGCTGCCGTCGTGCAGCTCGGCGATGCGGCGCGCGAGGGCGAGGCCGATGCCGAGTCCCCCGTCGACGCGCTCGATCGGCGCTCGCCCCTGCACGAACATGTCGAAGACGCGCCCGAGCAGCTCCGGCGCGATGCCGCGCCCGTTGTCGCTCACGCGCACCGCGACCTCCGGTCCTTCCGCGCGCGCGCTGACCGAGATCCGTCCGCCCGGCGGCGTATAGCGCGCGGCATTGTTCAGCAGGTTGGTGAGGAGCTGCGTGAGGCGATGCAGGTCGCCGTCGACCCACAGCCCCGGCGGCGCCTCGACCTCGAGCGCGTGGCCGCGCGCCTCGATCTCCGGGCGCACCGCCTCCAGCGCGCGGCGCACCGCCTCCGTGACGTCGAGCGGGGAGCGCTTCAGGGCGAGCGCGCCGCGCGTGATCCGGGCGATGTCGAGCATGTCGTCGACGATGCGCGAGAGCTGCCCCGCCTGGCGCGAGATCGTGCGCTGCAGGTCGCGCTGGCGCGCGTCCTCGAGCGGCAGCTGTTCCATGGCGTGCGCCGACGCGACGATCGGCGCGAGCGGGTTGCGCAGCTCGTGCGCCAGCATGGCGATGAATTCGTTCACGTTGCGCGCCGCCTTCTCGAGGTCCTGCACATGGCGCTGCTGCGTCATGTCGTGGGTCACCTTGGCGAAGCCGCGCAGCCGCCCCTCGCCGTCGTACACCGCCGAGACGACGAGGCGGGCCCAGAACCGCTCGCCGTTCTTGCGCACGCGCCAGCCCTGGTCCTCGATGCGCCCCTCCTGGCGCGCGCGGCGCAGCTCTTCCCACGGCCGGCCGGCCGCCCGGTCCTCGTGGGTGTAGAAGCGCGAGAAATGCTTGCCGATGATCTCCTCGCGCGCGTAGCCCTTGATGCGCTCCGCGCCCACGTTCCAGCTGCTCACGATCCCCTCGGGATCGATCATGTAGATGGCGTAGTCGGCCACCCCTTCGACCAGCAGGCGGAAGCGCTCCTCGCTCTGGCGCAGCGCCTCCTCGTTCATCTTGCGCTCGGTGAGGTCGCGCGTGATCTTGGAGAAGCCGAGCAGCCCGCCGCCCTCGTCGCGCAGCGCCGTGATGATGACGCTCGCCCAGAAGCGCGACCCGTCCTTGCGCAGGCGCCACCCCTCGTCCTCGAAGCGCCCTTCCCGCGCCGCGACCTGCAGCTCGTAGTCGGGCCAGCCGCGGTCGATCGCCTCCTGGGGATAGAAGGTCGAGAAGTGCCGCCCGATGATCTCCGCCGGCGCGTAGCCCTTGATGCGCGCCGCGCCGAGGTTCCACGTACGGACATGACCCGTGGCATCGAGCGCGAAGACCGCGTAGTCCTTGGTCTGCTCGACGATCAGCCGGTAGAGGCCTTCTTCCATTCGTCTCCCGGGGGAAAGCGGCCGATTATGCATGGCATTCCCGCTGCCCATTCCCCTCGTGTCACTGGATGCACTACACGCGACGAGCTGACAACGGACCTATGCTTAAATCGGCCGATAACGAGAACCACGAAGGTCGCCATGCAGGTCATCGAGATCGACGACATCGACACGGGGGATGCGGTCCTGGAGGTGGATGAGGTGCTGTTCGCCAGCGGCAACGGCGAGCGCAAGTCCATCCTGCAGAACCTCCCTTACCGCGCGGCGACGAAAGCCGCGGACCCCAAGCGCGTGCTGGTCGTGGAAGACAACCTGGACGGCGTGCACTCGCTGGTGCTGCTGCTGCGCGAGATGGGTCACATCGTCGACTACGCGATCAACGGCTACGCGGCGATCGACCTCGCGTTCCGGCTCAAGCCCCAGTTCGTGCTGCTCGACCTCAACCTGCCGGGCCTGAGCGGATTCGAGGTATGCAAGCGCATCAAGGCCAACCCCGACCTCAAGGCCACCCGCGTGATCTCGCTCACGGCGTACGCGGACCCGGTCTATCGCGACCGGGCGAAGGCGGCCGGCTGCGAGCGCCACCTCGTCAAGCCGGTCGATCCCGCCGAGCTCGAGAGCCTGCTCGCCTAGCACCCCCCTCCCGCCGGTGTTGCAGAATGCCGGCCGGGGAGAATCATGGAACTTGTACGCTGGCTGGCCGCTACGGCGGCCTGGCTTGCCGTGGCGGCCGCCTACGCACAGGACGCACTGCTCGATCAGGCGCGCGCACTGCTCGCGAACCGCGATGGGCGCGCGGCCTACGAGCTTCTCGCGCCCGCGGAGCGCTCCCGCGCCGGCGACCCGGCCTACGACCTGCTCCTGGGTCGCGCGGCCCTGGCGGCGGACCGCAGAAGCCGCGCCATTTTCGCGTTCGAGCGCGTCCTGGCCCTGCGCCCCGGCGACCTCGACGCCCGCTCGGGCCTCGCCGAGGCCTACCTCAGGACGGGCGAGGACGAAGCCGCGCGAAGCGAGCTCGAAGCGCTCCGCAGCTCGGGCCTTGCGCCCGATGCCGCAGCGAGGGTTGCCGGCTTTCTCGACGTGCTGGAGCGCCGCGAGCGCAACAGGCGGGCGGGCGCTTCCGGCTTCCTCGAGGTCGCGCTCGGCCACGACAGCAATGTCAATGCGGCGGCGCGCACCGGCTTGTTCGCCATTCCCGCGTTCGCCGGGCTGTCGTTCGCACTGGTCCCGCAGGCGCAGGCCCAGTCGGACAAGTTCGGCACCGTGACCGGTGGACTCGCTTACCGGCGGGCGCTCGCGGGCCGGCTCTCGCTCGTCTCCACCGGCCTGCTGGAGGCGCGCGCGAACGCCGAGCTCGATGTCTTCGACACGCTCAGCGGCCAAGGCAGCGCCGGCATCGCCTACGAGGCGGGCGCGGATCAGCTCCTGGTCGCAGCGCAGGGACAGTCGTACGGCGTGGGCGGTCGCACGCTGCGCAACGCGCTTGGCGGTGTCGCGCAGTGGCGCCGCACGATCGGCGCCGCCGACGAGGTCACCGCCTTCACGCAGTGGAGCGAGCTGCGGTATCCCGGCTTGCCCGAGCGCAACGCGATCCGCACGGCGTTCGGCCTGGCATGGGGACACGCATTCTCCGCGGGCCTCCAGGGCTACGCCGGCATCTATGCCGGAGAAGAAGACGCCGAGGCGGAACTGTTCAGCAACGATCTGCGCGGCGTTCGCGCCGGCATCGAGGCGCAGCTCGCCCCGCGCTGGCGCGCCTTCGCCGGGGGATCGCGCGAGACGCGCGAGCATCGCGGCACGGACCCGCTGTTCCAGACGGCGCGCCGCGACCGCGACTCGCAGCTGCGCTTCGGCCTGGCGCGCGAGATCGATCGCGAATGGTCGGCGACCGCGACGGTCACGCTCTCGCGCAACACCTCGAGCATCGTCATCCACGCTTACGAGCGCAAGGTCTTCGCTCTGGGCCTGCGCTATGATCTCCGATGATGGCGACCCCTCGCGCTCCGCGCTTCACCGCGGCGTTCGCCGCGCTGGCGGCGCTGGTCGTCCCGCCGCCGTCGGCTGCGCAGCCGCCCGAAGTCGCCTTCGCCGCGGAAGGCGCGCGCATCCTTTCCGCGAGCGGCGCCGTGCGTCCTGCCCGGAAAGGCGCGCGACTCCAGGCGGGTGAGTCCCTCGCCACCGGCGACACGCCGGCGCAGCTGATTTTCGATGACGGCTCGTTCCTCTCCGTGCAGCCCGCAAGCGAGCTGAAGGTGGACGAGGCCGACGGCCCGCGCGTCGCCGTGACCCTGCGGCAGGGCGGCTTGCGCGCCGATCTCGCGGCCGGGGGCGCGACCCATCGCGTCGCCACGCCGCTCGGGCGCATCGAGAGCAGCGGCGCCCGCTATGCCGTGCGTCAGGACGACGAGCTTCGCATCCACGCCGACACGGGCCGCCTCAGCGTCACGAGCGATGCCGGCTCGGTCGACACGCCGGGGGGCGAGGCGATCCGCGTCAGGGCCGCGACCACTCCGCAGATCACCCGCGCCGCGCCCCTGATCGCCCCTGCCGCCGCCGTCCCGGAGATCGCACCGCCGGCGAACCCCGCTGCGGCAGCGGCGCCCCCCGTTCCAGCGCTCGCAGGCAGCTTCGACGCGTCGATTGCCATCGGATTCGAGACGATCACCCGGGCACGTACCGCCGTTCCCGTACAGATGGGGCCCGACGGATCGCTGGTGCGCGCGGGACCTTTGGACGGGGAAGACTACGCGGGAGCTGCGGATCCCCGATCGATCGGAAACGATGGCATCGTCGCGTGGGGGACCTGGCCCGCCGGCACCGTCCTGCAACCCACGAACCAGATCTTCGCCGGCGCACCGGTCCACTATGTCATCAGCCTGCCGCCGAGCAGCGTTCCGATGGCGGGCAGCGCGATCGCGTACGACTACGACATGATCGGCGCGACCGCCTCCTGCAATCGCAGCTGTACGGGCGTTTCCGTCGACCAGTCCTCGCTGGCGGTCGACTTCGCCACGTACCGCATTGAGCTCGGCCTCCAGCTCAGCGTCACCGGGCTGGGACTGACGCCCGGCCGGTTCACCTACACGCAGCAGACGGGGGGCATCAGCGGCGTCATGTGGCCCCATGGGGCGTTCAATTCCCGCGGCCGCCTTCTCCAGACGGGAGGCCTCAACCCGCAGCTGGGGGTGCTCACGGGAGACCTCGAGGCAAACGGCTTCCTCGGCGGCCCGCAACTACGCCGGGCCGGAATCGCGTTCTCCGGCGTGATCTACAACTTCGACAACATGGAGCTCCTCGGCAGCATCGCCTACCGCCGGAGATGAGCGCGGCGCCCTTGCGGTGCTACGGACGGATTACAAGCCGGCAACCAAACATGCACTGACTCTCCCGGCCGGCACCGGAACAATGCCGGCGGCCGGCTTTCGGCCGGACAAGACAAAGGGAGAGTCGCTTGAAGAAGCTCGTGGCATTGCTCGCGGTGGCGCTCAGCGTTTCCGCGTTCGCACAGGACAGGAAGGTCCCACCGACGGCCAACGGCATCGCGCTCCCGGCCGGCTACAAGGACTGGCAGGTCATCGCAGTCTCGCAGCGCGCCGACAGCAACACGCTGCGCGCCATCGTCGGCAACGACGTCGCCGTCAAGGCCGCGCGCGCCGGCAAGACCAATCCGTGGCCCGAAGGCGCGGTGATCGGCAAGATCGTCTGGAAGAACGCCAAGGATCCGCTCTGGGCGCCCGCGACCGTGCCGGGCGAGATCGTGCACGTCGAGTTCATGCTCAAGGACTCGAAGGCGTACGCGTCGACGGGCACCTGGGGCTACGCGCGCTGGCGCGGCATGCAGCTCGAGCCTTACAGCAAGGATGCGACCGCGAACGGCGCCGCGGCCGAGTGCTTCGCCTGCCACGGCCTCGCCAAGGGCCAGGACTACGTGTTCACGAAGCCGGCGGCGTTGCCGTAGCGGCGAGCTTCTCGCGCAGCACCGCGAAGACCGAACACCAGTCTCCCGGCCGCGGCTGGCGCAGGAGCCGCATCGTCGGGTACCACGGCGTGGTCTCGCGGTGCAGGCCCCAGCGGAAATCGGGGCTGAACGGCAGCAGCGTCCACACCGGCCGGCCGAGCGCGCCGGCGAGGTGGGCGATGGAGGTATCGACGCAGATGGCGAGGTCGAGCGCCTGGAGGATCGCCGCGGTGTCGGCGAAGTCGTGCGAGAAGTCCGCCAGCGGGCACGTGACGGCTTCGATGTCCCTCGCCGCCGCGCCGCCCTGGAGGCTGACGAAGGCGTCCTCCGGGAAGGCTTCGATCACCGGCACGAACGCCGCGAGGGGGACCGAGCGCGCGTGGTCGCTCGCGTGCGTCGGGCGTCCCGCCCAGACGATGCCGATGCGCCGCCGCCCCCTCAGCTCCGCAACGCGCGCCTTCCACTTGCTCGCGCGCTCCGGCTCCACCCCGACGTAGGGGATCGGGGCGGGAATCTCCCCGCCGAGCAATCCCGGGAGGCTCATCAGCGGACAGTGGAAGTCCGTCCGCAGCGGATAGCGCTTCGTGTAGAAGGCGTCGTAGCCCGGCGTGCGCTTCAGCGTTTCTTCGAGGACGCGATCGCAATAGAAGTGCACCGTCGCGCCGCGGCGCTTCAGCTCGGGCAGGTAGCGCACGAACTGGAGCGTGTCGCCGTAGCCCTGCTCCGCGTGCACGAGGATCGACTTCCCGCGCAAGTCCGAGCCGTCCCATTTCGGCTGCTCGAAGCCGCGCAGCATCGACACGTAGTCGACCTTCTCGCGCCACTCGTGCTCCTTCCAGCCGCGGGCATAGTCCTCCTTCAGGAGCCAGACCAGAGCGCGGCCGTAGTGGGCCCGCGCATGGTCGGGCACGAGGCCGATCGCCTTGTCGCACGCCGCGAGGGCGCGGTCGTACTCGCCCGCGTTGTAGTGGCATGCCGCCAGCTCCGCGTACGCATCGGCCGTCTGGACGCCGAGCGCGCCTGCCGCTTCGATCTCGCGGCCCGCCTGCTCGAGCGCCTTGCGCGTCATCAGGAACTGCGCGAACTGCAGGTGCGAGCTGCCGCGCTTCGGCTCCGCCGCGATGGCCTTGCGGTATGCGGCCTCCGCCTCCGCGTGCTCGCCGCACAGGAAATGCGCGATCGCGAGGTTGCACAGCACCGCCGCGCTGCGCGGATACGCCGGCAGCACCTTCGCCAGCGCGGCCTTCGCCTCCTCCCCCCGGCGCAGCCCGTTCAGCGCCGCGGCGAGATTGTTGAGGACGTGCGGACGCTCGCGCAGCGCGGCGGGGAGCCTGCGGTAGAGCGCCTCCGCTTCCGCGAACCGGTTCTCGCGCAGGAGGCGATCCGCCTCGGACAGCTCGAGCTTGCCCTCGTCGGCCATGGGGCCGGGAAGTTATCACGCTGCCGTCGCGAGGCTTGCATCCCTGCAAGGCTATTGCGCACGCGGAATGGGAAACTCCGCCCGCCGATGTCGTCCTCTCCGTACTCGCGCGCCAATCCGAGCCCGCGCTACCGCGAGCTGCTCGAGCAGTACATCCAGATGCACGCGCACGGCGACCGCCGCACCGGGAAGCCGGCGAGCGTCACCTTCGACGGACGCAGCCTCCTCGCGCAGGTCCCGCGCATCTGGGCCCTCGTGCAGCGCACCGAATCGCGCTCGCTGCTCGACTACGGCTGCGGCAAGGGCATCCACCACGCCGAGCTGCGGCAGGTGTGCCGGCTCGAGATCGCGGGCTACGACCCGGCCTATCCCCCGTTCGCCCGCCTGCCCGAGTCGGCCGACGGCGTGATCTGCACCGATGTCCTGGAGCACTGCCCCGTCGAGGACATGGACTGGATCGTCGCCGAGCTCTTTGCCAACGCGCGTTGCTTCGTCTTCGCGAGCGTCGCGTGCGTGCCGGCGGCCAAGATCCTCCCGAACGGCGAGAACGCGCATGTCACCGTAATGTCGACCGACTACTGGGCAACGGTCTTCAGGAACGCCTGGGCCGCCGCCGGGAAGAAGCTTCCTTTCGAAGTGTGGGCGTACCACCCGCACCACACCGACCGCATCGCCAACTTCCCGCCGCTGAAATGACGCTACCTGCCGCGCGCGTTCTTGAACTGTGAGGATACTTTCCGGATGAATTAGGCCGCGCCAACTGCGCGCAAGCAAGCCTGAAAGGTCGCCTGATTCGCGGTCACAACCGGCAGGCCTGTAACCGCCTCGATCTCGTCGATCGCCTCGCCCGCACGGAAGTTCGTGCAGCTCACGAACAACGCGTCCCCCCCGCCAGCGGCTGCGCGCCGTGCGAGATCTACCGCTACAGAGGGTGCGAAGCGGGCGATCGTGCCGCCTTTCCATGCGTCGACCGCCTCGAATCCACCGATTTCGAAGCCGAAATGCTCCAGGTACCGGCGGAGCTGCTCGTTGATCTTCTCGGGATAGGGCGTTGCCACGGCGATACGACGCGCGCCCAGGGCCTTCAACGCATCCACCGATGCGCGGGCGGTGAGCACAACGTGCGGTGCGCGAACCGCGGACCGGATCTTCTCGAGGACCACGTCGTCAAAGGCCGGCCCCCTCAGGAAGCTCCCGCTGGTGCAACCGAAAGCCACGACGTTCGGCTCGGCGAGGTCGACAAGCCGCGCCACCTCCTCGAGCCCCGAGGTCATGACGCGAAGGTTCTCCTCCATATCGTCGGGCCGCTGTGCCGGCGCATTGAGCCGGTTCACGTGCAATCGTCCGCCGGCAGGAAGCCACCGGGCGAAGTCCTGCTCCATCACGCGACACGGGGCCGGCACGAGGAGGCCGATCGCGGGCGAAGTCACGCTACCCAAGGTGCGCGCCGCGACGTGCGTAGAGCTCGTCGTCCTTGTATCCCATCGTTTCGGGCCGGGCCCGGCCCAGCATCACCTGGAAGTACACGGGCTCGAGGCTATCGTTGACGTAGCCGTGGATCACGCCGGGGGGACATGAAATGCATTCCCACGGACCTAGCCGGATGTCGACCCGGCGTCCGGACTCATCCTCGATGAAAGCGGTGAGGAAGCCCTGGAGCACGAAGAACACCTCCTCGACTTCGTGCGTATGAGCCGCGTTGCCCTGCCCAGGCTGCACGAACATGATGCTCAGGGTGAAGCCCTGGGGCGGAATCACGGTCATGTCTCCATGCTTCCCGGACCCGCCGGCGCCGATGAACCTGTGCTGGGCGCGCCGATAGCCGTCGATCTTGGCGTCCTCGAAGGCGGCCCAGTCGGGCTTGCGATCCCGGAATCGGGCGACATAGCGCGAAGCGATCTCCTCCAGCGTTGCGTTCTGAAGTTCTTTCGGTCTTGGATGACGGGCGATGGACATGATCGTTGCTCGCGCTAGGTTGCAATTCGATGAGGAAATCGATCTTCGGTGGAGCCGCCGGACTGCGCTGCCGCAATCGCGTCCACGCACTCGCTAATGAGCTGCGGCCCTGCGTAAACTAGGCCGGTATAGAGCTGCACGAGGGAGGCGCCGGCACGGATGCTCGATGCCGCGTCCGCGCCCGTCATCGTCCCGCCTGCGCCAATGATCGGAATTGCGCCGGCCAGCGCCTTTGCGAACCTTGCGATCGCCGTACGCGCCAGGGCGGTCAGGGGCGCACCGCTCAGTCCGCCAGTCTCATTGCCATGGCGCAGGCCCAGCACGGACTCCTTGCCGACCATCGTGTTGGCGACGATCACCGTATCGATCCCATGCCGGACCAGCAGGTCGGCGGTCTGCTGGACTTGGGACTCGGGTAGGTCGGGGGACAGCTTCACCGCCATGGGAACGCGCCTGCCTTCGCTGTCGGCCAGCCGACGCCTCTCTTCCGCAATCTGGCCGAGCAGATGCGACAGGGCTTCCGCACCCTGAAGTTGGCGCAGATTCGGCGTATTCGGAGAAGAGATGTTGACCGTCACATAGCTCGCGTGCCGATGGACCTTGCGCAGGCACTGCAGGTAGTCATCCGCCGCGCATTCCAGCGGCGTATCGCGGTTCTTACCGATATTGATGCCCAGGATGCCTTGGTACGTCACCTCGCGCAGATTCCTCACCAGCGCGTCCACTCCCTCGTTGTTGAATCCCATCCGGTTAATCACCGCCCGCGCCGCCGGAAGGCGAAAGAGGCGCGGCGGCGGGTTTCCGGGCTGCGGTCGCGGGGTGACTGTTCCCACCTCGAGAAATCCGAACCCCAGGCCGGCAAGGGCATCGATGTACCGACCGTTCTTGTCGAGCCCGGCTGCCAGGCCTACGGGATTGGGGAAGGTCAGGCCCAGCAGCCTACGCGGAGCCTGCCTTACCTTCGGCGCCAGAAGCCGGATGACGTTCGACCGCCCTGC
Source organism: Burkholderiales bacterium (assembly GCA_035549805.1). GTDB lineage: Bacteria > Pseudomonadota > Gammaproteobacteria > Burkholderiales > SG8-39 > SCGC-AG-212-J23. The sequence continues at coordinate 11,047 of DASZQH010000052.1, forward strand.
TGCGCGCAATGCTCCCAAGGTCGCGTGGTGCGCGAGCTCGGGCGGCATGGCAAACAGAAGGGGGCGCAGGGCGCGGTACATGGCGGATGCCCGGCGGCGGACCGCCGCCGGGGGCTACTTCGCGCCTTCCTTGACCAGCGCTGGCAGGATCTTCTCTGCAATCCTGTGCGACTCCGCCACCTCGGCCTCGTAGGCCTTTCCGGTGACGATGTCGATCGGCGCGGAGATGTCGCGCATCAGCTTCTCAAAAGCCGGATCCCGATAGGCCTTGTCGAGTGCGGCGGTGAGCTTTTGCACCACCGGGGCGGGCATGCCTTTCGGGCCGACGATGCCGGTCAGCGAAGTCATTTGCGTCAGGTTCGGGATCTTGTAGCCCAGCTCCTCCAGGGTCGGCACGTTCGGGAACTGGGGCAACCTGTTGCGGTTGAACACCGCGAGCATGCGCAGCTGGCCGGAGTTCACCATCGGAACCTGGCCTGACGCGGCGGCGATGGCATCCACGTGGCCGCCCAAGAGCGCCTGGGCCGCGGCGCCGTCGCTGTTGTATGGCACGTGCGTCCAGTCGATCCCGCGGTCGGAGGCGACGAGGCGCATCAGCCAGTGCGTCGTGCTGTTCGGCGCATAGCTCGCATAGCGCGCCTTGCCGGGATTCTGCTTGGCGTAGTTGACGAACTCATCGAACGTTTTCCATTGTGAATCTCCCTTGACCGACACCGCCTGCAGCAATCGACCGAACGCCGAGATATACGTGACGTCGGTATGGCTGTACTCGACCTTGAGCATGAAGGGATTGGCGAACAGCGCACCGGCTGGCGTGGAAGCGATCGTGTACCCGTCCGCCTTTTGCCGCACGAGGTAGTTGAGCATGACGGCCGCGCTCATGCCGGGCTTGTTCTCGACGATGATGCGCTGCTTGAGCTCCTTTCCGGCCAGGTCCGCGAGCAGCCGGGCCTGGATGTCCGACGAACCGCCGGTCGCGTAGCCGACCAGCAGGGTCACCGGCTTGCTTGGATAGTCGTCCTGTGCCAAAGCCGAGGCAGGAACTAGTGCGACGCCGAGAAGTGCAGCGAGCGCTTTGACGGATACACGAGATAGCTTCATGGCGACCCTCTCAGTTGGACTGCGACGGAATGACGGGAAGAAGAAGATGGGATTCGTAGATGCCGCCGGCGTGGATCGTGTTCATCGCCCCGGCGTTGTAGTCGGCGTGGTAGTGGGTGTGCGGCGCGCTGCCGACGCCGTCGCGCGGCTGGATGTCGAGGCGCAGCCGGTGCCCCTTCTTGAACACCATGCAAGTGGGCCAGATCTCGACCCGGCATTCCACGACCTCTCCCGGCTTGAGCCATTTGCGCTCGTCATGGGCGTGGTAGGGTCGATAAGGCTTCGACTTTTCGGGGTCCAGCTTCCGGTGGGAGGCGCGCAACCACCCCTTGGTGACCGGCACCGGCTGGTGGTTCGGCCCGACCTCGAAGAGGTCCTTGCCGTCCGGACCGATGTTGCGAATGGTTGCGAAGATGTCCATGTCCTTCGTGGTGCTCGAGACCCAGAGGACGAGGACCACCGGACCGATGATCTCGGTGTCCTTCTCCATCGGCGCCGTCTCGAAGGACAGTCCGGTGCGCGGGCCCTGCGCGCCGCCCAGGAAGAGAAGCGGCGACGAACCTTGTCCCGGCTTCGCCTTTCCGGCGGTCGGATAGGTTCCCTTCGCCTCTGTCGCCGGTCGCTCCACCACCAGCGCACCCTCTACTGCATTCTCGTCGCCGGAGTGCGTGCGATCGATCCGCAGGTGCATCTTCGTCCACTGCGTCCGCGCCAGAGGCCACTCGTTCTCGAACCGGAACGGATACGGATCGTGGCTCCCGCCGGTCCGGATCTCCAGCTTCACGGGCGGCTCGTCCATGATTCCCGTGTCGATCTCCTTCAGCCAGTAGTCGAACCAGCGCAGCTGGTCGACGCGCGCTTCCTCGCGATAGAACGGATGGATGTGGGAGCCCGTGTGGATGCGCAGCTTCTTATGCTTCGACGCTGCGTTCATGTAGGCCTCAGTGTTGCCCCGCAGGTGGAGCGCCATGGCGCCCCAGTTGCCGACGCTGTAGACCGGCACCTTGATGCGGTCCCAGCGGGCGCTGATCTGCCGCCAGTACTCGGAATCGAGGTCGTTGCGCAGGTAGTTCCACAGCATGTTGTTGTTGAATGCGTCGGGGTTGTATTCCCGCGCCTCCCCGAGCAGATGGTGAGCTGTCTCGATCGCCTGCATGATCGCTACGAAGCCAAGGGAGAAGATGCCGCCGTGATAGGCGTGGTCGCGGTACTGGTCCGCCCTGCCCTCCCACGGCATGATCGCCTTCAGCGACGGCGGCTGAAGATTGGCCACGCGCCATTGCGAGCTGGCCAGGTACGAGATTCCCAGGGCGCCGACGCGCCCGTTGCACCACGGGCGCTTCGCGATCCACTCGATCGCGTCGTAGTAATCGAGGGATTCCTGGTACGAGCTCGGTTCCGAATGGCCGGGGGATTTTCCCGAGCCGCGGCTGTCGACGCGGAACAGTGCATAGCCGCGCGGACACCACCAGAGCGGATTCGGCGTCTCCCAGACCATGTGCTCGTTCGGCGCTTCCTCCAGGTCCGCAGGCGCGCGCCAGAGCTTGTCCTTCTGGTAGATGGTCAGGCTGATCAGGACGGGCAGCCGCTCCACGCCGCTGTCGGGACGGAAGACGTCGCCAAAGATGACGGTTCCATCCCGCAGCGGGATGCGCACGTCCTTCTCGACGATAAGGGGCCAGTCCCGGGGCTGCGACATCGCGCTCATGAGGCACGCCCCTCGAGCGTCCCGGCCACCCAGTCCCACATGTAGGCGACGCCGACGCTCAGGTTGTCGATCTGGCAATGGTGATAGCCGCCTTCCGCGCGGCTGAAGATCTTCATCGTTTTCACGGTGCTCCCCACCGAGTCGAAGCACTTTTGCGCCACTGCGAGCGGAATCTGCTCGTCGCCCTCGCCGTGCATCATCAGGAAGGGACACTGGATCCGCTGCACCACGCCGTCCAGGCGGAAGCCCTTGAGCTTCTCGAGCGCCTGCTCCCGGGAGGACGCGTCGAGAATCCAGAGAAGGTGTTGCCATGGAACCGAAATCGCGGCCGAGCGGCCGGCATCGATTCGCTCGAACCGCTTCTTCCACGTCTCGTGGTAGTCCCACTGCGCGCCCCACGCGACGCAACACGCGAAGCGCCGCTCGAAAGCCGCCGCACGCGGCGCGTAGTAGCCGCCCAGGCTGATCGCCATTACGCCGATGCGCGCGGGATCGATCTCGGACCGCCCGGCCAGGTACTCGTACGCGGCCGTTCCATATCGCTCGGTCTCATGATGGAGGTACAGCCCGCGGAACCGCACGCTTTCCCCGTTGCCGGGTCCGTCCACGATGAGGCAGGCGATGCCGCGCGCTGCCAAGTCCGGGACGCCCTTGAAGTACTGCATCTCCTTCGTGATGTCGAAGCCGTCGAAGAACACCATGGCGGGGACCCGCCCGCCGGGCGCGCCTTCGGCATGGACCAGGATCGCCGGCAGCGACTTGCCTTCGTACGGCACCTCGACGTGCTCGATGCGGGGCCGCGTCATCGCGCGCGCCGCGTCGCGGAAGCACTCGACGCCGCGACGGAAGTCCTCCAGCCCCGCGGATTTCGGCTGGAGGAACCGTTCCCCGACGTGGTAGTAGTTCGCGGCACGCAGCAGGTAGGACGCAGCGCTCGCCTTCCTCGATTCCGCGAGCAGGGCGCGGCCGCGTTCCTCGAGTGCCCGCGCTTCTGCCGTCCACTCGCGGAACCAGGCACTGTCATCGCCGGAGCGCCCCTTGAGCCGAAGGCCGATCCGATGGACTTCGCCCATCTCGGCGCCGCCCCACGGAGCTGCGCCAAGGCCCATCAGCACGCCGTGCGACCAGCGGTAGTCCTCGGGGAAGTAACGGAAGCTTGTGTCGTCGCTCACGCGCGGGCTCCCTTCCGCGCCTCCACCAGCGCCCACACACGGGGGGGCGACAGGGGCAACTCGCGGGGTTGAACGTTGAGCGACCGCAGCGCGTCGGCGATGGCGTTTGCAACAACCCCGCCCACGGGAACGATGCCGCCCTCGCCCCCGCCCTTGGCACCCAGCGGATTGTCCGGCGCCGGCGAATGCTCGAGCACGATCGCCTTGATGAATGGAAAGTCGGTGGCCGAGGGCAGGAGGTAATCCGCGAACGACGCGGTCAGAAATTGCCCTTCGTCGTCGTACTGGAGATGCTCGAGGAAGACCCCACCCAATCCCTGGACAACCCCGCCGACGGCCTGTCCGGTCGCAGTGAGCGGATTGATGATCTTGCCCAGGTCTTCGACGTTCACGTACTGCAGGACCTCCACGTGCCCCGTTCGGGGATCCACCGCGACATGGGCTGCGGCGGCGCCATACGCATAGGTATGCGTGTGCTTGAGGTTCTCGAAGGTTCCTTCGGCGGACACGCCGTCGCTGCCCAGTTCGGCCACGGGAATCCGCGTGCCGCGCGCGGAAATGACCAGGTCTTCGCCGATCTGCACCTCGGCCGGCGAGCAGCCGGCCCGCTTCGCCGCCGCTGCGGCAATCGCCGCCTTGAGGTTGCGCGCGGCGTCCAGGATCGCCGACCCGCCCATGACGGTTGAGCGGGAGTGATATGACCCGAATCCTTCCTTCAAGTACGTAGTGGAACCGGTAAACGGTCGGATGCGCGCCATCGGAATGCCCAGCGCGTCCGCGGCGATCTGGGCGCTGGTCGTCTCCACGCTCTGTCCCACGTTGGCCGAGCCGACGAACACGTCCACGGTTCCGTCCGGGTGCAGCACCATGCGGGCGTTTTCGCGCGGGCCCGCGGCGCCGCCCTCGATGAAGCAGCCGATGCCCAGCCCGTGGTAGCGCCCGTCGATCAGCTTCCCGCGCAGCTCCTCTTTCTCCTTCCAGCCGATCTCGGCCAGGCAGCGCTGCAGCGTCATCTCGTAGTCACCGCTGTCCAGCCGCTCGGCCTTCTCCGGCGGAGAGACGGTGGCGAGGGGATACGGCATCTCCTTCGGCGACGGCAGGTTGCGCCGCCGGAACTCGACGCCGTCGATGCCGAGGTCGCGCGCCGCCATGTCGAACAGCCGCTCGCGGCAGAAATCGCCCTCGAAGCGTCCGGGTCCGCGATAGGTCCCGATCGGGCACTTGTTGCTGAGGACCATCGACGACGCGATGCGGATATTCGGAATGCGGTAAGGGCCCGACGTGAACTGCGCGACGTTGCGCGTCGGGACCGCAGTGCTGGTGCGAAGGTACGCGCCCACGTTGACCCAGGCCTCGCCGCGCAGGGCGAGGATGGTCCCATCCCGCTCGCAAACGATCTCGAGCTCGACCTCTACCTCGCGCGCGTGGTTCGAGTTGAGAAGGTTCTCGCGCCGATCCTCGATCCACTTCACCGGACGCCGCAGCCGTCGGGCCGCGAAGGGGACGAGGAAGTCTTCGGGGTGGAAAGTGCCACGCACGCCGAAGCCGCCGCCCACGTCGCCCTCGATCATGTCCACGCATTCCTCGGGCAAATCCATCTGCGCGGCGAGCATCCGGCGGTTCGCGAACGGGATCTTGGCGGCTCCTAGCACGGTCAGCTTCGGCCCTGCCTCGTCCCAGATCGCCACCACCCCGCGCGGCTCGAGGCACACGGCACTGTGGCGCTGGATGCGAAAGACCTCGCGTCTGACGTAGGGCCCGTTGACCGCGTCGGCGGATCCTTTGGTGGCCGTATAGGTAATCGGCGAGTGGCTGCCGAAGTCCTCGAAGAGATATCCCTCCGTCGCGGACCGGTCGACGACCGCCGGCAGGCTTTCGATGTCGACCTCGATGTGGTCGAGCGCATCCTCTGCGATGGCGGGTGTCTCCGCGACGACGATCGCCAGCGGCTCTCCGACGTACCGGACTTTGCCGTGGGCGATGACAGGCTGGCCGAAGCGCTCGAGCTGCGGCATCGCCGCCAGGCGCAACGGGATCCGCGGAATGGTTCCATTGGCCGTCTGCCCGATCTCCGCGGAGGTATAGACCGCGTGGACGCCCGGGATCCGCCGTGCGGCCGCCGCGTCGATCGACCGGATACGACCATGGGCCACGGAGCTGCGAAAGATGGCAGCGTGAAGCAGGCCTGGGACATGGTTGTCGTCGACGAACTCGCCGCGGCCGCGCAACAGGCGCTCGTCCTCGATCCGCTCCACGGGCTGACCCACGCTGCGCATCAATGGCGCTGCGGTTTTCATGCGACATCCTTGCGCTTGTAAGCGTGGCGCGCGTCGTAGATCGCCTCGACGATGGAGACGTACCCCGTGCAGCGGCACAGGTTGCCGGAAATGACCTCGCGGATCCGGTCGCGATCCGCATCCGGCTCGTCGCTGAGAAGCGCGTGCGCGGTCGTGAGCATTCCCGGGGTGCAGAAACCGCATTGAAGCGCATGGTGCTTGCGGAACGACGCCTGCAGCGGGCTCATCGCTTCGTCGCTGAGCGCCAGGCCCTCCACGGTGGTGATGTTCGCCCCCTCTGCCTGCACGGCGAGCAGCAGGCACGAGCGGACTGCCGCCCCGTCCACGATCACGGTACATGCGCCGCACACACCGTGCTCGCACCCGAGGTGGGTGCCGGTCTTCTTCAGATCGTGCCTCAAACAGTCAGCCAGTGTGGTGCGGACCTGAACTTCCGTTTCCTCAGACCGGCCGTTCAGCGTGAATCGAATCCGCTTCGAGTTCGACATGTCGATCAGGCGCCTTTTCCTGCCAACGCCCCGGCCAGCGTTCGTTCAAGCAGCGTGCCCACCAGCGCTCGCCTGTAGGCCCCGCTTGCGTGGAGATCGCTCTGCGGATCGAGCGCATCCATCGCCGCGGCCGCGGCGCGCGCGATGCTTGCGGCATCCACGGACGTCCCGTCGATTTGCGCTTCCGCAGCCCGGAGCCTGAAGGGCCGGTCCGCGGCGCCGATGACCCCTACGTGAGTGTTTGCGGCGCGACCGGCTGCGTCGAGGTCGAAGAACACGGCGACGCCGGCTATAGCGAAGTCGCCGCGGCGCCGTGAGAGCTCCTCGAAGCCCCAACGCCGCAACGCGGGCCAGGGCGGGAAGCGAACCGCCACGATCAACTCGTCGTGGTTCAGCAAGGTCGACAGCGCACCGGTAAAGAACTTCTCCGCCGGGACGCTGCGCCGGCCATGGGGGCTCGCCAGCTCGATCTGCGCCTCGCAAGTGACCGCAATGCCCGGGAGCTCGGCCGCCGGGTCCGCATGAGCGAGGCTCCCGCCCACGGTCCCGCGGTTACGAATCTGATAGTGGGCGACATGCCGGATGGCGGCGTGTAGCAGCGGATGGCCGGTCCTCAGGCCCTCATGGCGCTCGATCTCGCACCACCGCACCGATGCCCCCACCTGCACGCCGTTCTTCGCGACGACGATCCGGTCGAGTCCCGGAATCTTGCGGAGGTCGACCAGCAGCCCCGGAGCGGCAAGGCGAAAGGCGAGTGTCGGCAAGAGGCTCTGTCCGCCGGCGAGCGGCTTGGCGGAGCCACCCGCGTCGCCGAGCAGCTGAAGCGCCTCGTCGAGTGACGCAGGACAGGCATAGCGGAAGTCAGGAAGCTTCACCGGAAAAAAGTATTGACTAGACAGTCAATTCTGTCAACGATGCCAACTTGAAACGGCTCACGGCATTGACCGCATAGTCAATTCACCGCGCGATTTGACGCCCGCGCGGCTCTCCCGCAAAGTGCCGGACCCATGCCGACTACCGCTTTAGCAGCAGATCGCCCTCCGTCGTCCCGCGAGGGATCGCGCAAGACGAAGGACCGGATCCTCGATGGAGCGCTGAGCGAGTTCTCGGAAAAGGGATTCGACGGCGCCCGCATCGACGAGATCGCGCTGCGCGCAGGCGTCAACAAAAACCTCCTGTACCACCATTTCGGCAGCAAGGACGGCCTCTTCACGGCCCTCCTCGAGCGCACGTATGACACGATCCGGTCGCGTCAGCGCGACCTCCAGCTTCGCAACATGGATCCGGTGGACGGGCTGCGAAAGCTGGTCCTGTTTACGGGACGGATCTGGATCCAGTTCCCCGAGTTCCTGAGGCTGCTGCAAAGCGAGAACCTGAACGGCGGGCGCCACGTGCGCGCTTCGGAACAGATCCGCCGCATGTATGACCCCCTGCTCGAGACGATCAACGACCTGTTGCGCCGCGGCACGGCGGCCGGCGTATTCAGGAAGGGAATCGACGCGATCGACATCTACATCTCCATCTCGGCCCTGACGGCTCACTACATCAGCAACTCTCACACGCTCGAAGCCGTGTTCGGGGAACGCTTGCTTACCTCGAAGCGGTTGAGACAGCGGCTGGATCACGCCGCGGAAATGGTGTTGCGTTACGTCGTGATCAGCCCGCAGGACGACTCGCGTCGCTAGGCAATCCGTAGGGCGGAGCGCCGCGATTCGATAGTGCGCACCATGCTCATGGGCGCCAGCATCGAGGTCTTGGGGTTGTCCGGAAGGGTCTTCCCTTCCACCGTCACGTCGATCATGCCGAAGGCGCCGCTCGCCTGGATTCGGTGGCGGTTACCCTTTGCCGCGGGGTCAGCGCTCAGCGCCACGCTGGTGGCTTCGAACCCGCAACCGGCCAGCGCCACCGCCGCGGCGACGTTCGCGTTCTGGGGGAATAGCCGAGCCGCGTCCCGCGCATTGCCCGTGAACACGATCGTCGCCTGCTTCACCTGGTCCAGGTCCACGAGGCGCTCCGCGTGCGTACCGCGCCAGGCCTCGACCGCCTTGACGGACGTGTAGCGCACCTCCTCCAGGCCGGCGTAGCGGGCCGAGGTTAGGGCATCGAGACCGCCGAGCGCGCCGGAAGGGATCAGCACTTGCGCCTTGCCGCGCGCCGCGGCGGCGCGGAGCCCGGCCTCGAGCGCCGCGTCGGCGAGGGCACCGACGGATGCGAGGAGAAGGTCCATGCCAGCCAGCAGCACAGCCTCCCCATGCGCGCGCAGCGCGCCATGACCCCCGCACTCGACAAAGAGCGTTGGTTGCTGCGAAAGCGCCTCGCCGACGGAGGTGAACACCGGCGCGCGCTGCTCCGCGCGTGCAGTGTGAGCGAACTCCGGCAGCGTAATCACGGCTGCAACCTGCGCGACGCCGCCTTTCTGCAACAGGCGGTCCAGCGTGCGACCGATCGCGCCGTAGCCGATGATCGCGATCCTTTCCATCAGGCGATCGCCTTCACGAACGTCACCACCTCGCGCGAGAGCCGCTCGTCCGCGGTATTGAAGGAGGCGATGATCGAAGTGTGGTTGTGCCCCTCGATCCTGATGAACCTGCCGGCGCGCCCGCTCGCGCGCGCGAGCCGATAGTAGAGCTCGGCGCAATGTACATCCAGGAAAGGGTTGTCGAACTCGGCCACCGCAATCAGCGTCGGCGGGCTGAACGGGCCGACGAGATTCACCTGCGAGACGCTTTCGTGCACCTGCGGGTCGCTG
>DASZQH010000053.1:0-21990 GCA_035549805.1 Burkholderiales bacterium
GCTGCGCCGCTGCACGAAGCTCATGTCGTGCACCACCACGAGCTGCCCGGAGGTCACGCCGTCGGCGCCGATCGGGTTGAACGACACGTGCAGCGGCCCGTCGGAGAGCTGCAGCACGACGCTGCGCGTCTCGGCATTGCCCGAGGGCCCGCAGCTCACCGCGCGCGGGAACGACGACGTGGCGTACGCGAGGCGCCCCGAAGGGTCGCAGAAACCAAGCGCAAACACGCGCTCGCCCTGCAGGATGCGCTCGAAGTAGCGCACCACCCGCTCGCGCGCCACCTTGCGCTCGCGCATCAGCTCGATGAGCGGCTCCTGCGCGGTCTTCGCGACCAGCTCGCCGCGCACGTCCAGGTCGCGTACGAACCACTGGAACGTCAGCCGATCGACGAGCGGCTGCACCGCCCAAGCGATGGCCGCCAGGGCGAGGGCGAGCGGAACGACGAAGCGGAGCGAGATGGGCATGGGCGCTGCTGGGGGATGCCGCAGCAAAAAAGGGGCCGCAAACACCCCCGCCAGCCCATACTAGCGAAACCCGACTATCGAGAAAAGACGTTTTTAATCAATGGCTAATGTCGCCGTTTGGCTACACGCCGAACGAATCATCAAGCCGCCGGCTTGGTGACCCTGGGCGCATCGAGCCGCAACTCGGCGGAGGCTTCATCGCCTTCGTCGGATGAATTGATAAGGGTCTGCGGCAGGACTTTCGAAGGCTTCACACCCAAGGCCCGGATCTGCTCGGCTCGACGCACCAGGTTTCCCTTGCCGCTGGTGAGCTTCGCGAGCGCTTCCCCGTAAGTGCGCTGGGCCGAGTCCAGCCCCTTCCCGACGGCTTCCAGATCGGCCACGAAGCCCACGAACTTGTCGTACATGGCCGCGCACTGGCGAACGAGCTCCTCGGCATTCCGGTTCTGGTACTCGTAGCGCCAGATGTTGGCGATCATGCGGAGCGAAATCAGGAGCGTGGTCGGGCTGACGACCATGACGTTGCGCGCCATCGCATCCATCAGGAGATCGTGGTCTTCGCCCGCAGCGAGCATGAACGCCGGCTCGACCGGGACGAACATCAGGACGAAATCCGGGGAGCGGATCCCGGACAGGCCCTGATAGTTCTTCGCGGCCAGGTTCTCCACGTGCGTCTGGATCGACGCGAGGTGCCGCTTCAGCTCCGCCCTCCTGGTCTCTTCATCCTCGGCGGAGCAATACGCCTCGTAGGCCACGAGCGACACCTTCGAATCCACCACCACGTGCCGGTCCTCCGGCAGATGGATCACGACATCGGGCTGGTAGGTCTTCCCGCCGTCGCTTCGCAGGCTGAGCTGGACCTCGTACTCCCGTCCCCGGGTCAGGCCGGAGGATTCCAGGACACGCTCGAGGACGACCTCCCCCCACGTTCCACGGGTCTTGGCGTTTCCCTTCAGCGCGTTCGCCAGGTTGTTCGCGTCCTCGCTGATCTTCGCATTCGCCTGGATGAGCTTCTGGATTTCGGACGCCAGCGAGAAGCGCTGCTTCGATTCCTTGTCGTAGGTCTCCTCGACCCGCCCCTGGAATTCCTTGAGCCGCTCGCTGAGCGGCATGAGCAGCGCGCCCAGGCTCTCGACGTTCTGCTGGGCGAATTTCCGGCCCTTCTCCTCCAGGATCTGGTTGGCCAGGTTCTGGAACTGCTGCGCCAGCGTGTCCTTGGCCTCGAGCAGCAGCTTCAGCTTTTCCTCCGCCTGCCGGCGCTCCACCTCCATCGCGCTGGACACCTTCGCGTGATCCTCGCGCAAGGACTGGAAGCTGCGCAGTTCCGCTTCCAGCGCCGGGATCCGGGAGGCGCGCTCTTCCAGCGCGGCCACCTGCTTACCCAGCACCTCGGACGCCGTCGCGAGGCGGTCCCGCTCCGCGGCGAGGTCCGCGACTTTTGCCTCTTCTGCGCGGCGCCAGAGCCAATGGCCGGCAACGCCGATTGCCGCACCCAGGGCGAGGAAGACTGCTGCGCTGAGGAGCATTTCGATCATGCTGTATATTAGTACAGCATCGGCCGTACGCCAACGAATGCCGGTCCGACCCTGTTTTTAAACGGAATCCCTCAACGTGAGCGCGGGAGACGCGCGCAGGACCTTGCGCGCCGAGAGCCAGGCGTTGATGGAAAGGAGCGCGATGCCGGCGAGCGGACCCGCGATCCACAGCTCCGCGCTCGGCGGCAGGTCGAGCTCGAATACCCTGCGCGCGATGAGCTGGCCTATCGCCGCCGCGCCCAGGGTGGCGAGCAGGCCGGCGATCGCGCCCATGGCGAGGAACTCGGCGCGCTGGCTGCCGGCGACCTGCGCACGCGAGGCGCCGAAGACGCGCATCACCGCCGCCTCCCGGCGGCGCTCGTCCTCCGTTGCGACGAGCGCCGAATACAGGACCAGCAGGCCGGCGCCGAGCGCGAACAGGAAGATGAACTGCACCGCGTCGATGAGCTGGTCGATCACGCCCTGCGCCTGGCGCACCGCGGCACCGACGTCGACGATGGTGATGTTCGGGAAGCGCTTCACCAGCTCGTGCAGGGCCGGCTCCTGCGCGGGCTCGATGCGGAACGCGGAGATGAAGCTCGCCGGGTAGGGCGCGAGCAGGCTGGTGGGCGCGATGACGAAGAAGTTCACGCGCATCGAGTCCCAGCGCAGCTTGCGCAGCGAGGTGATCCTCGCCTTGAACGTCTCGCCGGCCACCGCGAACTCGAGCTCGTCGCCGAGCGTCCAGCCTAGGGCGCGCGCCACGCCCTCCTCGACCGAGATCTCCTTCGCATCCGGCGCGAACCACCTGCCGGCGCTGACGGTGTTGTGGCCGGGCGGTGCCTCCATGAACGACAGGTTGAACTCGCGCTCGATCAGCCGCCGCGCGCGCTCTTCCTCGTAGTCCCGCTCGCTGACCGGCTGGCCGTTGCGCGCGGTCACTCGGCCGCGCACCATGGGGAACAGCTCCGGCGCGGCGAGCTGGCGTTGCCGGAAGAAGGCCTCGAGCTCCGGTATCTGGTCGCGCTGCACGCCCATGAGGAAGCGGTTCGGCGCGTCGGGGGGCGCGCTGCGCCGCCACGCCTCGACGAGGTCGTTGCGCGTGAAGGTCAACAGCAGGACCGCGGTGAGCCCGAGCGCCAGGCTCGCGGTCTGGATCGCGTTGCCGGCGAGGTGACGGCGCAACTGGACCAGCCCGTAGCGCAAAGAAGACGCCTTCATCCGTCGCGTCAGGCCGGGCCCCGTCAGGACCCGCAGCAGGGCCCAGGCCACGGCCATGAAGGCGAGCACCGCGCCGGCGAATCCGCCGACGACATAAGTGCCGAGCTTCGGGTCGCCGGCCTGCCAGGCGAGCAGCAGCCCCAGCGCGATGAAGCCCGCGGCATAGGCGACGAGGGTGCGGGCCTTCGGCCGGCCCGCCTCGCGGCGGATGACCGCGACGGCTGGAACGTTCTTCAGCTGCAGGAGCGGCGGCAGCGCGAACCCGAGGAGAAGCACGAGGCCCACGAGGAAACCCTGCAGCGCCGGCAGCAGGCCCGGCGGCGGAAGCTGCGCCTTCAGGATGTCCTCGAGCGTGAGGCCGATCAGGTGCTGCGCTGCGAAGCCGGCGAGCGCCCCGACCGCGCAGGCGCCGATGCCGAGGATCAGGAACTCGAGGCCGAAGAGGGAAGTAAGCCGCGCCTGCGTAGCGCCCAGGCAGCGCATGACCGCGCAGCCATCCAGGTGGCGCTCGACGAAGCGCCGCGTGCCGAGCGCGATCGCGACGCCGGCGAGCACGGCGGCCAGCAGCGCGGTCAGGCCGAGAAAACGCTGCGCCCGGTCGATCGAGGCGCGGATCTCCGGGCGCCCGCTCTCGAGCGTCTCCACGCGCTGGCCCCGCTCGAGGCGCGAGCGCGCCTGCTGCTCGTAGGCAGCGACCTGGTCGCGCGTGCCGGCGGCGTACAGGTAGTACCAGACGCGGCTGCCGGTCTGGATCAGGCCGGTCGCAGCGACGTCCGCCTCGTTCATCATCAGCCGCGGCGCCAGATTGAAGAAGTTGGCGCCGCGCTCGGGCTCGAGCGTCAGCACCGCCGAGACCGTGAACTCCGACCGGCCCAGCCGCAGCTTCGCCCCCACCGGCGTGCCGAGCGCCTGCACGAGGCGCTCCTCGATCCACACCGTGCCGCGCGGCGGCGGTCCCGCGGGCGCCGGCGCATCCGGCGCGCCCACCTCGGGGGCGATGCGCAGCCGCCCGCGCAGCGGATACGCGCTGCTCACCGCCTTGACGCCCGCCAGCTGCGCGCCCTGCGCGGCGTTCGCCATCGACATGAAGGTGACCGCCGAGGCGCCCTGCAGGCCGCTCGCTGCGAGCGGCGCCGTCAGTGCGTCGCCGAACGGGCGGTCCGAGATGAGCACGAGGTCGGCGCCGAGGAGCTGGTGCGCATCCCGCGCGAGGCCGCGGCCGATGCGGTCGGCGAAGAACCCCACGCTGGTGACGCTCGCCACCGCGAGGACGAGCGCTGCCGCGAGCACGCGCAGCTCGCCGGCCCGCCAGTCCCGGGCCAGCATGCGCCACGCCTGCCTCATGCGGCGATCGCCCCGCCGGCCAGGCGCACCGCGCTCTTGCAGCGCGCCGCGAGCGTCTCGTCGTGCGTGACCATGACCAGCGTCGTGCCGTACTGGCGGTTCATCTCGAAGAGCAGGGCGATGATGTCGGCGCCGGAGCGGGCGTCGAGGCTGCCCGTAGGCTCGTCGGCGAACAGCAGCTGGGGGCGCGTGACGAACGCGCGCGCCAGCGCCACGCGCTGCTGCTCGCCGCCCGACAGGTGCTTGGGATAGTGGTGCAGGCGCTCGCCGAGCCCGACCCGCACGAGCATGTCGCGCGCCTCTTTCTCCGGCTCGGCGCGGCCGGAGAGCTCCAGCGGCAGCATGACGTTCTCGAGCGCGGTATAGCCCGGCAGGAGCTGGAACGACTGGAAGACGAAGCCGATCTTGTCGCCGCGCAGGCGCGCGCGCGCATCCTCGTCCAGCCCGGCGAGATCGGTGCCGTCGATCTCGACGCTTCCGGCCGTCGGCGTGTCGAGGCCCGCCAGGATCGCGAGCAGGGTCGACTTTCCCGAGCCCGACGCACCGACGATGGCGAGCGCCTCGCCGCGCGTGATTTCCAGCGCGATGTCGCGCAGAATGACGAGATCCGACTCCCCGCTCTTCACCGTCTTGCCTATGCCCCGCGCCTTCAGAACGCTGCTCTTCATCGTCTCCTTGCTCGTGCCGGTTGCGGCGGCTGCGGCGGCTGCGGCGGAAAGGTCCATCCTGATCCTCGGGGACAGCGTGTCGGCGGCTTACGGGATCGCGCAATCGCGCGGCTGGGTGGCGCTGCTTCGCGAGCGCCTGAAGCGGGAGCGGCTCGATTATAGCGTCGTCAATGCGAGCGTCTCCGGGGACACCTCGAGCGGCGGCCTGTCGCGCATCGGCGCCGCGCTGGAGAAGCACAAGCCCGCGGTCCTGATCCTGGAGCTCGGCGGCAACGACGGCCTGCGCGGCCTGCCGATCGCCGAGATGCGCAAGAACCTCGGCATGATCGTCGAGCGCGCGCACAAGGCGGGCGCACGCGTGCTGGTGGTCGGCATGCGCCTGCCGCCCAACTACGGGCCGGACTACACGGCGGCTTTCGAAGCGAGCTTCGCCGACCTGGCGAAGCGCCACAAGACCGCGCTGGTGCCGTTCCTGCTCGAGGGTTTCGCCGAGCGGCCGGACCTCTTCCAGCCGGACCAGATCCACCCGACGGCGGCGGCGCAGCCGCTCATGGAGGAGCGGATCTGGAAAGCGCTGCGGCCGCTGCTCAGGTAAAGCGGAGCGCCGCCGGCCCCCGGTCGAGGCGGCCGATGACGCGCGCTTCCGCGAAGCCTTCCTCGCGGAACACCGACAGGACCTGCTCTTCCGACCCGGGCGCGCACGCAACCAGCAGCCCGCCGCTCGTCTGCGGATCGGTGACCATCTTCTTCACCCAGTCCTCGCTGCCCTGCGCGAGCGCCACGTCCTTGCCGTAGCCGCTCCAGTTGCGTTCGGACGCGCCGGTGGCGACGCCCTGCTTCACCCACGCTACCGCCTCGGCGATCATCGGCAGGTCCGCCACGCGCACCTGCGCCGAGAGCCGGGAGCCACGACAGATCTCCAGAAGGTGCCCGGCGAGCCCGAAGCCCGTGACGTCGGTGAGCGCGTGCACGGCTTCGATATCGGCCAGGCGGCGGCCCGGCGTGTTGAGCTTCGTCGTCCACTCCACCATGCGCTGGTAGCCGGCGTCGGAGAGCTTGCCCTTCTTCAGGGCGGCCGAAAGGATGCCCACCCCGAGCGGCTTCCCGAGAACGAGGCTGTCGCCCGCCTGGGCCGACGCGTTCCGCTTGATCTTGTCGGGATGCACGAGCCCCAGCGCGACCAGGCCGTAGATCGGCTCCAGCGTGTCGATGGAATGCCCGCCAGCCACAGGGATGCCTGCGGCGGCGCAGACCGACTCGCCGCCCTGCAGGATGCGACCGATGACCGGCACCGGCAACTTGTCGAGCGGCATGCCGACGATGGCGAGCGCGAAGATCGGCGTGCCGCCCATGGCGTAGACGTCCGAAATCGCGTTGGTCGCAGCGATGCGGCCGAAATCGTAGGGGTCGTCGACGATGGGCGTGAAGAAATCCGTCGTGGCCACGAGCGCCTGCGTCTCGTTCAGGCGGTAAACCGCCGCGTCGTCGGCCGTCTCGGTGCCGACCAGCAGCGCCGCCGGAAGGCCGCGGATCGGCGTGGCGGCGAGGATTTCGGACAGCACCGCCGGCGCGATCTTGCAGCCGCATCCACCGCCGTGGCTGAACTGCGTGAGGCGGATCTTCTCGGGAGCATTCATCGACGCGATGATACCCCGCGCCCCGGTAGAATCCCGAACGTGAAATCCTCGTCGACGCTCACCCTCGTCCCCGAAACGCGCATCGGCTTCTGGTTTCTCGGCACGGAAACGTGGACGCGCAGCGTGATCCGTGTCGCCCTGAACGACCTGGTGCGCCTCATTCCCGGGCGCCGCGCGTCGTACCCCGTCGTGCTCGACGCGGGCTGCGGCCAGGGCAAGTCGCTGCGTCCGCTCATCGAGCATTTCCGACCCGAGCATCTCATCGGCGTCGACGCCGACGAGCGGGCGCTCGAGCACGCGCGCGAAGAGGCGGCGCGCGAGCAGGTCCGCATCGAGCTGCGTTGCCGCGACCTCGCGTCCCTCGGCGTGCCCGATGCGAGCGTGGACCTGCTCTTCTGCCACCAGACGTTCCACCACCTCGTGCGGCAGGAGGAGGCGCTGGCGGAGTTCTTCCGCGTCCTGAAGCCCGGCGGCGTGCTGCTGTTCGCCGAGTCGACGCGCGCCTACATCCATTCCTGGATCATCCGCCTGTTCTTCCGCCATCCGATGGACAAGCAGCGCAGCGCGGAGGAGTACATGCAGATGCTGCGCCGCCAGGGCTTCGCCTTCGGCGCGGAGAACACCTCGTTCCCTTACCTCTGGTGGAGCCGCAGCGACCTCGGCGCGCGCGAGTGGTGGGGCTTCGGCGTGCCGAAGCCCGGCCAGCGCGAGGAAACGCTCATCAACCTCGCCGCCTTCAAGCCACGCTAGCGAAGACCAGGCTCGCGTTGGTCCCGCCAAAGCCGAAGCTGTTCGACATCACGCTGCGCAGCACGCGCGGCGTGCTGGCGCGGACGATCGGCATCCCGTGCGCGGCGCGGTCGGGCGCCTCGAGGTTCGCGCAGCCCGCGACAAACGCGTCCCGGAGCATCAGCAGGCAATAGATCGCCTCCTGCGCGCCGGCGGCGCCGAGAGAGTGGCCGGTAAGGCCCTTCGTCGACGAGAAAGCCGGCAGCGCTTCGCCGAAGGCCAAGCGCAGCGCCGCCAGCTCTGCGAGATCGCCGGGGCCGCTCGAGATCGCATGAGCGTTCACGTAGTCCACGCCGGCCAGGCCGGCATCCGCGCACGCCGCGGACATCGCCGCCGCGGCCGCCTCGGGGGACGGGACGACCATGTCTCCGCCGGAGGTCTCGCCGTGTCCCGCCACTTCCGCATAGATTCGTGCGCCGCGCCGCCGCGCCGCTTCGAGCTCTTCCAGCACGAGGATGCCCGCGCCTCCGGCCATGACGAAGCCGTCGCGTCGCTCGTCGAAGGGTCGCGATGCAGCTTGCGGCGCGTCGTTCCAGGCGGTGGCAAGCGCGCCCATGGCATCGAAGGTCACCGCGCTCGTCCACTCACCCTCCTCGGCTCCGCCCGCGAACATGCGCTCCTGCCGGCCGGCGCGGATCAGGTCGGCCGCCTGCCCGATCGCATGCGACGCGCTGGCGCACGCCGCCGATACCGAGTAGCTCGTCCCGCGGATGCCGAACGCGGTCGCGAGCGCGGCGGATGCGGAGCTCGTCATGATCTGCGGCACGACATAGGGCGGGAACTTGCGGATGCCGCCCTCCCGCAGGCGGTCGATCGCCTCTACGTAGCGCGCCAGAGAGCCGACCCCCGACCCGACCACCAGGCCGGTGCGCGGATCGCGCACCTGCTCGCCGTTCAGGCCCGCATCCGCGATCGCCTTGCGCAGGGCGTGGTGCGCATACAGCGCGCCCTCGCCCATGAAGCGCCGGACCTTGCGATCGACCTCGGGCTCGCCCTCGAGCGACGGGAGGCCCGCGACATGGCAGCGCAGCCCGGCCTCGCGGTAGGCCGGCGCGTGCCGCAGGCCGCTGCGCCCCTCGCGCAGCGCGTGGACGACCGACGAAAGGTCGTTGCCCAGGCACGAGACGATGCCCAGGCCGGTGACTGCGACGCGGCGTCTCAGAGCTTGATCAGCTCGCCGCGAATGGAAGTCAGCAGCTCGTCGACGTACTTGTTGTAGAACGGATGAATCACGGGCTGGCCATTGACCACCTCGTACTTCATGTTCACGCTGCTGACGTAGCGCACGGCGTAGGTCTGGCCGGCCGGGACGATGTTGACGACGATCGAGTGCTTGTCGTTCTGCCAGCTCAGCTTCGCCTGCATCGATTTCCCGTCCGCGCTGTGCTCCAGGCGCCACTTGCGCTGGTTCGCGGCGACCGCGCCGACCACGGCCTTCTTGAACGCATCGGCGTCCGGAATCTTGCCGCTTCCGGTCACGACGCTGACCTGCGGATGCTCGACCAGCGGCTCCGGAGAGCGCGCGTGGACGGAGCCGGCGGCAATCAGGCCGGCCAGGAGCGCAGCGATATGCAGCATGGGTTTCATCTCATCCTCCTCGGTTGACGTTGCGGGTTCTAGAGCTTCGTCAGCTCGTAGTCGATGGCGGTCCGCAGCTCGCGGACCCACGTGTTGTAGAACGGGTGGATCACCGGCGTTCCGCTGGCGTCCAGGCCGTACTTCATGTTCACGCTGCTCGCATACGCGATCGAGTACGCCTTTTGCGAATACGTGACCTCCACGGACACGGAGTGCGAGCGGACGTTGTACGTCAGCCGCAGCCTGCCCTCGCTCGCGCTGGTCGGGAACCATTTTCGCGCGCCGCCCATGCCGCCGTTCAGGATCGCCTTGCGCACGGTTTCGATGGCGGGCGCCTGGCCGCTCGGGACGACGATCGGAACGTTCTCGTGGCTGTCGAGCGGGACCGGAAACCGGGCATGGGCGGCGCTCGCGAACGCCAGCACGAGCACCGCCGAGAAACCGACCAAGACGTTCTTCATCCGCACCCCCCCTGACCGCTACGGTCGCCGGAAAACGAGCGACGTGTTGATGCCCCCGAAGGCGAAATTGTTGCTCATGAAGTATTCCATATCCAGATCTCGTCCGTCGCCCGCCAGGTAGTCGCCTTCCGCGCACCGCGGGTCCACGGTTTCCAGGTTCACGGTCGGCGCGAACCAGCCGCGCTTCATCATCTCGATCCCCCACCAGGCCTCGATCGCCCCGCAGGCGCCCAGCGTGTGGCCGAGGTAGCTCTTCATCGAGCTGATCGGCACCTTCCCCCCCAGCACGCGTGCCGTCGCGTGGCTTTCCGCCACGTCGCCCGCCGCGGTGGCGGTCCCGTGGGCGCTCACGTACCCGATGGCCGAAGGCGGCAGGCCGGCGTCCTCGAGGGACTTCTGCATCACGATGCCCATGGTTTCGGCTTCGGGCTCGGTGACGTGGCTGCCGTCGGAGTTCGTCGCGTACCCCGCCACCTCCGCGTGGATCCGCGCGCCGCGCGCGCGCGCGTGCTCGTAATCTTCCAGGACCAGCGTCGCCGCGCCCTCGCCCACCACCAGCCCGTCGCGATCCCGGTCGAACGGGCGCGGGGTTCCGTGCGGCGCGTCGTTGCGCGTGCTGGTGGCGAACAGCGTGTCGAAGATCGCCGCCGCCGGCGCCGACAGCTCCTCGGCGCCGCCCGCCACCATCAGCGCCTGCTTGCCGTTGCGGATCGCCTCGTACGCGTAGCCGATTCCCTGGCTGCCGGAAGTGCACGCGCTGCTGGTCGGCACCACGCGCCCCTTGAAGCCGAAGAACAGCCCGATGTTCACCGCGGTGGTGTGCCCCATCATCTGGATGTACGTCGTCGACGTCACCCCCTGCATGGAGCCGGTGGTCATCATCTGGCCGATGATGCGCACCGGCTCGATGCTCCCGGCGGAGGAGCCGTAGGCGACTCCCATCCGGCCGTCGCGGATGGACGGATCGCCGAGAAGCCCGGCGTCGGCGAGGGCCATCTCGGTGGCGCGCACGGCGAACAGGGAGACGCGACCCATCGAACGCACCTGCTTGCGCGGGTAATGCTCGGGTGCCTTGAACCCGTCGACCGGCGCGCCGAGCCGCGTGTGCAGGGCCTCGAAGCGATCCCACTCCGGCATCGCCCGCACCGCGTTGCGCCGCTGGCGCAGCGCCGCCTCGATGTCCTCCCAGCGCTCGCCGAGCGCGGTGACGCCCCCCATTCCCGTGACGACGACGCGGCGCATCAGGCGATACCTCCGTTGACGCCGAGCACCTGGCGCGTGATGTAGCCGGCCGCGTCCGAGAGCAGGAAATCGACCGCGGCGGCGACTTCCTCGGCGCGCCCGACGCGGCCCATCGGCACGACCTTCAGCGCCTCATCGAGCGGCACGCCCGCGATCATGTCGGTCTCGATCAGCCCGGGCGCGACGCAGTTCACGGTGATACGCCGGCTGGCGAGCTCCACCGCGAGCGCCTTCGTCGCGCCGATCAGGCCGGCCTTGGCGGCGCTGTAGTTCACCTGCCCCCGGTTGCCGACGACGCCGGACACCGAAGCGATCGTGACGATGCGCCCGCCCTGCTTCGCGCGCACCATCGGCATCACGAGCGGCTGCACCACGTTGTAGAACCCGTCCAGGCTCGTGTCGAGCACCTCGTCCCAGTCGCTCCCCGACAGCGCGGCGAACGTATTGTCGCGCGCGACGCCCGCGTTGCAGATCACGCCGTAGTACGCGCCGCCGGCCTCGAGGTCCGCCTCGAGCGCGGCGCGCGCGGCCGCGCGGTCGGTGACGTCGAACTGGAGCACCGGCGCGCCGAGCGCGCGACCGAGCTCGTCGGCCAGCGCGCGGCCCGAGCGGCAATGCAGCGTGACGCGGAAGCCCGAGCGCGCGAGGCGCTCGGCGATGGCCCGGCCGATGCCGCGGCTCGATCCGGTGACCAGCACTCTCCTCATTGCGTCTCCACCGATGCCAGGAACGCCGCGAAGTCGGGCGGCTCGTACGCCTTGAGCGTGGCGGCGGCGATCTCGCCGCCCGTGCCGGCGATGGCGCAATCATAGGCGGCGAAGCCGCTCTCGTCCGAGAACGAGCGCAGCGCCGTCACCCGCAGCGTCTCGCCGCGGGCGAACCGCGCGGCGCGCGAGCGGTAGGCCCGGCAGCCGAGCAGCACCCCCGGGCGCGCCGGCTGGCCGCTCGCCCAGGCGCGCAAGCCGACGTGCGCGGCCAGTGCCTGCGCCATCAGCTCGATGCCCAGCCAGGCCGGCATGGCGCCCGCTTCGTCGAGATACCACGCGCCGGCGCCGACCCTCGCCTCCGCCTCGACGCCCCGCTCGTCGCCGCTAACGAGGCGCTCGAGCCACAGCATCGCGCCGCGATGCGGAACCACCGCTTCGATCGGCGGAAGCGCCACGCTCATCGCGCGTCCCCCAGGACGAGGCAGGCGTTGCTGCCGCCGAACGCGAACGAGTTGCTCATGCACACGCGACCCGAAGCGCGCGCGAACCGGTCGCCCGGCGCCGTCGCCGCAAGGCCGGGAAGCCCGGCGTCCCGCTCGCCGTCCCAGACGTGCGGCGGCAGGCGGCCGTCGCCCTGCAGCGCGAGAACGCAGAAGGCGGCCTCGGTGGCACCGGCGGCGCCGAGGGTATGCCCGGTCAGCGGCTTGGTCCCGCTGCACGGAACGCCGCGGGGAAACACGCGGTGCACCGCGAGCGCCTCCATCTGGTCGTTCTTCGGCGTGGCCGTGGCATGCAGGTTGAGGTAGTCCACGGCCTCGGGCGCCAGGCCCGCTTCGCGCAACGCGGCGCGCATCGCGATCTCGGCGCCGGCGCCTTCCGGATCCGGCGCTGAAATATGGTGCGCGTCGCTGGACTCGCCGCAACCGAGGATCTCCGCCGCGGCGGGCGCCCGGCTGACGAGCAGCAGCGCCGCACCCTCGCCGAGGTTGATGCCGCGCCGGTTGCGGCTGAGGGGATTGCACAGCTCCGGCGTCGTCGACTCGAGCGCGGTGAAGCCGCGCACCGTCAGGCGGCAGAGCGCGTCCGCGCCGCCCGTCAGGACCGCGTCGCAGATCCCCTGCCGGATCAGCCGGCACGCCGACGCGATCGCTTTCGCACTCGAGGTGCAGGCCGTGGACACGACGAACGCCGGACCCGCGGCGCCGATCAACGCCGCGAGCAGCGGCGCCGCTGTCCCGATCTCCTGCTGCGCGTAGTGATACTCCGGCGGGAAGCGCTGCTCGCGGTCGAATCGCGCGATCGCCGCCTCGCCCTCGGCGATGCCGGTGGTGCTGGTGCCGAGCACCACGCCGAAGCGGTGCGGCCCGAAGCGCGCGACCTCCGCGCGGACAACGGGATCGATCTGCGCGAGCGCGAGCAGGAAGAGGCCGTTGTTGCGGCAGTCCAGATACGCGTGGGGCGACGGCACCGCAGGCAGACCGGCCAGCACCTCGCCGACGCGCGCCGGCGCGTCGCCGGCGAGCCAGCCCGTGCGCAAGCGCATTCCCGACGTGTCACCGGCGAGAAGGCCGGCGCGCACCGCGTCCACCCCGGTGCCGAGCGCGTTGGCGATGCCGACGGCATGCACGAAGCAGCGCGCCGCGCTCATCGCCGGCCTCCGTCGGGCGCAAGGCTGAAGGCGAGCGGCGCGAGCAGTACCGCGAGTGCGACGCCCGGCAGCAGCATCGCGCCGAAGCCGGCCAGCGCGGGGGTGCCGCTGAACGCGAGCAGTCCGAAGGACAGCATCGTCGTGGCCGCGCAGAGCAGCACGGCGATGCCGGTCGGGCCGATGCGCAGGCGCCCCTCGACGAGGAAGATCGCGTAGTTCACGCCGACGCCCAGCACCAGCATGAGGCCCATCATGCCGAACAGCGTGACCGGGACATCCCGGTAGCCGGCGAGCGCCAGCGCACCACCGAGGCCGAGCACGGATGGCAGCAGCACTGCGCCGCCGCGGCGCACGCCATAGCGGACCGAAAGCACGCCGAGCACCACGACGAGCGCCACGGCGAGGCCCCACGCGAACGCCTCGCGGTATTGCGCGAACAGGCGGGACACGCTGCCGGCCTTGTCGACGAGCACGACCCGCTCGAGGCCGATCGCCGCGCCCGCCAGCGCCGCCGCCGAGGGCGTACCGAGCGGAACGACCACGGAAGCGAAGCCGGCCTCCGTGCGCCCCATCCAGAGGTGGCGGAACGGCGTGGCGGCGGCAGCTTCCAGCCAGCGCTCGAGACCGAGCAGCCGACCCTGCGAATCGCGATACGAGGTTCCGAGCTCGGCGCCGATCCCCTTGCGCAGGCCCGCGCTCTGGAAAGCGGCCTCGAGCTGCTCCGGATCCTGCGGCAGCAGGCGCCGGATGAGGCTGCGATTCTCCTCCTGCCGCGCCGCGGAGGGGACGAACGACGAAACGGCCTGGAAGCCGCGCAGCTCGCCCTTCGCGACCAGCGGCGCGAGCCGTGCCGCGAGTGCCTCTTCCGCGCGCAGCACCGCCTCCGCGCTATCGCCCTCGACGAGGAAGAAGCGCGTGGAGATCTCCACGCCGCTGAGCGCACGGATGCGCGCTTCCTGCTGAACGAGGTGCTCCGGTCGGCTCGACAGCGCGCGCACGTCGTCGTCCGGACGCAGCTCGAGCCAGCCGGGAACGCAGAGCACGACGACCCCGAGCGCCACCGCGAGGGCCTGCCGCGGGCCGACGCGCGCGCGCCATCCGTCGAGGAATCGCCCCATGCGCGACGCGAGCGGGGAAAGGTCGCCGCGGTACGGCGCGTTCAGCACCCGCGGCAGCAGCAGGATGACCGCGAGATAGGCGCCGGCGAGCCCGGCGAGCGCGAACAGCGCGATCTCGCGCACCGCCGGAAACGGCAGGAGCATCAGCGCGCCATAGCCGAGCACGCTGGTCGCGAGCGCGAGCGTCAGGCCGGGCCGGACCGCGGCCAGGCCGCGCCGCGGCTCCCACTGCCGGCCGGCCGCCGCGTAGGCGCCGAAGTACTGGATCGAGTAGTCGATCGCCTCGCCGATCAGGCTCGCGCCGAACACCAGCGTGAGGACGTGCAGCTTGCCCTGCGTGAGCAGCGTGGCGGACACCGCGACGGCGAGCGCTATGGCGACGGTAAGCAGGCCGAGGAACATCGGCCGCAGGGAGCGGAAGACGAGCACCATCAGGATCACGATCCCGACGATCGAGCCGATGCCGATGAGGTCGACGTCGCGTTCCGCGGAGGCGCGTCCCGCCTCGGCGAAGAACACCGCGCCGGTCCTCAGGATCTCCGCCCCCGCCGCCGCGCGCCCGGCCGCCTGCTCGCCCTGCGCGACGGCGGCGACCACCGCGCGCTGGATCGCGTCGTCGTAGGCGGAGCCCGGCAGGTCGCCGAGGACGAGCACATACTCCCGGTGCGCGTTCCCGTCCGCTTCGCGCGCGATCAGCATGCCGTCCTCGAGCTCCAGCTTCACGTGCCGATACGGCAGCGCCGCGAGGAAATTGCCGAAGAACCCGAACGGGTCCTGCGCGATGCCGCCGCCGAGGCCGAGCCGCAGCGGCTCGTTCAGGCGGCGCAGCAGCCACTGCGTCGCGTCGAGCTCGCCGCCGGAGAGCAGGTCGCGGTCACGGTCGGAGAGCAGCCCGAAGCGGAACTCGCGGTGCACCTGCCCGAGCGCGCGCGGATCGGACGGCGGCACCTCGAGCTGCACGCGCGAGAACGCCCGGCTCTCCTCGAGGGCCGCGGCGAAGGCCGCCGCCGCCGCGCGCGCCTGCGTCGCATGGCCAACCAGGAAGACGGCGCGGTTTCCCGCGGCATCCGCCATCGCGCGCACCGCGCGCTCGGCCACCGGATTGCGTTCGGTCGGCGGCAGCAGCGCGAGCAGGTCCGTCTCGATCGGAGTGATGCGCGCGAGCGCGGCGACGACGCAGGCCAGCGCGATCGCGGTGCCGGCTAGCCACCAGCGGCCGGAGCGGATCGCGCTCACGGCGCCCCGAGCAGGCTGCGCTCGCTCTCGGAGAGCGGCGCGGCGGCGCGGTGGTTGCCGAACTCGATGCGCGTCGACTCCCCGCCGGCCTCGCGGATGTCGACCGCTTCCAGGTACTCGCCACCGCCGACCTGCATCGACTCGATGAACGACGCGAGCGGGCCGCGGTGCGGCGTGAGCGTGATGGACCAGCGCGCGCCTTCGCTTTGCGCCGCGACGCGGAACCATCTCTCCAGGGTCTCGGTATCGCCCTGCAGCAGCGCGCGCAGCACGCGCCCGATGCGCGCGGCCACGGCGTCGTCCTGCGCCTTGCGCGCGGTACGCCCGCCGCGAGCGTCGATGACGATCGTCGTGTCCGGCCGCAGCGCGACGGTGCCCTTCACCGGCTGGTGCGTCTCCCACACGACGCCCTCCCGTCCCCATACGAGCATGCGGCCGCGCGAGACGCTGGGACGCTCGAGGTCCGGCGAGCGACGCGTCTGCACGAAGTCGGCGCGCAGCTGCGGGTTCGCGTCGAGGCGCGCCCGGATGCGCGCGAGTGCCTCGCCATCGGCCGCCGTCGCCGGCAACGCGGCCAGCAACAGCGGCGCGAGCACGAGGCCGCGAAGGCTCAGGCGCGCCACGCGCGCTCCAGCTTTTCCAGCAGGACCGGCGGCGAGAGGAACTGCAGCTCGCCCGTGGTGATCGCGACCGCGACCTGGATCGTGTAGCCCGTCGTGACCTTCTTCGCGGTCGCGGCGTCCTCGATGCGGTAATCGATGCGCAGCCGGTGCTCCCATTCGCGCAGCGCGGCGCGCACGACCAGCCGCTGGCCGTAGCGCGCCGGCGCGACGTACTTCAGGCGGCAGTCGACGATCGGCCAGAAATAGCCCGATGCCCTCATCTGGGGATAGTCGTAGTCGATCCTTCGCAGCAGCGCGCAGCGGCCCACCTCGAAATACTTGAGGTAGTTGCCGTGCCACGCCACCTCCATCGGGTCCGTGTCGTAGAACCCGACCTCGACTTCGGCCTTCGCTTCGAGCGCGCTCATGCGGGCGTCCAGTAGCCGTAGAAATTGAACCACTCGTAGGGAGCGCGCACGCAGTACGCCTCGAGCCTGGAAGCGTAACGCTGCACGAGCTCCGCGAGGCGTGCGTCGCGCTGGGCGCGCGGCAGCTCCACCCGGTCGGCAAAGCGCTCCAGATGGATGCGGTAGCCGTCGCCTTCGCGCAGGCAGAAGAACAGGTAGACCGGGCATTCCAGCAGCGCGGCCAGCACGAACGGGCCCTGCGCGAACGGCGCCGGCGCGCCGAGGAAGCTCGCCGTCGAGACCCGGCCCGCCTGCACCGGGGGGATGCGGTCGCCGACGATCACCAGCAGCTCGCCCTGGTCGACCTTTTCGCGCAGCGCGATGCTCGTCGCCGGGCCGACCTCGGTCACGTGGATGAGGTTCACGGCGAAGCGCGGATTGGTGCGGGCAAGCGCGCCGAAGAACGCGGGCGCGTGCTCCGCGTACACCACCGCGTTCACGGTGACCTCGTGCTCGTCGGCGAGCGCACGGCTCATCTCCAGGTTGCCGAGATGCGCACCGATGAGGAGCGCGCCACGCCCCCCGGCGATGAGCGCGCGCAGCTCGGCGCGGTCCGGGAAACGGACGCGCGCCGGGTCGAGCCTTCCCGTCCACGCGGCGAACTTGTGCAATCCCGACTCGGCGAAGGCGAGCATGTGGCGGAAGCGGGTCCGCCAGCCGGGCCTCGGGATGGCCGCGGACTCGGGCGCGAAGGCGCGCAGGCGCGTGAAGTACTCGTCGGAGGCGCGCCGGGCGGCCGGGCTGGTCAGCAGGAAGTACAGCACCACGGGATGCAGCAGCCAGCGCGCGGCGCGCTCGCCGAGCAGCGAAAGGCACAGCGCGACGACGCGGATGCCGAGCACGCTGCCGCGCTCCGCCATGCCCGCCCAGTGGGCACGCTGCGGGACGCTCACGGCTGCCGGCCCGCGCCGAACCGGCGCCCCAGCAGCACGGGCAGCCGCGCCAGCATCCCGAGCACCAGCGCGGTGTGCGCCAGCGAGATGCGCACGTTGTCGCGCACCAGGCTGAAGTGCGAGACGCCGTCCGGCGGGTAGGCGACGCGCGTCGCCAGGTTCTCGACCGGCACGCCTTCCCAGAACAGGCGCACCACGATCGCGATGTCGAAGTCCATGCGGCGCGGGAACGCGACGCGGTCGATCAGCGCGCACGTTTCGGCGAGCGGATACAGGCGGAACCCGCACTGCGTGTCCCGCACCGCGAGCGACAGCGTCTCGACGCACACCCAGAAGTTGGTGATCGAGCGCGCGTAGAGCCGCGCCTTCGGTACGCTCGCGTCGAAGACCGGCTGGCCGACGATCAGTGCCCGCGGCCGCGCGCGGCCCCGCTCGAGGAAGCGCGGCACGTCGGCGACGTCGTGCTGGCCGTCGGCGTCGATCTGCAGCGCGTGGCTCATCCCGTCGCCGCGCGCGAGGCGCAGGCCGTCCATCACGGCCGCGCCCTTCCCCCCGTTCTCCGCGCGCCGATGCAGCCGCACGAGCGGGAAATCGCGCCGCACCGCCGTCAGCGCTTCGCGCGTGGCGGCATGGCTGCCATCGTCGACCAGGTAGATCGGCAGGCCGTGCGCGGAAAGCGCTTCGACGAGGCGCCGGACGGTCGCGCCATGGTCGTAGTTCGGCACGACGAAGCAGGGACGGAATTCCTCGGCGCTCATCCGAACACCAGCACGCCGGCCGAGTACTTGCGCTCGCCGGCCCGATAGCTGAAGGACAGCCGGCCGCCGGCGAGGGCGAGGCGCAGCGTGGGGCGGGCGCCCGGTCGCACGATGGAAAGGAACTTGAGGTTCTCGGCGCCGCGGAACTCGCCGCGCAGGCCGAGGCGCTCGCGCCCGAGCTTCACCGCCCAGTCGATCTGCACCACGCCGGGCAGGATCGGCAGGCCCGGGAAGTGGTCGCGGAAGTAAGCGAGCTCCGGCGCGACGTGCAGGTCGAGCTCGACCGCGCCGGCATCCCTGCGCTCCGCGAGGATTTCAGGCAGCAGGGTCATCGTCGTCCGGTCGGGCGAAGAGCGCGACGAGCTGGGTGGCGGTCGTCTTGCCGCGCTCGTCGGCGGGCAGGCGCGAGACGAAGCGGAACTGGCGCGGCACGAGCACGCGCTCGAAGCGCTCGAGCAGGCCTTCGCGCAACGCGGCCGCGAGCGCCCGCCGGCCTTGTTCCGTCACGGCGTCCCGCGCGACGACCACGGCGCCGAGCGACTCGCGGCTGCCGGGCAGCGGCACCACGGCCGCGTCGGCGACGCGCGGATCGCGACGCAGCGCCTCCTCGATCTCGGGGAGCGAGATGCGCTTGCCCTCGATCTTCACCACCCGGTCGAGGCGGCCCCTCAGGCGGAACCGGCCGTCGGGAAGGAGCTCGATCGCGTCGCCCATCGTCAGCCAGCTTTCGTCGGCCAGGTACGGCGAGCGCAGGCTCAGCGCGCCGTCGCTCTCGCGTCGCAGCGCGAGGCGCGGGAACGGCCGCCACGCGTCGCAATCCGCGCTGCCGTCCTGCTCGCGCCAGCCGACGCCGCCGGACTCCGTGCTGCCGTAGACCTCGGTGGGCGCGCGTCCCAGGCGCCGGTGGTACTCGACGCCGGTGGCCGCGGGAAGCGGCCCGCCGGAAGAGAAGATGCGCTTCAGGCCGCGACCGAGCGACTCGAGCGGGACCAGCTCCGGGAAGCGCACGAGGTGCGCGGGGGTCGAGACGAGCGCGGCTTCGCCGGTGCGCGCGAGCGCTCCGGCGAGCAGCTGCGGGTCGGAGCAGAGCGCGGCGTCGAACGGGCGGCCCGCGCCCAGCGGCCAGACGAGTCGGAACAGCAGGCCGTAGATATGGTGGTGCGGCACCGTCGCCACCATCGTCGCGCTGCCCAGCGCGGCGCCCCAGGTCATTTCCAGCACCTCGCCTTCCGTCTCCAGCTGGGCGAGCGACTTCTCGATGCGCTTGGGCTCGCCGCTGCTTCCCGAAGTGAACAGGTCGAGCCAGGCCGACCGCGGCTCGATCGCGGCGAAGCGATATCCGGGCCGCGCGAGCCCGCGGACGTCGAGGCCGACCGGCGACCCCGTGCCGACGATCGCGTCGTAGGCGGGCCGCAGTTGGGCCAGCATCGCCGGCTGCAGGCCCGGCGCGACCACCGCGCGGCAGCCGGCGTGCAGCACCGCGAACAGCGCAGCCGCGAACTCCAGGGGATGCTCGCAGTGGATCAGCCAGCGCCGCTCGGACCGCTCGGCGAGGGCGCCGGCGATGCCGCCGACGGCGGCCGCGAACTCGCGCCACCGCGTGGGGCCGGCGGCGTCCGTGCACACCACCATTTCCTCAGGGCGCCCGTGCGCGAGGAGCCGCGAGAGCGGGACGAAGCTCATGCGGCGGGCCTCACGCCGCGGCGACGAGGCGGCCGCGCAGCAGGCGCTCGGCGACAAACAGCGCGCCCATGAGGATGTAGGCGATGAGCCCGTTGTACAGCGCCCACGCTTCGCGCGAGGCGAAGAGCGCGGTATATCCTGAGACCAGGCCGTTCACGACGAAGAAGCCGCACCACACCTCGGTGACGCGGCGCGTGTAGCGCACGCGCGCCGGCGGCAGGTCCGGCTCCTCCAGGCGCGCGAAGCGCTCGACCATCGTCGGCGGATGCACGAGCGTCAGCCCGAACAGGAGGAGCATGCTCGCGCTGATCGACGTCGGGTACAGGCGCAGCAGCGTCTCGCTGTTGGTGACGAGCACCGCCGCGCCGAGGAGGAACGGCAGCGCGAGCGCGACGAACTGCGCCGGCGAGAAGCGCGCCACCAGCTTGGCGGCCTGCGCGCGGTGGCGCAGCGCAAGCGCGGCGAGGAGCAGCAGGCCGACGCCGCGCGGGTCGAGGAAGTGCAGGCCGGCGAAAATCAGCAGCGGGTACAGGCCGAACAATACGTGGCCGAGCACGGTGGTGCGCATCGGCCCGCGCGTCAGCCCGCCAGCAGCTGCCGGACGGTGGTCACGACGTCGCCGACGGTCCGGATGCTCTTGAACTCCTGCGGCTTGACGCGCTTCCCGGTGAACTCCTGCAGCTTGATCGCCAGGTCGACGGCGTCGATGCTGTCGAGATCGAGGTCGGCGAACAGGTTCGCGTCGGTGGTGACGCGCGCCGGGTCGATCTCGAACGTCGACGTGAGCACCGCCTTCAGGTGCTCGAAGATCTCTGCTTCGGTCAGGTCCGTGCGGCCGATCATCCCCGGCGCGTTCATGTCACCTCCCTTTGCCGCTGCACCAGCAGGCTGAGCGTCGCTACCGAGCGGAAGTATTCGCGCACGCCGACGTCGTTGGGCTCGAGCCGGATCTGGTAGCGCTTGCGCAGCGCGACGCCGAGCTCGAGGGCGTCGATGGAGTCGAGGCCGAGGCCTTCGTTGAACAGCGGCGCGTCGTCCTCGATGTCTTCGGGCCGGATGTCCTCGAGCGCCAGCACTTCGACGATCAGGCGCTTGATCTCGAGCCTCAGGTCCGGTTTCGGTTCGCTTGGGTTCATAGGGCTTTCAGTTCCTCGCTGAAATATCCTTCGAGCGCATGCGTGAGGCGACGGGCCGCGATGACGCGCGGCTCGCGCACGTCCGCCATCCGTGCCGCGTGCAGGTCGGCGCGCACCGCGACGCGGAACGCGAACGGCCGCCCCGGGATGTCGTACCAGCGCGAGCCCTTGGTGAGCGTCGGGGGATCGCACTGCAGCAGCACCGGCACGATGTCGCGCCCGCTCTGCAGCGCGACGTGCGCGGCGCCGCGCAGGAACTTCAGCGGCTCGTTCGGGCGGCTGCGCGTTCCTTCCGGGAAGATGACGACCGCGTCCCCCGCGTCGAGCGCGGCCTGGCAGTCGGCGACGAGCTGCTCGGGCGTCGAGTTCCGGATATAGCCGGCGGCGCTGACGACGCCGCCGAAGAACGGGCTGCGCCACAAGCCCGCCTTGACGACGCAGCTGGCGCGCGGGATGAGCGAGAGCAGCACGACGACGTCGATGTAGCTCGGGTGATTCGCCAGCACGAGCACCGCCCGGGCCGCGTGCAGCCGTTCGATCCCGGAGAGCTCGAGCCGCATCACGCCGGTATGGCGCAGGATCGCGACCAGCGCGGCGAAGAACCAGCGCACCATCAACTTCACGCGCGCCGGACGGCGGGCTACGCCCCCTGGAAGCAGTCGCAGCGCGGGAAAGATCACCAGCGAGCAGAGCGCGCCCCCGACCGCGAAGAGCAGGAAGCATGCGCCGGTGACCGCGAGCCGCCACGCGTAGTTCAGGCCCCGCATCAATGCCAGCTCCATTCGCTGCGCGCGCCCGTCCAGCGCTGCGGCGCGCCGTCCGC
>DASZQH010000054.1:0-20915 GCA_035549805.1 Burkholderiales bacterium
CGGTCCACCGGCAGCGTGAAGGAGAAGCATGCGCCCCGTCCCGGGCTGCTTTCGACCCACATCCGCCCGCCGAAGTGCTCGACGATCTGCCGGCTGATGTGCAGCCCCAGGCCGCTGCCGTGGGGCTTGGCGGTGAGGGTGTCCCCTACCTGCCGGAACTTGTCGAACACCGCCTCCTGGTCCTCGGGCGCGATTCCCGGGCCGTTGTCGCGCACGTCGACGCGAACCGCGCCGGTCTGCTCGACGACCACGATATCGATCCGCCCGGCCGCCGGGTCGCAGAACTTCGCCGCGTTGGAAAGGAGGTTGAGCATGACCTGGATCACCCGATCGACGTCGGCACGCACAAGCGGCGTGTGCTCTGGTAGCGAGACCTGCACGCGGATGCGTTGCTCCTCGAACACCTGGCTCATCCCGGTCACCGTGTCGTCGATCACCTCCGCCAGGTCGACATGCGATACGTGCCATTCCGCCCGTCCCGATTCGATCCTCGCCAGGTCCAGCACCTGGTTGATCAGGCGCGTCAGCCGTTCGGTCTCCTTGGTGATGATGCCGAGGAATTTCATGCGCTGCTCGCGCTCTATGTCCGGGTCCTCGTGCAGGATCTGCGTGAAGGCGCGGATCGAGGTGAGCGGCGTACGCAGCTCGTGGGTCACCGTGGAAACGAAGTCATCCTTCAGGCGGTCGAGCTCGGTGAGCCGCTCGTTCGCCGCGCGCAGCTCTGCGGTGGCGGCCTCGAGCTCGCGCGATTTCTGCTCCAGCCGATGGCTGTAGACGACCACCTGGGAGGCTTCGTCGAGGATCTCGCGCACCTCGTCGACCGTGAGCGCCTCCTCCTTCACCACCGAGGCCACCATGACGCGCGCCGACGCGGCACCCAGGGCGCCGGCGAGCTGCATCTCGACGTAATGCACCAGCTCCGCATCCGCCGCCAGCGCGTCTTCCGGCCAGCGCAGGCCGCGCGACGCCGCGTAGCTGCGGAAACTGTCGTCCGCCGCTTCGGCCCCGGTGAACCGGGCGAGCAGGCTGTAGAGCTCGGGGACCGACGCGGTGCCGCGCCAGAAGCGCGCGCCGCCGCCGCTCTCCCCGCTTTGCCGGAATACGTCCACGAACAGGCTCGCCTGCCGATGCTCGTCGGCGCTCGGCGTGGCGAGCAGCGACACCGCGACGTAGGCGCCGATGTTGGCAAGCATGCTCCAGATCATGGCGTGCGTGATCTGGTCGAGCCCCCCCAGGCCGAACAGCTCCAGCGGCTTGAGCAGCGCGATGCCGAAAGGCCCCTGCTCCAGGAGGCCCGTGGGCAGCCAGTCCGAGCGCGCCAGCGCCGGTAGCAGGAGCGTGTAGAGCCAGACCAGGAAGCCCGCGGAAAGGCCGCAGAGGGCGCCGAGGCGCGTGCCGCCTTTCCAGAAGATGCCGCCCAGCACCGCGGGCGCGAACTGCGCGACCGCGGCGAAGGAGATCAGGCCGATGGAGACCAGCGCGTACGCTTCGCCTGCGGCCTTGAAGTAGATGTAGCCCAGCACCAGGATCAGCACGATCGCGCCGCGCCGGATGCCCAGGAGCAGGCCGGTGAGGTCCGGCTGCTCGTTCAGCCGCAGGCGCTTCAGGCGCAGCAGCACCGGCATCACCAGGTCGTTGCACACCATCGTCGAGAGGGCGATCGTTTCCACGATCACCATCCCGGTCGCCGCCGAGAGGCCGCCGATGAAGACGAGGAGCGCGAGCAGCTCCTGCTTCTCGACCATCGGCAGCGTCAGCACGAAGGTGTCGGCGTCGATCCCGGCGTCGCCGAAGCGCAGCAGCCCGCCGAACGCGATCGGCAGGACGAAGATGTTGATCGCCAGCATGTACAGCGGGAACAGCCAGATCGCCTTGTTGAGATGCTTCTCGTCGAGGTTCTCGATCACCGCGACCTGGAACTGCCGCGGCAGGAACATGATCGCGAGCATGGAAAGGATCGTCAGCCAGACCCAGGTCGCGTAGCTGCCCGCCACGCCCTCGAACGGCGTCAGCATCGGCGCGAGGCGCGGCTCGGCGGCGGCGCGCCCGAACAGGTCGCCGAAGCCGTTGTAGAGGCCGAAGGTGACGAAGATGCCCACCGCGAGGAAGGCGAGCAGCTTGACCAGCGACTCGAAGGCGATCGCCGCCACCATCCCCTGGTGGTGCTCGGCGGCGTCGAGGTGGCGCGTGCCGAACGCGATGGTGAAGGCGGCGAGGATCATCGCGACCCAGAAGGCTGTGTCGCTCCAGACCGTGAGCGCCGCCGCCTGCGTCGACGGCATGGTGATCTCCGGGTACTGCACCAGGATCTGGTAGCTGCTCGAAATCGCCTTCAGCTGCAGGGAGATGTACGGCAGGATGCCGATCACCGCGATGACCGTCACCAGGCCGCCGAGCAGCGCGCTCTTGCCGTAGCGCGAGGCGATGAAGTCGGCCAGCGACGTGATGCGGTTCTGGCGCGAGATGCGCAGGATCTTGCGCATCACCACCCACCACAGCGCGATCATGAGGGTCGGCCCGATGTAGATGGGCAGGAAGCCCACGCCGTCGCTCGCCGCCCGGCCGACGCTGCCGTAGAACGTCCACGCCGTCGCGTAGACCGCGAGCGAAAGGCTGTACACGTACGGGCTCGCGATGATCGAGCGCCCGGCGTCCGCCCGCTTGTCCGCGTAGTACGCGATCGCGAACAGCAGGCCGAGGTAGGCGAACGAGGTGAGGACGATGACGGGGCCGTGGAGCATCGGCCCCTTCCCTACTCCCGGGCTTCGGCGGCGAGCGCCATCAGCGCGATGAGCGCCGCCCACGCGGCGAAGATGTACGCGTAGAGCGCCGGCACGCCGAGGAACGTGCCCGGCACGTTGAACAGCGCGAGCACCGGAAAG
Source organism: Burkholderiales bacterium (assembly GCA_035549805.1). Taxonomy (GTDB): domain Bacteria; phylum Pseudomonadota; class Gammaproteobacteria; order Burkholderiales; family SG8-39; genus SCGC-AG-212-J23. The sequence goes on from DASZQH010000054.1 coordinate 2,883, forward strand.
TTGAACAGCACCAGCCCGAGCATGCAGAGGGCGACGAAGCGCGGCGTCCGCAGCTCGTCCACGCGGCGCGCGCTACGTCGACTGCTTCAGCTGCTCGAGGATCGCCGGGTTCTCGAGCGTCGAGACGTCCTGCTTGATCTCCTCGCCTTTAGCGATCGAGCGCAGCAGGCGGCGCATGATCTTGCCCGAGCGGGTCTTCGGCAGGTTGTCGCCGAAGCGGATGTCCTTCGGCTTCGCGATCGGGCCGATCTCCTTCGCCACCCACTGGCGCAGCTCGTCGGCGATCCTCTTCGCGTCCGCGCCGGTCGGGCGGGCGCCCTTCAGCACGACGAACGCGCAGATGGCTTCGCCGGTCAGGTCGTCGGGACGCCCCACCACCGCGGCTTCCGCGACCAGCTTCGAGTTCGCGACCAGCGCCGATTCGACCTCCATCGTGCCGAGCCGGTGGCCCGACACGTTGAGCACGTCGTCGATGCGGCCGACGATGCGGAAGTAGCCCTCCTCGTCCGTGCTCGCGCCGTCCCCCGCGAGGTAGAGCTTGTTCTTGAAGTCGTCGGGCCAGTAGGTCTTCCTGTAGCGCTCGGCATCGCCCCAGATCGTGCGCAGCATCGACGGCCACGGTTTGGTGATCACCAGGATGCCGCCCTTGCCCTTGCCGACCGGCTGGCCGGTCTCGTCGACGATGTCGGCGAAGATCCCCGGCAGCGGCAGCGTCGCCGATCCCGGCTTGGTCGGCGTCGCGCCCGGGAGTGGCGTGATCATGTGTCCGCCGGTCTCGGTCTGCCACCAGGTGTCGACGATCGGGCAGCGCCCGCCACCGACGGTCTCGTGGTACCACATCCACGCCTCCGGGTTGATCGGCTCGCCGACCGTGCCGAGGATGCGCAGGCTCGAAAGATCGTATTTCTTCGGCAGGTCGCCCCCCGCCTTGATGAGCGAGCGGATCGCCGTGGGCGCGGTGTAGAACACCGTGCACTTGTGGTCCTGGATCATCTTCCAGAAGCGGCCCGCGTCGGGATAGACCGGCACGCCTTCGAAGATGATCTCGGTCGCGCCGACCGCGAGGGGCCCGTAGCACACGTAGGAGTGGCCCGTGACCCAGCCCACGTCGGCGGTGCACCAGAACACGTCCGAGGGCTTGAAGTCGAAAGTCCACTTCATCGTCAGGATCGCCCACAGCAGGTAGCCGGCGGTGGAATGCTGGATGCCTTTCGGCTTGCCGGTGGAGCCCGACGTGTAGAGGATGAAGAGCGGATGCTCGGCGTTGACGAACGTCGGCGCGCAGGTGTCCGGCTGGCCCTTCACCGCGTCGTCCCACCACAGGTCGCGTCCCGCGGCCATGGCGACGCTGCTGCCGGTGCGCTTGTAGACGATCACCGTCTTGATTCCCTCGCAGCCGCCCATGGCGAGCGCCTCGTCGACGACCGGCTTGAGCGGGATCTCCTTGCCGCCGCGGTACTGGCCGTCGGCCGTGATCACCGCGATCGCGCCGGCGTCGATGACGCGCTCCTGGACGCTCTTCGCGGAGAAGCCGCCGAACACCACCGAATGGGTCGCCGCGATGCGGGCGCACGCCTGCATCGCCACCACGGCCTGGATCGACATCGGCATGTAGATCAGCACGCGATCGCCGGGCTTGATGCCCTTCGCCTTCAGCGCGTTCGCGAGCTTGCACACCTCGTGGTAGAGGGCCTTGTAGGAGATCTTCGTGATCCTGCCGTCGTCCGCCTCGAAGATGATCGCGGTCTTGTCCGGCTGCGACGCGAGATGGCGGTCGAGGCAGTTGTACGAGGCGTTCAGCTCGCCGTCGTGGTACCAGCGGAAGAACGGCGCCTTCGACTCGTCGAGCGTCTTCGTGAAGGGCTTCGACCAGAGCAGGTTCTCGCGCGCGAGGCGTGCCCAGAATCCCTCGAAGTCCTTCTCCGCCTCCGCGCACAGCCTGCGGTAGGCGTCCATCCCGGAAATGTTGGCTTGCGCGACAAAGGCCTGCGACGGCGGAAACACGCGCGTTTCCTGCAGCACCGATTCAATGGCCGAAGACATTCGATCCTCCTCCTTGCTCGCTGGGCTGGCGCGGAGTGTCGGACAGGCGTCTTACACCGCGCTTACTCACGCAGATAGAAGCACCAAATCAAGGGGCTGTAAAGGCGCCGGTATGCTACAGTCTGGGCCGCTTTTTCCGACCCTCGACTCCCGATGAAAACGACGCAGGACGAGCGCGCAATGCGCCCGCTGAGACCGCTCCCGAATCTGATCTTCGCCAGCCGCTGGCTGCAGCTTCCGCTCTACCTCGGGCTGATCGTCGCGCAGGGCATCTACGTCTGGCTCTTCTGGCAGGAGCTCTACTACCTGCTGCTCGCCGCGTTCGGCAATACCGGCGCGCTCGCGCACGTCATCGACGCGGTCACGGTCGCCGGCGTCGAGCGCCCCACCAAGCTGACCGAGACGGTCATCATGCTGGTGGTTCTCGGCCTGATCGACGTGGTGATGATCTCGAACCTGCTCATCATGGTCATCGTGGGCGGCTACGAGACCTTCGTCTCCCGCATGAACCTCGAGGGGCATCCCGACCAGCCGGAATGGCTCTCGCACGTCAACGCCTCCGTGCTCAAGGTGAAGCTCGCCACGGCGATCATCGGCATCTCGTCGATCCATCTGCTCAAGACGTTCATCAACGCCGATGCCTACGAGTGGAAGGCGATCATCGCCCAGACCGGCATCCACCTCACTTTCCTTCTCTCCGCCCTGGCCATCGCCGCGAGCGACCGGATCATGGCGGCGATCGGCCCCAACGGCAAAGATCACGCATGAGCACGATCCAGCGCGAGCACCTCGTGCAGAGCGTCGCCGACGCGCTGCAGTTCATCTCGTATTACCACCCCGCGGACTACATCCGCGCCCTCGGCCGCGCCTACGAGCGCGAGCAGTCCGGCGCGGCGAAGGACGCCATCGCGCAGATCCTCACCAACTCGCGCATGTGCGCCGAGGGGCGCCGGCCGATCTGCCAGGACACCGGGATCGTCAATGTCTTCGTGAAGGTCGGCATGCAGGTGCGCTTCGACTTCCCGGACCTGGAGGACGCGATCAACGAGGGCGTGCGCCGCGCCTACCTGCACCCCGACAACAAGCTGCGTGCCTCCGTGCTGGACGAGTCGGACTTCGGCCGCCGGAACACGAAGGACAACACGCCGGCGGTCATCTTCGTGAAGATGGTCCCCGGCGACAAGCTCGAAGTGGACGTCGCCGCCAAGGGCGGCGGCTCCGAGGCGAAGGCCAAGTTCGTCATGCTCAATCCCTCCGACTCGATCGTGGACTGGGTGCTGAAGACCGTGCCGACCATGGGCGCCGGCTGGTGCCCGCCGGGCATGCTCGGCATCGGCGTCGGGGGCACGGCCGAGAAGGCCATGCTGATGGCCAAGGAAGCGCTCATGGAGCCGATCGACATGGCCGAGCTGAAGGCGCGCGGCCCGAAGAGCAAGGTCGAGGAGCTGCGCATCGAGCTCTACGACAAGGTCAACGCCCTCGGCATCGGCGCGCAGGGGCTGGGGGGCCTCTCGACGGTGCTCGACGTGAAGATCCACACTTACGCGGTGCACGCCGCCAACCGTCCCGTCGCGATGATCCCCAACTGCGCCGCCACGCGCCACGCGCACTTCGTGCTCGACGGCTCGGGGCCGGCGGTGCTCGAGGCGCCGAAGCTTTCCGACTGGCCGAAGGTCACGTGGACGGCGGACGCGTCCTCGACGCGGGTGGATCTCGATTCGCTGACGAAGGAGGCCGTGGCTTCGTGGAAGCCCGGCCAGCGCCTGCTCCTCAACGGGAAGCTGCTCACGGGCCGCGACGCGGCGCACAAGCGGATCCAGGACATGCTCGCCCGGGGCGAGAAGCTGCCCGTGGACTTCACGAACCGCGTCATCTACTACGTCGGCCCGGTCGATCCCGTGCGCGACGAGGTGGTCGGCCCGGCCGGCCCCACCACCTCCACCCGCATGGACAAGTTCACCGAGACGATGCTGGCGCAGACGGGCCTCATCGGCATGGTCGGCAAGGCCGAGCGCGGCCCGGTCGCCATCGAGGCCATCCGCAAGCACAAGGCCGCCTACCTGATGGCGGTGGGCGGCGCGGCCTACCTCGTCTCGAAGGCGATCCGCAAGTCGCGCGTCGTCGCGTTCCAGGACCTCGGCATGGAAGCGATCTACGAGTTCGAGGTGCAGGACATGCCGGTGACCGTCGCGGTCGATTCCCAAGGCACCTCGGTGCACAGCACGGGCCCCGCGGAGTGGTCGAAGAGGATCGTCGAGCTGAAGATCCCCGTCACGGCTGCGTGACGACGAGCTGGACCGCCGTCTGGGTCCTGTTCCTCGCCGGACTGACCGCCGGCGCGCAACTCACCAAGGTGCCGCCCGCGCTGCCCGCGATGCGGGCGGAGCTCGGGCTCACCCTGATCGAGTCGGGCCTGGTGCAGACCATGCTGTACATCGTCGGCGCCGCGGTCGCGGTGTTCATCGGTGTGCTCGCCGACCGCTTCGGCCAGAAGCGCGCCGCGCTCGCCGGCCTCTGCCTGATGACCCTCGGCGGCGTGCTGGGGGCCCTTGCCCCGGGCTACGCGGCGCTGCTCTTCTCGCGCGCGCTCGAGGGCATCGGCTTCGTGCTCGTCATCGTCGGCGCGACGCCGCTCGTCGCCGCCGTCGCGCTGCCTTCCGACCGCCCGACCGCGTTCGCGCTCTGGAGCGCGTACATGCCTGCCGGCGGGACGCTGGCGCTCCTCCTCGCGCCCCTGGCGCTCGAGCACCTCGGGTGGCGCAGCCTGTGGATCGCCCTCGCCGCGCTGACCGCCGCGTGCGCCGTCCTGCTCCTGCGCCTCGTCCCGCCGGCCCCGTTCGGCGGCCGCACGCGCCCCCTGCGCCTGCTCGCCGAATCGCTCGGGCGCCCGGGCGCGCTCGCGCTGTGCGCGGTGTTCATCTGCTACGTCGGCCAGTGGAACGCGGTGATGACCTGGCTGCCCACCTTCGCCGTCGAGGAGCGCGGCGCGAGCGCCGGGACGGCGGCCCTCCTCACCGCGGGCTTCGTGGCGATCAACATTCCCGGCACGTTCCTCGGCGGCCTCCTGCTCCGGCTCGGCGCATCGCGCGCCTCGGTCCTCGCCGGCGGCGCGGCGGCGATGGCGTGCGCGGCCGCCGGCCTGCTCGCGGCGGGCGCTCCCGACGGCCTGCGCTTCGCCAGCGCCCTCGCCTTCTCCCTGCTCGGCGGCGTCATCCCGGCCGCGGTGTTCGCCGGGACGGCCGTGCACGCGAAAAGCCCCGATCACTTCGGCACCATGAACGGCATGATCATGCAGTCCTCGCACCTCTCGCAGTTCGTGGTGCCGATCCTGGTGGCGTGGACCGCGACGCATGCGGGCGGCTGGTCCGCTTCGCTCGGCACGATGCTCGCGCTCGCCGGCGCCGGCATCGTCGGCGCGCTCGCCGTCGGCCGCTACGAGCCGGAACCCCGATGATTCCGGCCGTGGAGCTCGGCGCCTCGGTCCCACGCACGCACGCGCGCTGGACCGCGAATTTCGGCCGCTTCATGCTGGGTTTGTTCGGCTGGCGCATCGAGGGGACTTTCCCGGACGCCGCGAAATTCGTCCTCATCGTGGCGCCGCATACCTCCAACTGGGATTTCCCGGTCGGCCTGATGGCAAAGTTCGCCTTGCGCCTGGACGTGCGCTACATGGCGAAAAGCTCCCTCTTCTGGTTCCCGCTCGGATGGTTCCTGCGCGCCGTGGGCGGCATTGCCGTCGATCGCTCCGCCGCGGGTGACGTCGCCGCCACTTCGGCGCGCGAGTTCGCCCGGCGCGAGAAGCTGGTGCTGGTCATCACCCCGGAAGGCACGCGCTCCCGCGTCGAGCGCTGGAAATCCGGCTTCTACCGCATCGCCCTGGCGGCGCAGGTCCCCGTGGTGCTCGTGGTGTTCGACTACCCGGCCCGCGTCGTGCGCCTCGGCCCCGCCTTCCAGGCCACCGGGAACTACGAAGCCGACCTCGCGGCGATGCAATCGCACGTAAAGGCGTCCATGGCGAGACATCCCCAGCGCTACGGCCAGTACTAGAATGCAGTCCCCGGAAGCCCCAATGCCACAAATCCAAATCTGCGAAGTCGGGCCGCGCGACGGCCTCCAGAACGCGAAGGCGCTGATGCCGACGCAGGCGAAGAAGGACTGGATCCGCGCTCTCGCTGCAGCGGGGCTGCGCGAGATCGAAGTCGGCTCCTTCGTTCCTCCCAAGCTCATCCCGGCGATGGCGGACACGGCCGAGATCGTCGCCTTCGCGAGAACGATCCCCGGGGTGAAGGTCGTCGCCCTTGCGCCGAACCTGAAGGGGTTCCAGCGCGCGCTGGAGGCCGGCGCCCACAAGGTGACGTTCCCGGTCTCCGCGAGCCACCAGCATTCGGTATCGAACGTGCGCATGACGCCCGACCAGATGGTCGAGGAAGTCCGCAAATGCGCCGAGTTTCCGCACCCCGGGGTCGAGCTCGAGGGCGCCGTTTCCACGGCCTTCGGCTGCACGATGCAGGGCAATGTTCCCGAGGACGAGGTCGTCCGCATCGCCTCCAGGCTGGCGGAGTTCTGCGACGGCGTGGCGCTCGCCGACACGGTGGGCTACGCGAATCCCGCCCAGGTGAGACGCGTGTTTTCCCGCGTCATGAAGGCCATCGGAAGCAAGCTGGAAGGCGCGCACTTCCACAACACCCGCGGTCTCGGGCTCGCAAACGCCCTCGCCGCCTACGAAGAGGGCGTGCGCAGCTTCGACAGCTCGCTGGGCGGCCTCGGCGGCTGCCCTTTCGCGCCGGGCGCGAGCGGCAACGTGATCACGGAAGACCTGGTGTTCATGTTCGAGAGCATGGGCGTCGAGACGGGCATCGACCTCGAGGCGTTGCTCGAGGCGCGCAAGCTCATGGTCGGCGCGATGCCGAGCGAGCCGGTGTACGGCCACATGGCCCTCGCCGGCCTGCCGAAGGGCTATCGCGCGCATGCCTGAAAGCGCAGTGCTCGCCGCCGTCGAAGGCGGCGTGTCCACGATCACCCTCAATCGCCCGCAGGCGCTGAACGCGCTCGACCGCGACCTCACGGCAGCGCTGCGCGAAGCGGTGTTCGCCGCGGAGCAGGATCCGGCGGTGCGCTGCGTCGTGCTGCGCGGCGGCCGGCACTTCATGGCCGGCGGCGACCTCAAATGGTTCCGCTCGATCACCGAGGGCAAGTCGCCGGCGCAGAATCGCGTGCAGTTCGAGGGCTTCATCCACGAGGTGCACGGCCTGATCCTGAGCCTGCGGCGCATGCCGAAGCCGGTGCTCGCCAGCGTGCGCGGCGCGGTCGCCGGCTTCGGCATGAGCCTGATGATGGCGAGCGACCTCGTGCTCGCGGGCGACGACGCCTACTTCACCCTCGCCTACACGCTCATCGGCGCGAGCCCCGACGGCGGCTCGACGTTCGCGCTGCCGCGCACCGTCGGGCAGAAGAAGGCGATGGAGATCGCGCTGCTCGGCGAGCGTTTCGATGCGGCGCAGGCCGCGCAGCTCGGCCTGGTGAACCGCGTGGTGCCCGGCGCCGACCTCGAGGCCGAGACCGCGAAGCTCGCCCGGCGCCTCGCCGCCGGCCCCACGGCCGTCTATGGCCGCACCAAGGCGCTGATCAACGGCTCGCTCGCGACCCCGCTCGAGTCCCAGCTCCAGCGCGAGGCCGAGGCCTTCGCGCAGAGCGCCTCGGAGCCCGATTTCCACGAAGGCCTCGAGGCGTTCGTCGAGAAGCGCCAGCCGCGCTTCCGGGGACGCTAGCCGTGCTGCCCCTCGAGGGAGTCCGCGTCGTCGAGTTCGCGCACATGGTCATGGGACCTTCGTGCGGCCTCGTGCTCGCGGACCTCGGCGCGGAAGTCATCAAGGTCGAGCCGCTCGCCGGCGACAACACGCGGCGCCTCGAGGCCGCCGGCAGCGGCTTCTTCCCGGTCTTCAACCGGAACAAGAAAAGCCTCGCGGTCGACCTGCAGCAACCCGAAGGCCGTGCCCTGGTCGAGAAGCTGCTGCGCACCGCCGATGTGCTGACCGAGAATTTCCGCCCCGGCGCGCTGGACAAGCTCGGCTTCTCCTACGACAAGCTGAGCGCGCTCAATCCGCGCCTCGTCTACTGCTCGCTCAAGGGCTTCCTCACCGGGCCGTACGAGCACCGCCTTGCCCTCGACGAGGTGACGCAGATGATGGGCGGCCTCGCCTACATGACCGGTCTTCCCGACCGGCCGTTGCGCGCCGGCTCTTCGGTCGTCGACATCATGGGCGGGACGTTCGCCGCGGTGGGCATCCTCGCGGCCCTGCGCGAGCGCGAGCGCACCGGGCGCGGCAAGCGCGTGACGAGCTCGCTCTTCGAGAGCACGACGTACCTCGTCGCGCAGCACATGGCGCAGTACGAGCTCACCGGCGAGGCGCCGCCGCCGATGTCGGTGAAGCGTCCCGCGTGGGGCGTCTACGACATCTTCGAGACCGCCGATAACGACCGGCTGTTCGTCGGCGTCGTCACGGACACGCAGTGGGACGTCTTCTGCCGCGAGTTCGGCCTGGAGGACCTGCGCGGCGACCCCCGCCTGCAATCGAACGGCAAGCGGGTGAAGGAGCGCGGCTGGATGCTGCCGCGCCTTCTGGAGGTGCTGCGCCGGTACACGAAGGCCGAGCTCGCGGCCAAGCTCGAGCAGATCGGGCTGCCGTTCGCGCCGATCGCCAAGCCGTGGGACCTGCTCGACGATCCGCATCTCAAGGCCTCCGGCGGGCTTGCCGCCACGCGCGTCGGAGCGCAGACGGCGCACATACCGCTCCTGCCGCTGGAGTTGGACGGAAAGCGTCTCGCCAAGCGCTCCGACCCGCCCACCGTGGGCGAGCATGGACGCGAGCTGCTTGGGGGGATAGGTTGCACGCCCCAGGAAATCGACGCGCTGTTGCAGCGCAGGATCGTCGCTTTTCCGGGCTAGCGGAAGGAACGGCACTGCCCGCTGTTCACCGCTGAGCAGGTCCCACCCATCTCAAGGAGGAGAGCACGTGAAGAAAAGCAGAATCGTCCTCGGCATCGCCCTCGCCGCCATGGCGTTCGGCGCCGCCGCGCAGGACCGTCGCCCCGGCTACGGCCCGCAGCTCAACACGGCGACGGCGAAGAAGCTCGCCGCGGGCACGCTCGCCGAGTGCGCGAAGAACAGCTGGAACGTGGCCGTAGCCGTGGTCGACCCCCACGGCTCCCTCGTCTATTTCGAGCGCATGGACGACACGCAGTACGCAAGCATGGACATCGCCATCGGCAAGGCCAGGGCAGCGGCGACCTACCGCCGTCCGACGCGCGCCTTCGCCGACGTGATCAACAAGGGCGGTCCGGCGACGGCCACCCTGCCCGGCGTGTTCGCCTCGCCCGGCGGCGTGCCCGTCTTCGTCGAAGGGAAGGTCGTGGGCGCGGTCGGCGTGAGCGGCGTCACGGGCGACCAGGACGAGCAATGCGCCATGGCCGGCATCAAGGCGATGTAGCCGCCGGCGCCGCGTGCATGAAAAGGGCCCCGTCGGGGCCCTTTTCTTTTCTAGCGACGGTCGGCCGAGATCCGTCCCGGGCCGTACGCGGCGAGCATGAGGAATCCGCCCGCGATCGAGACGTTCTTCAGGAACTGCGTGAGCTGGTGGTTGAACTGGGACGGATCGATGCCCCAGAACCTGTGGCCGAGGATCGCCGTGCCGAGAGTGAACATCGCCATGGCCCACGCCACCAGGCGCGTCTGCCAGCCGATCAGGATGAGCAGCGCGCCGAGCACCTCCACGGCGATCACCAGCCAGACGAGGATCTCCGGCATCGGCAGAGCGAGTTTCGCGAGGTAGCCGGTGGTCCCGGCGACGTTCATGAGCTTGCTGTAGCCGCCGTAGAAGAACAGCGCGGCGAGCGCGGCGCGGCCCAGCAGCGGGACCAGGGTCGTGTTGATCATTTCAGCGCGTCGATTCCGGCCTGGCAGATCTGCTCGTCCTCGTGCGATTGCACGCCCGAGGCGCCGATGCCGCCGATGCAGACGCCCTCGACCACGATCGGCAGCCCGCCCTGGACCGGGAGCACCGGCATGCCGAGCATCGAGACCCGGCCCGCGGCGATGCGGTCTTCCCACATCTTGGACGGGCGGCGCGTCAGCGCGGCGGTGCGCGCCTTGCCCACGGCGATCTCGGCGTTCGCCGGCGTGGCGCCATCCATCCGCACGAGGTGCAGCAGGTGGCCGCCGTCGTCGAGGATCGCGATGGCGACGTTCCAGTTGTTGCGCACCGCCTCCGCCTCGGCGGCGGCGCTGATGCGCCGGCAGTCGTCCAGCGTCAGGGACGCGCGCGTCTTCATGATTGCAGCGCCTGGCGGACCTGCTGGAGGGCGGCGGGGTCCTCGATGGTCGTGAGGTCGCCGGGGTCGCGCCCCTCGGCGAGCGCCTGGATCGAGCGGCGCAACGTCTTGCCCGAGCGCGTCTTCGGCAGGAGCGTCACGAAATGCACCGCCTTCGGGCGCGCGATGGCGCCGAGCTGCTTGTCCACGGTCTGCATGATTTCCTCCGGCGTCGTTCCCTTGGAAGGATCCTTCATCACGGCGAAAGCGAGCGGCATCTGCCCCTTCAGGGGATCGGCCACGCCGACCACCGCGCATTCGGCGACGTTCGGGTGCATGTTCACGGCCTCCTCGATCTCGCGCGTGCCGAGACGGTGCCCCGCGACGTTGATCACGTCGTCGGTGCGGCCGAGGATGAAGTAGTAGCCGTCCCGGTCGCGGATGCCCCAGTCGAAGGTCGAGTACACCATGCGCTTGGCGAAGGTGCTGAAGTACGTCTTCACGAAGCGCTCGTCGTCGCCCCAGATCGTGGTCATGCAGCCCGGCGGCAGCGGCGGCACGATCGCCACCACCGCCTTCTCGTCGGGTCCCGCCTCGCTCGCGTCCGACTCGCGGAGGAGCTGCAGGTCGTAGCCGTAGGCGGGGAAGGAAGGGCTGCCGTACTTCACCGCCGTCTTCTCGATGCCGGGAAGCGCGGTCAGCACCGGCCAGCCGGTCTCGGTCTGCCAGTAGTGATCGATGACCGGGCGTCCGAGCCCCTCGTGGATCCAGCGGTGAGTCGGCTCGTCGAGCGGCTCCCCGGCGAGGAACAGGTGCTTGAGGGACGACAGGTCGTACTTCTTCAGGAGCGCCGGATCGTGCTTCTTCAGCACGCGGATCGCGGTGGGCGCGGAGAACATCACCGCTACCTTGTAGTCCTGCACGATCTTCCACCATACGCCGGCGTCCGGGCGCACCGGCACGCCCTCGTAGAGGATGGTGCGCATTCCCGCGATCAGGGGTGCGTAGATGATGTAGGAATGGCCCACCGCCCAGCCGATATCGGACGTCGTGAAGATCGTTTCGCCCGCCGCGCCGCAGTAGATGTACTCCATCGACGCCGCCATCGCGACGGCGTGGCCGCCCACGTCGCGCTGCACCCCTTTCGGCCGGCCGGTGGTTCCCGAGGTATAGAGGATGTAGGAAGGCTCGCTCGACTCCAGCCATTCGCAGGGAACCGACGCGCCCTGGTACTGCGCGGCGAGCGCCTTCCAGTCGACGTCGCGGCCCGCGACGCGAGGCATGTCGCGGTCGAGGCCGCGGTCGTAGATCAGCACCTTGCGCGGCGGATGCTTGGCGAGCGCGATGGACTCGTCCACGAGGGGCTTATAGCGCACCACCTTGCCCATGCGGCTGCCCGCGTCCGCGGTGACCATGAGCGCCGGCCGCGCATCGTCGATGCGCGCCGCGAGGCTCGCCGCGGCGAAGCCCCCGAACACCACGGAATGGACCGCGCCAATGCGCGCGCAGGCGAGGATCGCGAACACCGCCTCGGGCATGTTCGGCATGTAGATGATGACGCGGTCGCCCTTCTGCACGCCCAGCGACGCCATCATCGCGGCCGCCCGGTTCACTTCGTCGTGGAGCGCCTGGTAGGTGTACGAGCGCGTCTGGTCCACTTCGGTGGAGATCCACACCAGCGCCTCCTCGCCGCCGCGCGCCGCGAGATGCCGGTCGACCGCGTTGTGGCAGAGGTTGGTGCGCCCGCCGACGAACCAGCGCGCGAAAGGCGGCCGGCTGTAGTCGAGGACGCGCTCGTAGGGACGCTGCCAGTGGATGCGCGCGGCCTGCTCGGCCCAGAACTTCTCCCGCTCGTCGATCGAGCGGCGGTGGAACTCTCGGTAGCTCGGCATGGAACGCCTACTTGGGCTTGTTGAGGAGCGTGGCGATCTTGTCGACGGGCAGGTCAATCTTCACCCGCTTGAAGGCCGCCTGGAGGAACGGCAGCAGGCGGCGCAGGATCTCGTTCGATGCCTCGTCGCCGAGGCGCTCGGCGCTCGCCTGCTGCAGGACGCTGACGGCGCGCTCGATCTCGCTGGGAAGCGTCGCCGGCTTGACGACCGCGATCTCGTCCGCGCCGACGATGCGCTCGCCCTGGCTGGCGGTCGCCTTCTGCAGGCGCCCCAGCGACAGCTTGACCAGCTCCTCGATCGAGGTCGCGGTGTCCTGCGGCGAAGCGATGCCGAAGCTCGCGACGATCCGGAGCGGCTGGCCGCGGTAGGCCACCTGCGCGGCGCCGAGCTGGTTGTAGAGGCGGCGGGCGAACGCCATGACCTGGGAGGCGCCGGCGCCCGTCGAAATGACCACGAAGGTGGCCTCCGCGGCGCGGCCGATCGAGTCCTCGGTGCGCAGCGTGCCGCTCACCATCTTCGCGATGCGCGCGAGCAGCTGGTCGGCGACCTCCTTCCCCGCGGTCTTCACGACGTCGGCGAAGCTGTCGATACGGAACGCCATCACCGACACCTGGCCGCCGTGGCGCCGGGCGTGGGCATAGTGCTTGCGCCCCTCCGTCATCAGGTAATGGGGCGTGAACGTGCCGGTCAGCGGGTCGTGGGTCGCGGTCTTCTCGATGACCTGCTTGTTCTGCTCGAGCTCGTGGCTCGCGCGGATGAGCTTGAGCAGGTTGTCGATGCGCGACAGCACTTCCGGCGCATCGGCCTCCTTGGAGACGAAGTCGTTCGCCCCGAGGTCGCGCGCCCGCTTCTTCGCCGCCTCGTTCTGGTTGCCGGAAATGATGATCACGGGCAGCGCCTTCACCCGCTCGTCGGCCGAGCCGCGGATCTTCTCCAGCAGGCCGTAGCCGTCCATCTTCGGCATGTCGAGGTCCGAGACCACCATCACGATGTGCGGATCGGTCTCGACCTGCTGCCAGCCCGCCTCGCCGTCGGCGCACTCCTTGACCGCGAACGACGCGCTCAGGATGCGGTTGAACGTCGTGCGGACGAACTTCGAGTCGTCGACGATGAGGACCCGCTTCTCGGGAATCTCGCCGCCGGCCTGCGCCATGTCAGGCCGCCAGGTCCACGACGACGCGCTTGCGCACCTGCGCGTCGATGAAGCGCTGGAACACCGCCGGCAGGCCCTCGAAGGGAACCGTCTCGGCCATGTCCTTCAGCAGCGGCGGCCGCAGGTCGCCGGCGAGCCGGCGCCAGACCTCCTGCCGCAGCTCCGGGGACGGGCTGTCGGTCGAGTTGATGCCGAGGAGGGAAACGCCGCGCAGGATGAACGGCATCACCGTCGTGTTGAGGGTATGGCTCGCGGCAAGTCCGATGGACGCGATCACGCCGTTCACTTTCATCGTGCTCGCCATCCAGGCGAGGACGTCTCCGCCCAGATTATCCACGGCGCCCGCCCACATCGCCTTGTCCAGCGGCTTGATCTTCGCCAGGTCGATGCCGCTGCGCAGCATGACCTCCTTCGCGCCGAGCTTCTTCAGCCAGTCGCTTTCCTCCGCCTTCCCGGTGAGCGCGACGACGTGGTAGCCGAGGCGCGCGAGCGAGGCGATGGCGATCGAGCCGACGCCGCCGGTCGCGCCGTTCACGATCACCGGCCCGTTCGCCGGCTTGAGCCCGTTCTGCTCCATGCGCACGACCGCGATGCCGGCGGTGAAGCCGGCGGTGCCGAACGCCATGGCATCCCAGAGCGACAGGCCGGCCGGCAGCTTGACGAGCCAGTCGCCCGGGACGCGCGCGTACTCCGCGTATCCGCCGTGGTGCGCGACGCCCAGGTCGAAGCCGACGCCGAGCACCGCATCGCCCTTCGCGAAGCGGGCGTCCGTGGACGAGACGACCGTGCCGGAGAAGTCGATGCCGCCGATGCACGAGGCGCGACGCAGGATGCGGCCCTTGCCCGTCGCGGCGAGCGCGTCCTTGTAGTTGACGTCGGAATAGGCGACGCGGACCACCACGTCGCCCGGGTCGAGGTCGTCGAGCGTCAGCTCGACGAACTCCGCGCGCATCTTCCGATCAGCCTCCGTGAGCCGGAATGCCTTGAATTTCTCCAACGTGCCTCCTCCGCTCGCTCTTCAGGTAGGCGGCCGACTGCATCTCGTGCAATCGGCTCGCCGTGCGCTGGAACTCGGCGCTGTTCTCGCCTTCGGTGAACAGCGCCTCGGGCTCGGCCTCCGCCGACACCACCAGCTTGATGCGGTCATCGTAAAGCACATCGACCAGCCACGTAAAACGCCGGGCCGCATCCGCGTTCCTCGCCGACATCCGCGGCACGCCCGACAGGATCACCGTATGAAACCGCTTTGCAAGGTCGACGTAGTCCGTGTAAGAGCGCGGGCCGCCGCACAGCGCCTGGAAATCGAACCAGACCAGGCCGCCCGCGCGCTTGCGATAGGGGATCCGGCGCCCTTCGACGTCGAGCGGGTGATTCTCCTCCTCGACGTCCTTCAGGTCCGAGAAGATCCTGTCCAGCATCGCCTCGTTGCCGACGTGATAGACCTGCAGGCGCTCCATCTTCAGCCGCCGGTAGTCGGTGCCGTTGTCCACCCCGACCACGTCGAGGCGCCGCTTGAGGAACTCGATCGTCGGCAGGAATCGCTCGCGCTGCAGCCCGTTCGGGTAGAGCCCGTCGGGCGGATAGTTCGAGGTCATCACGAACTGCACGCCCTTTTCCATCGCCTGCTCGAGGAACCGGCCCAGGATCATCGCGTCGGCGATGTCCGAGACGTGGAACTCGTCGAAGCAGATCAGCCGGTTGCGCCGCGCCACCTTCTCCGCCACGGCGGCGATCGGGTCCTCGCTGCCCTTCAGGGCATCGAGCTCGCGATGGATCTCGCGCATGAAGTGGTGGAAGTGCACGCGGCGCTTGCGCACCAGCGGCACGCAGCGGAAGAAGCTGTCCATGAGGAAGCTCTTGCCGCGCCCCACCGGCCCCCACAGGTAGACGCCCTTCGGCAGCGGCGGGCGCACCACGAGGCGCGCGAGCGCGTTGCCGCGCTTCTTCTTGTAGGCAGTCCACTCCTCGTACAGACGCTGCAGCCGCTCCACCGCCGCGAGCTGGGAGGGATCGGAAACGAAGCCGCGGCGGGCCAGGTGCTCCTGGTAGAGCTCCCGGACGTCCGGCATCAAATATTCAGCGCGCGCTTGTCCACCGCGAGCGCCGCGTCCTTCATCGCCTCGGAAAGCGACGGGTGGGCGTGGCAGATCATGCCGATGTCCTCGCTCGAGGCCCGGAACGCCATCGCGACCGCCGCTTCGGCGATGAGCTCCCCGGCGAAGGGACCGATGATGTGCACACCGAGAATCTCGTCGGTCTTCGCGTCGGCGAGGAATTTCACCAGCCCGCTGGTGTCCCCGAGCGCGCGCGCCCGCGCATTCGCCGCGAACGGGAAGCTGCCGGACCGGTACTCGCGCCCCGCCGCCTTGAGCTGCTGCTCGGTCTGCCCGACCCAGGCGATCTCCGGGGTCGTGTAGATGACCCAGGGGACAAGGTTGAAATCGACGTGCGGCTTTTGCCCGGCGATCCTTTCGGCGACCGCCACCCCTTCCTCCTCGGCCTTGTGGGCGAGCATGGGACCGCGCACGACATCGCCGATCGCCCAGACCCCAGGGAGGTTTGTCCGGCAATGCTCGTCGACGGACACGAAACCCCGGTCGTCGAGCTTGAGCCCGATGCCCGCGGCGTTCAGTCCCTCGGTATTGGGGACCCGTCCTATGGAAACGATGAGCCGCTCGACTTCCAAGGTTTTGGATGAACTATCAGATGCAATGTACTGAACTTTAATGTTTTTATTCTTCTCAACAGAAGCGATCTTGACGCCCAGCTCGATCTTGAGGCCCTGCTTGGCGAACACCTTCGCGGCCTCCTTGGCGATGGCCTCGTCGGCGACCCCGAGGAAGGCCGGAAGGGCTTCCAGGATCGTCACGTCGGCCCCGAGGCGGCGCCAGACGCTGCCCATCTCCAGGCCGATGACCCCTGCCCCGATGATGCCGAGCTTCTTCGGGACATCGGGGATCGCCAGCGCGCCGGTGTTGCTCAGGACGAGCTTCTCGTCGAACTCCGCCCCCGGGAGGGCGCGGGCGCTAGAGCCGGTCGCGACGATCACGTTCTTGGCCGAAAGCTTCTCCTTTCCGACGAGGACCTCGGACGGCGAGCTGCCGAAGCTTCCGCGGCCGTGGAAGAACTGGATCTTGTTCTTCCGGAACAGGAACTGGATGCCATCGTTGCTCGCCTTCACGACCTTGTCCTTGCGGGCGAGCATCTGCTTGAGGTCGAGCTCCAGGCCCTTGACCCGGATGCCGTGATCGGCGAACTGGTGCCCCGCCGCCTCGTAGTTCTCCGAGGACTGGAGCAACGCCTTGGAGGGGATGCAGCCGACGTTGGTGCAGGTGCCGCCGAGCGCCGGCTTGCCGTCGCCCCCCTTCCACTCATCGATGCAGGCCACTTTCAGCCCGAGCTGGGCAGCACGGATGGCGGCGATGTAGCCGCCGGGGCCGCCCCCGATCACCACGACGTCGAAGGAGTCCACGCTCAGATCTCCAGGATGAGGCGGGCCGGATCCTCCAAAGCTTCTTTAATACTTACCAAGAATAGAACTGCCTCTCTCCCGTCGATGATGCGGTGGTCGTAGGAAAGAGCCAGGTAGTTCATCGGCCGGACCACGATCTGGCCGTTCTCCACCACCGCGCGGTCCTTGGTCGCGTGCACGCCGAGGATCGCCGACTGCGGGGGGTTCAGGATCGGCGTGGAGAGCATCGAGCCGAAGACGCCGCCGTTCGAGATCGAGAACGTGCCGCCGGTGAGCTCCTCGATGCCGAGCTTGCCGTCCTGGGCGCGCTTGCCGAAGTCGCCGATCTTCTTCTCGATCTCGGCGAAGCTCATGCGGTCCGCGTCGCGCAGGATCGGCACCACCAGGCCGCGCGCGCTGCCCACGGCGACGCCGACGTCGAAGTAGCCGTGGTAGACGATGTCGTTGCCGTCGATCGAGGCGTTCACCACCGGGTAGCGCTTCAGCGCGTGCACCGCGGCCTTCACGAAGAACGACATGAAGCCCAGGCGGGTGCCGTGCTCCTTCTCGAAGCGCTCCTGGTACTTCTTGCGCATCTCCATGACGGGAGCCATGTTCACCTCGTTGAACGTGGTGAGGATGGCGGCGCTCGACTGCGCCATGACCAGGCGCTCGGCGACGCGCTGGCGCAGGCGCGACATCGGCACGCGCTGCTCGGGGCGGCCCGAGAGGAACTTGTCGACGCTGACCGGCGGCGCCGGCTGCGGCAGCGGCGCCGCCTTCTGCGGCTCCGGCTTCTTCTCCAGGACGTCGCCCTTCGTGACGCGGCCGTCCCGGCCGGTACCCTGGATCGTCGCCGGGTCGATGCCCTTCTCCGCCGCGATCTTCTGCGCCGCCGGCATCACGGCGGGCGTGGCCGGCTTGGCCTTCTCGGGCTCTTTCTTGGGTTGTTCTCTTTGAACGGCGGAGCCCGCCTTCGCCTCGGTGTCGATCTGGGCGATCACCTCCCCCGAGCCCACCGAGTCCTTGGCGTTCTTGATGATCTTCACCAGCACGCCGTCGGCCGGCGCGGGCAGCTCGAGCACGACCTTGTCGGTCTCGATGTCGATCAGGTTCTCGTCGCGCTTGACCGGCTCGCCTTCCTTCTTGTGCCAGTCCAGCAGGGTCGCCTCGGAGACGGACTCCGA
>DASZQH010000055.1:0-3161 GCA_035549805.1 Burkholderiales bacterium
GTCGGTGCGCTTGTTGACGCCGAGCAGGCCCTTGGTCTCCCTCAGCTTCGCCAGGCCGTCGCGGACCTTGCGCCGGTCCTCCTGCACCTTCGCCTTGTCGCCGGAGATCTTCTCCGCCTCCATCACTTCCTTCAGGATGAAGACGTTCTCCCAGGCCGCCATGGAATGCAGGTCGGCCGCGCCCTTGAACTTCGCCGTCGTCTCGGCGGCGAACTTCGCCTCCTTGGTGACCGGCGCGAAGGAGCTCGGGATGATCATGCCCTGCGCCTGCTTGGCGCAGCCCTTCAGCGTCTCGAGCGACGAGGAGCTCGTCAGGCCCACCAGCACCTTCGGCTTCACGCCCTGGCGCTCCATCTCCTTCAGCGCGCCGCACATCGAGACCGGGTGCGCCGCGATGGCGATGATGTCGGGGTTGGCGCGCTTCATCTCGCGCGCCTGGGTGGCGAAGTTGGTGTCGGCCAGCAGCCACTTCGACTCGCCCAGCACCTGGAAGTTGTTCGCCTGCGCGCGGTCCTTCATGATCACGTGCCACGAGGCGCGGGAATGGGCGAAGTCCTCCTCGACGCCGCCGTACACCGTCTTCAGCTCCGGGTGCTTGGTGCGCAGCCAGTAGAAGAGCGACGAGTACATCGTCATCTCGTTCGGCACGTTGCGGAACGCCCACTCGGAGATCTTCGCCAGGCCGACCTTGACCGCCACGTCGGTGAAGATGGGCATCTGCAGGCCCGAGTCGCTCGCGTCGCCGACCTTCTTCTGCAGCACGCCGAAGAGGGGCTCCGCGACGTTGGAGCAGGTCGGCCCGACCGCCACGACGGCGTCCGTGCCGGCGATGCGGCGCGCGACCGAGATGCCTTCCTCCGCGGTGCAGCGGTCGTCGTAGAACTCGATCGCGATCTTCGCCTTCGAGCCGTCGGCGAGCTTGACCCCGCCCGCCTTGTTGATCACGTCGGCGGCGGCGACCATCGCCGCCTCGCTGTTGACGCCGAACGAGCGCACCGGTCCGGTCTTGGCGCCGAACCCGGCGATCTTGATGGTTTTTTCCTGCGCGAATGCGGGGGCCGCGCCGAGGGCGCAGACCGCGAATGCCGCCGAGACTGCCAGGGCGATCTTCTTCACTTGAAACCTCCTCCTCAGGTAGATTTGCCGGGCCAGTGTAAATGCGGGAGGACGGATGGGAAAGGCCGCGAAGAAAAAGTCGAACGGAGCGAAACACCGTGCTGCGGTGCGGCAAAGCATCTGGAAGGACCTGAAGCCCGGTCCGCACAACTTCACCGCGCTGTCCCCCATGGTTTTCCTGCCTCGCGCGGCGGAGATCTATCCGGATCGCGTCGCGGTGGTGAACGGCGCGACGCGCATCACTTATGCGCAGCTCTACGAGCGCGCGCGGCGGCTCGCCTCGGCGCTGAGGAAGAGCGGCGTCAAGCCCGGCGACGTCGTCTCCGTGATGCTTCCCAACCTGCCGCCGATGCTCGACTGCCACTACGGCGTGCCGATGGCCGGCGCGGTCCTGAACACCATCAACACGCGCCTCGACGCGGACACCGTCGCCTACATCCTCCAGCACGGCGAGGCGAAGGTCTTCATCTGCGACAAGATGTTCGCCGCCGTGACCGGCCCCGCGCTGAAACAGCTCAAGCGCAAGATCCTCGTCATCGACGCCGACGACGACTACGAAGCGTTCCTCAAGAAGGGCGACCCGGAGTTCAAGTGGGTCCTCCCCGAAGAGGAGATGTCGCCGATCGCCCTGAATTACACCTCCGGGACGACCGGCCGGCCGAAGGGCGTCGTGTACAGCCATCGCGGCACGTTCCTCGAGTCCTGCGGCAACGTCATGGCCTGGGCGATGCCCGCGCACCCGGTCTACCTCTGGACGCTGCCGATGTTTCACTGCAACGGCTGGTGCTTCCCGTGGTCGGTCACGGCCATGGGCGGCACGCACGTCTGCCTGAAGGCGGTGGACCCGAAGATGATCTTCGAGCTGATCGTCGAGCACGGCGTCACCCACATGTGCGGCGCCCCCACCGTGCTGACCATGCTGACCTCGGCGCCGGCCGAGCAGCGGAAGAAATTCGACAACGTCGTGCACATCCAGACCGGCGGCTCGCCGCCCCCGGCGAAGGTCATCAAGGAGATGGAGGAGCTCGGCTTCAAGGTCCTGCACATCTACGGCATGACCGAGCTGCAGGGGCCGTCCACTTTCTGCGCTCCCCAGGACGCCTGGAAGGACCTTCCCCTGGAAGAGCGGAGCGTCCACATGGCCCGCCAGGGCGTGCGCTACCAGGTCGTCGAGGGCCACATCGTCGGCGACCCGAAGACCTGCAAGCCGGTGAAGAAGGACGGCGCGTCCATGGGCGAGATCCTCATCCAGGGCAACACCGTCATGCTCGGCTACCTGAAGGACCCCAAGGCCACCGCCGAGGCGTTCCACGGCGGCTGGATGCACACCGGCGACCTCGCCGTGTGGCACCCCTCGAGCTACATCGAGATCAAGGACCGCAAGAAGGACATCATCATCTCCGGCGGCGAGAACATCTCCTCCGTCGAAGTCGAGATCGCCCTCTACAAGCACCCCGCCACCCAGCTCGCCGCCGTCGTCGCCCGACCCGACCCGAAGTGGGGCGAGACCCCGTGCGCCTTCGTCCAGCTCAAGCCCGGCGCCAGCGCCACCGAGCAGGAGTACATCGACTGGTGCCGCAACAACCTCGCGCGCTACAAGGTCCCCAAGAAAATCGTCTTCGGCCCGCTCCCCACCACCGCCACCGGCAAGATCCAGAAATTCGTCCTGCGGGAAACGGCTAAGGGGCTCTGAATGACCGCCAGTAATCATCCCCCCATGCCGCAAGGGGAGTTAGCGCACCTCACCGCCCGCCATTTGTCATCTAACACCGCGCAGAGCCGTGATAGGCGCCATCTGTCACCTAATTTGTCATCTAATTCACGTTAGGCTGTCGTGCCAAGGTTCCGGACGCTCATCGCACTCGTCTGCTTACCGCTGTTCGGCTTTAGCTGTTTCTCCACACATCGGCTCACGGTCTGGCCACCACCGCCTGGACGGGATCACACGGGCGACTATGCGCTCGAATTGCTTGGCTCAGATTTCAGCCGCGTCGTCTTCGCTATGGATACATGGGCAGCTAGGCACGATATGCAACGTTCCGAGT
>DASZQH010000056.1:0-2033 GCA_035549805.1 Burkholderiales bacterium
GCTCTACGGCCCCGACGCGCGCCCGGTGGCGCCGCCGGTCTACTTCAAGATCGACTTCCCGTGGTTCGGCTACTCGGGCTACAAGCTCGTCGTGGCCGGCATCTCGGCCGCGCTGCTCGCCGCGACCTGGTGGCTCCTCACGCGCTCCACGCTCGGGCTCTACATGCGCGCCGCGCAGCAGGACCTGGAGATGGCGCAGGCGATGGGCGTGCCGGCGCGGCGCGTGTACGCGATGGTGTTCGCGCTCGGCGCGATGCTCGCCGCCGCCGCGGGCGTGCTCGTCGTGCCGATCCAGCAGGCGCACTACCTGATGGGCCTCGACCCGCTGCTGCTCTCCTTCATCGTCGTGATCCTCGGCGGCCTCGGCAGCGTGAAGGGGACGCTCGTCGCCGCGTTCGTCGTCGGCCTGAGCGACGGCATCGTGTCGGTCTTCTTCTCGCCGACGCTGGCGAAGATCGTGGCGACCCTGCTTGTGGCCGTCGTGCTCATCTGGCGCCCGACCGGCCTGTTCGGCACCTCGCGCGCATGAGCACGACACGCAAGGCGATCGCGCTGCACCTGGCCGTGATCGCGGCGCTCTTCGCGCTGCAGTTCGTGCTCCCGCCCTACCACCACACCAACGTGGCGCGCATCCTGGTGCTCGCGGTGTACGCGCTCGGCTTCAACATCCTGCTCGGCTACACCGGCCTGATGAGCCTCGGCCACGCCATGTTCTTTGCCGCGGGCATGTACGGCGCGGGACTGACCATCTACTACCTCGGCGTCGGCGCACCGCTGGGGTTTCTCGTCGGCATCCTTTCCGGACTCGTCCTTTCCATCCTCTTCGGCCTCCTCGCCCTGAGGACGTCCGGCGTCGCGTTCCTGATCGTCAGCATGATGGTGGCGCAGGCGATCTACCTCTGCACCCTGTACTTCAACGAGATCACGCTCGGCGACCAGGGGTTCATCGTCAAGGCGAAGGAGCTCGCCGGGATCGGCTTCCACGAGCCGGCCATGAAGTACAACGGCGCGCTCGCCCTGTTCGCCGCGGGCCTCCTCTTCTGCCTCGCGCTGCGCCTGTCGCCCATCGGCCGCGTGCTCATCGCCATCCGCGAGAACGAGGAGCGCACGCGACTGCTCGGCTACAACAGCTTCCTCTACAAGCTGCTCGCGGTGACGGTCTCGGGCACGCTCTCGGCCGCCGCCGGCGCCGCCTACGCGATCCTCTTCTCCTACGTCGGCTCCACGTTCGCCTCGATCCTCTTCTCCATCTACCCGCTGCTGTGGACGCTCCTCGGCGGCGCGGGCACGCTGCTCGGCCCGCTGCTCGGCACCGGGATGATGTTCTACCTGGTCGACGTGGCGAGCGGCTGGACCTCGGCGTACCTGCTGGTGGTCGGGGTCGCCCTGGTGGCGCTGGTGCTGTGGTTCCCGCTCGGCTTCCTCGGCTGGGTGCGCGCAAGGTGGGCGACATGGCTGCCCTGATCGAGACGCGCGCGCTCACCAAGCGCTTCGGCGGCCTGACGGCGGTCGACGCGGTGAGCCTGCGCATCGACGCCGGCGAGATCCGCGCCATCATCGGGCCGAACGGCGCCGGCAAGACCACGCTCGTCGGGTTGATCTGCGGCCGCGCCCAGCCCACGTCGGGCACGATCCTCTACGAGGGCCGCGACATCACCGCGTCGCCGCCCTGGCAGCGCCTGCTCTCCGGCATCGTCTACACCTTCCAGGTCACGAGCATCTTCAAGGGCCTGTCGTGCTACGAGAACGTCGCGCTTGCCGCGCAGCGACGCCTGATGAAGGGAGTGGGAAGTCGCCTTTCCCTTTCGGAAGCGAGAATCGCAGACCAGGTCCATGCCTCCCTGGAAGCCGTAGGGCTGCAAGACTACACAGCGCAGCGAGCCGATGCGCTTGCCTACGGCCACCAGCGCCTGCTCGAGCTCGCCATGGCGCTCGCCGCGCAGCCGCGGCTGCTCATCCTCGACGAGCCGACGCAGGGCCTGTCGGAATCCGAGATCGAGCGCTTCTGCGAGCTGGTGCGCACGATCGCGAAG
>DASZQH010000057.1:0-3515 GCA_035549805.1 Burkholderiales bacterium
CGCGACGGTGCGCGGCCTGCGTGCACCACGGCGCGCACCATCCGCGCTACGTCGATCTGCGTATTGTTGCGCCCGCACATGGATCGCTACCTTGCGTCCGTCGCCCGCCGGACCGTGCTCATGGAGAGCCGGCCGGCAGCGAACCGACCCACCGTCCACCGACTGCAAAGGAGCCCCGATGTCCGAACGAACGTTAGTCCCCAAACTGTCCGTGCGCCGTCGTCTGGCGCTCGCCTGCGCGGCGCTGCCGCTGCTGGCCGCATCCGCCGGCATGGCCGCCGACTTCCCGACCGCCAAGGTCAACACCACCGGGCTTGCCGTGACCGACAAGGAAGTCATCGTCGGCCAGCTGCACTCGGCCACCGGCACCATGGCCATCAGCGAGACCGGCTCGATCCAGGCCGAGCGCCTGGCCATCGACCAGATCAACGCCATGGGCGGCGTGCTCGGCCGCCAGATCAAGGTCGTGCAGGAGGACGGCGCCAGCGACTGGCCGACCTTCGCCGAGAAGGCCCGCAAGCTGCTGGTGAACGACAAGGTGGCCGCGGTGTTCGGCTGCTGGACCTCGGCCTCGCGCAAGGCCGTGCTGCCGGTGTTCGAGAAGGAGAACGGGATGCTGTACTACCCGACCTTCTACGAGGGCCTGGAGCAGTCCAAGAACGTCATCTACACCGGCCAGGAGGCGACCCAGCAGATCATCGCCGGGATCGACTGGGTGATGAAGGAGAAAAAGGCCAAGACCTTCTACCTGCTGGGCTCCGACTACATCTGGCCGCGCACCTCCAACAAGATCGCCCGCAAGCACATCGAGAAGATGGGCGGCACGGTGGTCGCGGAGGAATACACGCCGCTGGGCCACACGCAGTTCGGCTCGATCATCAACAAGATGAAGCTCAAGAAGCCCGACGTGATCTACGCGATCGTGGTGGGCGGCAGCAACGTCTCCTTCTACAAGCAGTTGAAGGCCGCCGGCGTCACCGCCGACAAGCAGACGCTCCTCACCATCTCGGTGACCGAGGACGAGATCCTCGGCATCGGCGGCGAGAACATGGTCGGCTTCTATGCCGCGATGAAGTACTTCCAGAGCCTGGATAACGCCAACAACAAGAAGTTCGTCGAGGCGTTCAAGGGCAAGTACGGCAAGAACGCGGTGATCGGCGACGTCACCCAGGCCGCCTACCTGGGCCCGTGGCTGTGGAAGGCGGCGGTGGAGAAGGCCGGCAGCTTCGACATCGACAAGATCGCGGCCGCCTCCCCGGGCATCGAGCTCAAGACCGCGCCCGAGGGCTACGTCAAGGTTCACGAAAATCATCACCTGTGGAGCAAGACCCGCATCGGCATGGCGCAGGCCGACGGCCAGTACAAGGTGATCTACGAATCGGGCCTGATCGAGCCCGATCCCTTCCCCAAGGGTTATCAATGATCCGGCGCTACCAGTAAGCGGTTGCCGGAAACGATCTGAGGCATCGGCCGGGAGCCCCCGCTCCCGCGCCGGTTGCCGAAGCCCCGCGCCACGCGGGCAGAGGAAAAGGGGAAGCAATGGACGGCATGAGTCTTTCGGAGATGGGCAGCATCCTGGCGATGCAGGGCTTCAACGGCCTGTCGCTGTTCTGCGTGCTGCTGCTGATGGCGCTGGGCCTGGCCATCATTTTCGGCCAGATGGGCGTGATCAACATGGCGCACGGCGAGTTCATGACCGTCGGCGCGTACACGACCTTCGTCGCCTCGCATGTGGCGTCCACGTATTTCCCGGCCCTGATGGGCAGCTACTTCCTGTTCGCGATCGCGGGCGCCTTCCTGATCGCGTTCGGCCTGGGCTACCTCACCGAATACCTGATGATCCGGCACTTGTATCGCCGGCCGCTCGACACGCTGCTGGCGACCTGGGGCCTTTCCCTGGGCATGCAGCAGGCCTTCCGCTCCACGTTCGGCGCCAAGGAAGTCAGCGCCACCTTGCCGGACTGGCTGATGGGCTCCTGGCAGCCGACCGCCGCCATCGACATCCCGCTGAACGGGTTGTTCGTCATGGCGCTGACCGTCGTGCTGACCGGCGGCATCATGCTGATGCTGTTCCGCTCCGATTTCGGCCTGCAGGTCCGCGCCACCGTGCAGAACCGCACTATGGCCAATGCCGTGGGCATCAATACCAAAAAAGTGGACCGCGTCACCTTCGCGCTCGGTTGCGGCATCGCCGGCGTGGCGGGTGCGGCCTTCACCACCATCGGCTCGACCGGGCCGACCAGCGGCTCGCTCTATATCGTCGACACCTTCCTGGTGGTGGTGTTTGGCGGCGCCCAAAGCCTGCTCGGCACCGTGGCCTCGGCCTTCGGCATCGCCCAGGCCCAGTCGATTTCCGAGTTCTTCATGACCAGTTCCATGGCCAAGGTGCTGACACTCGCGGCCGTGATCCTGATCCTGCTGATCCGGCCCGAGGGCTTGCTCCGGGTCAAAGTGCGCCGCTGACCAGAAAGGACTGCTTCGATGAAACTCGTGTATGACCGATTGCTGGGCGGACGCCAGGGGACGATGGGCCTGGTGATCCTGTGCGCGGTGCTGTTCGTGGTATTCCCGCTGGTCCTCGACCTGTTCCGCCTCAACCTGGTCGGCAAGTACCTGTCCTACGCTTTCGTCGCGGTCGGCCTGGTGCTGTGCTGGGGCTATGGCGGCATCCTGAGCCTGGGGCAGGGCGTGTTCTTCGGGTTGGGCGGCTATTGCATGGCCATGTTCCTCAAGCTCGAGGCCTCGGACCCGGAGAGCACCAAGATCCAGTCCACGCCGGGCATCCCGGACTTCATGGACTGGAACCAGCTGACCGCGCTGCCCAGGTTCTGGGAGCCGTTCCACAGCTTCACCTTCACGCTCATCGCGGTGCTGGCCGTGCCCGCGATCGTGGCCCTGATCCTGTCGGTGGCCATGTTCAAGCGCCGAGTCGGCGGCGTGTACTTCGCGATCATTACCCAGGCCCTGGCGGCGATCCTGACCATCCTGATCATCGGCCAGCAGGGACTCACGGGCGGGGTGAACGGCATGACCGACCTGAAGACCCTGATGGGCTGGGACATCCGCGAGGATTCGTCCAAGTACATCCTGTACTTCCTGAACTGCGTGCTGCTGGTCGGAGCGATCCTGGTCTCGCGCTACATCCTGAGCGGAAAGCTGGGAATGCTGCTGCTGGCGATGCGCGACAAGGAGGAGCGGGTGCGCTTCTCCGGCTACGACGTCTCCAGCTTCAAGATCTTCGTCTTCGTCAACGCCGCCATGATCTCGGCCATCGGCGGGGCCATGTTCGTGCTGCAGGTCGGCTTCATGTCGCCCTCCCTGGTCGGGATCGTGCCCTCGATCGAGATGGTGATCTTCGCCGCGGTGGGCGGGCGCATGTCCCTAATCGGCGCCGTGTACGGGACGCTGCTGGTCAACTTCGGCAAGACCTATTTCTCGGAAAGCTTCCCCGAGCTGTGGCTGTTCCTGATGAGCGCGCTGTTCATCTCGGTGGTGATGTTCTTCCCCAACGGCCT
>DASZQH010000058.1:0-10935 GCA_035549805.1 Burkholderiales bacterium
GCCGAACAACTGGGTCGGGCGCGGCTACCAGGTGCTGCCGGTCGGCATCACGGTCGAGGGCGCGAACATCCTCACGCGCACGCTCATCATCTTCGGCCAGGGCGCGATCCGCTGCCATCCGTACGTGCTGCGCGAGATGCGAGCGGCTGAGCTGAAGGGCGCCGAGGCTTCGCGCGAGTTCGACGACGCGTTCATGTCGCACATCGGGCACACCGTCTCCAACGGCGTGCGCGCTTTCGTCTACGGCGTGAGCCGTTCCGCTTTCGCGCCTTATCCAAAAGACTCTTCCCCGGAAACGCGCCACTACTACAAGCATGTCTCGCGGCTGTCGGCGGCGTTCGCGTTCCTCGCCGACGTGTCCATGATGGCGATGGGCGGCGCGCTCAAGCGCAAGGAGAAGATCTCCGGGCGCCTCGGCGACGTGCTGTCGATGATGTACCTCGTCTCGGCCACGCTGAAGCGCTACGAGGACGACGGCCGCATCCGCGAAGACCTGCCGCTCGTGCGCTGGTCGGTGCGCGATGCGCTCTACGACGCGCAGAACGCGATCGACCAGGTGCTCTCCAACTTCCCGGTGAAGCCGCTCGCGCGCTTCCTGCGCTTCGCGCTCTTCCCGCTCGGCATGCCGTTCCGCCCGCCGCTCGACTCGCGCAACCGCGAGTGCGCGACGCTGGTCCTCTCGCCGGGGAAAGCGCGCGATCGCCTTACCCCGCTCGTCTTCGTTTCCAGGTCGGAAGCCGATCCGACGTGGAACCTCGAGGCGGCGTTCCAGGCGACCGTCGCCTGCGAGCCGATCGACAAGAAGCTGCGCGACGCGGTGAAGGCCGGAAGGATCACGCCTCACCCCTCCCAGGATCTTTCCGTCCTGGCCCGGGATGCCGGTGTGATCAGCGCGGAGGAATGCGCGCTCTGGCAGCGCAAGGAAGCGCTGCGCAAGAACGCCATCAAGGTCGACGATTTCCCGCAGGACTACGGCCGCGCCGAGGCGCTGCAGAAGCTTTCTTCCGAAAAACTCGCCGCCGTGAAGGCCGCCTGACATGCTCGCCAAGCCCATCTACGTCGTCGACGGCGCCCGCACGCCGTTCCTGAAGTCGAAGAACCGCCCCGGCCCGTTCTCCGCGGCCGACCTGGCCACCCAGGCCGGCCGCACGCTGCTCGTGCGGCAGAAGTTCGCGCCCGACCAGCTCTCCGAGGTGATCCTCGGCTGCGCCGCGCCCTCGGTCGACGAGGTCAACATCGGCCGCGTCGCCGCGCTGCGCATGGGCTGCGGGCAGAAGGTCCCCGGCTGGACGGTGATGCGCAACTGCGCCTCCGGCATGCAGGCGCTCGACTCGGGCATCAGCAACATCCTCGCCGGCAAGTCGGAGCTCGTGCTCGCCGGCGGCGTCGACGCGCTGTCGCGCGCGCCGCTCCTCTATAACGACAAGATGGTTCTGTGGTTCTCGGACATGGCCGCTGCCCGCACCGCGGGCCAGCGCGCCGCTCTTTTCGCCCGGATGCCTTTCAAGGCGATGCTTGCGCCCGTGATCGGCATCATGAAGGGCCTCACCGACCCGATGGTCGGCCTGCTCATGGGACAGACCGCCGAGAACGTTGCACACCGGTTCGGCATCACGCGCGAAGAGATGGATGCCTTCTCGGTTCTTTCTCATCAGAGAGTTTCCAGGGCACAGGACGAAGGCAGGCTGGCGCCCGGAGGCGGCGAGGTGGAGGCGCTGTACGACGCGAAGGGCAACTCGTACGCGCTCGACGACGGCGTGCGGCGCGACGCGTCGATGCAGAACCTCGCCAAGCTCAAGCCGTTCTTCGACCGCAAGTACGGCAACGTCACTCCCGGTAACAGCTCGCAGATTACCGACGGGGCCGCGTGGCTCATCCTTGCGTCCGAATCCGCAGTGTCCAGGTTCGGCTTGAATCCCATCGGGAAGATCGTCGACTCCGAGTGGGCGGGCCTCGACCCGGCGCAGATGGGCCTCGGTCCGGTCCACGCCGCGACGCCGATCCTGAAGCGCCACGGCCTGGGTCTGGACGACCTCGACGCCTGGGAGATCAACGAGGCCTTCGCCGCGCAGGTCCTCGGCTGCATCGCGGCCTGGAAGGACGAGAAGTACTGCAAGGAGGAGCTCGGCCTCGATCGCGCCCTGGGCGAGCTGAACCGGGAAAAGCTCAACGCCGACGGCGGCGCCATCGCGCTCGGGCATCCCGTAGGCGCGTCTGGCGCACGCATCGTGCTGCATCTGCTGAAGGACCTGAAAAGAAGGAACGCCAGGCGGGGCATCGCCTGCATCTGCATCGGCGGCGGCCTCGGCGGCGCCATGCTGGTCGAAGCGCTCTGAGGGGACACCATGGAACGAGCTGACAGCAAGGCCATCGCCAAGCACTGGCGCTGGGAGACCGACCGCCATGGCCTCGCCTGGCTGACCTTCGACAAGCAGGGCGAGTCGACCAACACGTTCTCGCGGGAGGCGCTGAACGAGCTCTCGCTCGTCCTTGACGAGATCCGGGCGGCGAAGCCGAAGGGCCTCGTCATCCGCTCGGCGAAGGAAAGCTTCATCGGCGGCGCCGACATCCAGGAGTTCGCCAACTTCAAGGGCCCGGAGGACGCGATCGCGTTCACGCGCCTGGGCTGGGACACGTTCCAGAAACTGCACGACCTCCCCTTCCCGACCACCGCGATGGTGCATGGCTTCTGCATGGGCGGCGGGATGGAGATGTCGCTCGCGTGCCGCTACATCGTGGCGCTCGACGATCCAAAGACGCGCTTTGCGCAGCCCGAGGTCATGGTCGGCGTGATCCCGGCCTGGCACGCGATGGAGTGGCTCCCCGAACGCGTCGGCCCGGCCGCCGCCATGGATCTCTTGCTGACGGGGAAGACCATAGACGCCAAGCGGGCGAAGCGCATGGGGCTCGTCGACCAGGCGGTGCCGCTGCGCATCTTCGAGAACACCGCGCGCATGATCACCCTCGAGGCCCCGCCGAGAAAGCCTTTGCCTTTCGTCCAGAGACTGCTCCTGAAAGCGAAAGGCATCGTTGCCGCCCAGGCGAGGAAGCAAGTCGCGAAGAAAGCGAAGCCCGAGCACTACCCGGTGCCTTACGCGATCCTCGACATCTGGCAGAACTTCGGCGGCAACGCGCTCGCCGTCCCGGCCGGCCATCCGTCGTCGATCCACAAGCTGATCGAGCACCCGACCGGCCGCAACCTGGTGCGCATCTTCTTCCTCCAGGAGCGCCTGAAGGGGCTCGGCAAGGGCGTTGACTTCAAGCCGCGCCACGTGCACGTCGTGGGCGCCGGCGTCATGGGCGGCGACATCGCCGCGATCTGCGCCATGCGCGGCTTCACCGTCACGCTCCAGGACACCGCGCCCGAGCGCATCGCCCCGGCCATCCAGCGCTCCGCGAAGCTCTTCGAGCGCCGCCTGCGCGACGCGCGCCGCGTGCGCGACGCGATGGACCGCCTGATCCCCGACGTGTCCGGCGCCGGCGCGGCGCGCGCCGACGTGATCATCGAGGCGATCTTCGAGAACCTCGACGCCAAGCGCAAGCTGTTCGCGGACCTCGAGCAGCGCGCGAAACCCGACGCCATCCTCGCCACCAACACCTCCAGCCTGAAGCTCGCCGACATCGCCACGGCGCTGCGCGATCCGTCGCGCCTGGTGGGCATCCATTTCTTCAATCCCGTGCCGCTGCTGCAGCTCGTGGAGATCGTTTCTTCCTCACAGACGAACCCGGAACTGGCGAAGAAGGCCGCGGCCTTCGTGCGCCAGATCGACAAGCTGCCGCTGCCGACGAAGGACAGCGCCGGCTTCCTCGTCAACCGCGTGCTCGGGCCGTACATGCAGAACGCCTTCCGCATGCTCGACGAAGGCGTGAAGCCCGAAACGCTCGACAAGGCGATGGAAGACTTCGGCATGCCGATGGGCCCGGCCGAGCTCGCCGACACCGTCGGGCTCGACATCTGCCTGCACGCAGGCAAGTCCCTCGCGAAGAACGCCACCGAAGCCGACATCCCGCAGGTCCTCGCGAACAAGGTCGCGCTCGGCCAGCTCGGCAAGAAGACCGGCCAGGGCATCTACCGGTACGAGGACGGCAAGCCCGTCAAAGGCCAGCCGGACGCCTACGGCCCCGACCTCGTCGAGGCGCTGATCGAGCCCTACCTCGCGGAAGCGAAGGCGGCGGTCGCCGACGGCGTGGTCGCCGACGCGGACCTCGCCGATGCCGGGCTCATCTTCGGCACGGGCTTCGCGCCGTTCCGCGGCGGCCCCCTGCACTACCTCGCGACGAGGAAGAAGTAGTGGAGCGCCTGCCGAAGGACAAGCACGCGGCGCTGCGCGTGGTGCCGATGCCCGCGGACGCGAACCAGAATGGCGACATCTTCGGCGGGTGGATCATGGCGCAGGTCGACATCGCCGGCGGCATCGTCGCCGGGCGCCTGGCACGCGGGCGCGTGGCCACCGTGGCGGTGAAGGAGTTCGTGTTCAAGCAGCCGGTGCAGATCGGGGACGTGCTCTCGTTCTATTCCGAGGTGGTGCGCATCGGCAACACCTCGGTCACCGTCAACGTCGAGGTGTACGCCGAGCGCCGCCCGTCGGACCCGACCGTGGTCAAGGTGACCGAGGCGACGCTGACCTACGTCGCGATCGATTCCGCCGGTCGGCCGCGGCCCATCCCCAAAGAAGCGCCCAAGCCCTAGCTTGCTGCTCGACGGCGCCACGCTGGCGGCAGTCGCGGCGCTCGCGATGGCGGCGGCGGTCGTGGGCGCGGTGGGGGGTTTCGGCACCGGGGTCATCCTGACCGCCGCGCTGACGCCCATCATCGGCGTGAAGACCGTGATCCCGGTGCTCGCGGTCGCGGGCGTGCTCATCAACGCGGGGCGATTCTGGTTCTATCGCGAGAGCTTCGACGGCCGCGCCCTCGGCGTCGTGCTGGCGGCTTCCCTGCCGCTCCTGGTGGTCGGCGCCTGGCTCTACGCCAGTCTCGACGCGCGGACCATCGGCACCGTCCTTGGCTGCTTGGTCATCGCCTCGGTGCCGGCGCGACGCGTCCTCGAGCGCAGGCGGATCGTGCTCGGCACCCCGGGCCTCGCGGTGGGCGCCGGAATCTGGGGGCTCGCCTCGGGGGTCGCGAGCGGCACCGGCATGATCCTCGTCTCGACGCTGCTCGGCGCGGGGCTCACGGGCCCGGCCGTCCTCGCGACCGACGCCCTCGCGACGATCGTCTTCGACCTGTCGAAAGCGCTGCTCTTCAGCAAGTTCGACCTCCTCGACGAGCACGCCTTCGTGGCCGGCGTGCTGATCGGGATCGCGACCATCCCGGGCAGCGCGCTCGGCAAATGGCTCGTCACGCGCATGCATGCCCGCCTGCACCTCCTGTTCATGGAGGCGCTCATCGTCGCCGGCGGCGCCTTCATGCTCTGGCACTCGTGGAAATAGTCGAGCTCCGGGCGGCCGACGGCTTCGAGCTCTCCGCCGCGCTTTTCCGGCCGGCGGCACCGAACCGCCGCGCGGTACAGATCCACGCCGCCGCGGGCGTCAGGCAGGAGTACTACGCGGACTTCGCGCGCTTCCTCGCCGGCCGCGGCTTCCACGTCCTCACCTTCGACTATCGGGGCGTCGGCCGCTCGGCGCCGAGGCACGTGCGCGATATCGAAGCTCGCATGCAGGACTGGGCGCTCCTCGACGCTCCTGCCGCCCTGGAGTTCGTCGCCGGGGAGATCAAGCCTTCGAGGCACCTCGTGGTCGGGCACAGTTTCGGCGGGCAGTCGGTCGCCGTGATGCCGGGCAACGATCGCGTGCACGCGCTGCTCGCGGTCGCATCGCAGAGCGTGTACTACGGCCACTGGAGCGGCACGCGCAAGCTCGGCCTCTGGATGCTCACGCGCGTGCTCCTTCCCGCCGCGACGCACGCCGCGGGCTATTTCCCGGGCGGACGCCTGCCTGAAGGCGAAGACCTTCCCGCCGGCGTCGCGCTGGAATGGGCGCGCTGGTGCCAGCACCCGCGCTACCTCGTCGGCGCGCTCGGCCTCGAGGACAGAGCCGCGGCGTTCCGCGCTCCCCTGCGGCTCCTGTCCATGGCCGACGACGTGATCTACGCACCGCGCGCAGCAGCGCAGGGCCTGCTCGACCTCTACCCGAACGCCCGGAAAGAGCATCTCTGGATCGAGCCTCGCGAGGTCGGCCTGGAGCGCATCGGCCATTTCGGGTTCTTCCGCGAGCGCAGCCGGGCCGCCCTCTGGGAAGGCGCGGCCGCGTGGCTGGCCCGGGTCTGACAGTTCCTTGCCCCCTTCTAGGGGATACCCCTAGGTAATCAGGGCTTTCCCAATGGCGGTCATGCCCGGCACTCCCTAGGATGTCCCGAGAGCCGAGAACGGCCCAAAGGGGAAGAAGTGAAGAAAGGGAACTTGAGCAGGGTCGCCGCCGCCGTGGGCCTGGCGTTCGTCGCCGGCGCGGCCGTCGCCGACCCGTCGGCCGCAGAGCTGACCGAGCTGCCGATCGAGCAGCTGCTCCGCATGCAGGTCTTCGGCGCATCGAAGTTCCAGCAGGACACGCGCGAAGCCCCCGCCGCCGTCAGCGTGATGACGCGCGAGGACATCCGCACCTTCGGCTACCGCACCCTGGGCGAGGCGCTCGACGGCATGCGCGGCGTCTTCGTGACGGGCGATCGCAACTACTCGTATCTCGGCATCCGCGGCTTTGCGCGGCCCGGGGACTACAACACCCGTGCACTCATGCTCGTGGACGGTTACCGCGTCAACGACAACGTCTACAACACTGCGCCCATCGGCCGCGAGTTCCCGGTGGACCTCAGTCTGGTCGAGCGCATCGAGTTCATTCCCGGGCCGGGCTCCTCCCTCTACGGCAGCAACGCGTTCCTCGGCGTGATCAACGTCGTGACGCGCAAGGCCGAGGACGTTGGCGCCGAGGCGTCGGCGTATGCGGCGAGCGGATCGGCGAGCGGGCTGCGCCTCAACCTCGGCAAGCGGTTCGAGGACGGGCCGGCGGTGCTCGTCTCCGCGGCGCGCGAGCGGGCCGGCGGGGAGGATCTCTACTTCCCGGAGTTCGCCGCGGTGAACGGCGGATTCGCGCGCGGCCTGGACTTCGAGCGCGCCGAGCGCGCCTATGCGCGCGTGGAACAGGGCCCGTTCACCCTCAGCGCGGGCGGCTCAAGCCGCGTGAAGGGAATCCCGACCGCGTCCTTCGGCGCCGCCTTCGGCGTCCCGGGATCGCAATCGCGCGACAGCTACGGTTTTGCCGACATCCGCTACCAGTCCGCGCTCGCCGAGCGGACCGACCTCCTGCTGCGCTTCAACTACCAGGACTACCGCTACCGCGGCTCGTACATGTACGACGTCCCGCCGCTCACCGAAAACCGCGACGAAGTGCGCGGCACGCACTGGGGCGCGGAGGCCCGCGTGTCGCACCGCATCTCCGAGCGCCACCGCTTCATCGCGGGAATCGAGTACCAGGACGACGTGCGCATCGACCAGGTCAATTTCGACGCCAGCCCGTTCGCCCTGTACCAGGAAGATCGCCGCAGCGCGAAGAACCACGCCTTCTACGCCGAGAGCGAGTACCGCCTCAATCCGGACCTCCTCCTGAACGCCGGTATCCGGCACGACGCCTACGGCAGCGGGTTCTCCTCGACCAACCCGAGGCTCGCGCTCGTGCAGCAGCTCGACCGCGGACGCACGGTGAAGCTCCTCTACGGCACCGCCTTCCGCGCACCGAACGCGTACGAGCGCTACTACGACCTCCCGGGCGGCGACCAGAAGGCGAACCCCTCGCTCGGGCCGGAGCGCATCCGCACCTACGAGGCGGTGTACGAGCAGGTCATGGGGCGCACGCGCCTCGCCGGCTCGGCCTACCTCTACCGCATCGACGGCCTGATCGACCTCGTCGTCGATCCCCTGGACGGCCGGCGCCAGTTCGTGAACGCGGGCGAAGTACGCACGCGCGGCGTCGAGGCAGAGGCCGAGCATCGCTTCGTGTCCGGCCTGCGCCTGCGCGGCAGCGCCGGACTGCAGCTCGCGCGCAGCGGCGACGCCTGGCTCGACAGCTCCCCGAAACGCATCGTGAAGGCGCAGGCATCGATCCCGCTCGCGGGCGAGCGCACGCGCCTCGGGCTGGAAGCGCGCCACCTGGGCGCCCGGGCGGTGCGCGGCTCGGAGGTCCCCAGCTACACGGTTCTCAACGCGACGCTTTCCACGCCGATCGCGCCGAACGCGCAGATCCGCGCCAGCGCCTACAACCTGGCCGACCGAGCCTATTGGGATCCGGGCTCGGAGGAACATGTGCAGGATCGCCTGCAGCGCGATGGCCGCGCCTTCTTCCTGGAGCTGGATGTCCGCTTCTAGGCACCTTCGCCGCCTGCTGTCCGCGCTCGCGATGCTCGCCTGCGTGGCCGGCGCGCGCGCACAGACCGCCCCGGAAGCGGAGCTGAAGGCGGCGCTGGTGTTCAACTTCGCGCTCTTCACCCAGTGGCCGGCCAGCGCCTTCTCCGCGCCCGGCCAGCCGTTCGTCCTCTGCTACGCCGACGAGCGCATGGCCGGGGCGTTCACTTCCCTCGCGAGCAAGACCCTCCACGGCCGGCCCGTCGCCGTGCGTCGCATCCTCCCGGGCGCTTCGACCGCGGGCTGCCACGTCGGCTACTGGCACGAGGAGCCGCGCCTGCCGGCGGGCGCGCCCGGCGCCACCCTCCTGGTCGCCGACGCCGAAGGCTTCGCGCGGCGCGGCGGGGTGATCGAGATCGGCGTGGAAGACGCGCGGATGCGCTTTGACGTCAACGTGGACAATGCCCGCGCCTCGGGGCTGCGCGTCAGCTCGAAGCTGCTCCGCCTCGCGAGGAAGGTGCACGGCCATGCCGAAGACTGAGGACGCAGTGCGCGCGGCGACGCCGTTCGCCGGCACGCGGATGTTCATGATCAGCCTGTCGGTGATCGCGACCGCGCTGCTCGTCACCATGGTGGTGCTCACCCTGCAGGACTACTACACGCGGCGCCAGGAGTTTTTCCAGGACGCGCATACCCAGGCGCGCGTCGTGCGCGAGAACGTCACCGCCGCGGTCTCCTTCGGCGACAGCACGGCGGCCACGGAGATCCTCGCCTCGCTGCGGGCGTCCGACGACGTCGTCGAGGCCGCGGTGTACCGCAACGCCGGCCTGCTCGCGGCGTACAGCCGCGACGGGGCCGCGACCGGGTTCCTGCCGGCGATGGCTGCGCCCGGGGAGCGCATCGCGGGCGACGTGCTCGAGGTCGTCGAGCCCGTACTGGTGAACAACGCGGTGGCCGGCGCGGTCCTGGTGCGCACCGACATGCGGCGCCTGTCGCAGAACCTGCGCCGCTACGGCATCTCCGCGCTGGTCCTCTTCTGCGCCACGCTCGGCTCGGCGGCGCTGCTCCTCGCGCGCATGCGCCGCACGATGGTCCGCGCGGAGAAAGACCTGGAGTACCTCGCCCACTTCGATTCGCTCACCCGGCTGCCGAACCGCAACGGCTTCACCGAGATCCTGCGCCACGCGCTCGCCCGCGCGGAGCGCGCCGGCAGCCGCGCGGCGCTGCTGTTCGTGGACCTGGACGACTTCAAGCTGGTCAACGACACCCTGGGCCACACCGCCGGCGACGAGCTGCTCGCCGCGGTCGCCAAGCGCGTGCGCGCGCGCCTGCGCTCCGGCGACACGGTGAGCCGGCTCGGCGGAGACGAGTTCACCATCCTGCTGGAGCAGATCGGCAGCGCGGACCAGGCGGGCAGCGTGGCGCGGGACATCGTCGCCGAGCTTTCCCGCGCCTTCACGGTCCGCGGCCAGAACGTCTACATCGGCGCGAGCGTCGGCATCTGCCTCTACCCGGACGACGCGCGCAGCGCGGCGGACATGATCCGCAACGCGGATACGGCCATGTACCGCGCCAAGGAAAGCGGGAAGAAGCGCAGCGCGTTCTTCATCGAGGGGATGACCCGGGAGCAGCAGGCGCGGTTCGCGATCGAGAACGGCTTGCGCGAGGCGCTGCGCTCGGGCGGCCTGCGGCTCGTCTACCAGCCCCAGGTCGAGCTCGCGACGCGGCGCCTGTGCGGCTTCGAGGCGCTGATGCGCTGGGACCATCCCGAGTACGGCCCGCTCGGGCCGGGCCACTACCTGCGCATCGCCGAATCGAGCGACCTCATCGAGGAGCTCGGCGCCTGGGTGCTGCGTGAAGCCTGCGCCCAGGGAGCGCGCTGGCGCGCCGCGGGCCTCCCGGCGGTGACCGTGGCGGTGAACATCGCGGTGCGCCAGCTGCAGCGCAAGGGCCTCGCCGACGAGGTACGCCAGGCGCTGGAGAACGCGGGCCTGCCGGCGGGCTATCTCGAGATCGAGGTGACCGAAAGCGGCCTGATGGACAACCCGGAGCGGGTCGCGCAGACGCTGCAGAGCCTGCGCGCCTCGGGCGTGCACGTCTCCATCGACGACTTCGGGACCGGCTACTCTTCGCTCGCGTACCTGAAGCGCCTGCCGGTGGAGCGGCTGAAGATCGACAAGTCCTTCATCCGCGACATCGACCGCTCCTCCGACGATGCGTCGATCGCCCAGGCGGTCATCGCCCTCGCCGGAACGCTGCGCCTGCAAACCATCGCCGAGGGCGTCGAAACCGAGGCGGTCGCGCAGCGGCTGCGCGAGCTCGGGTGCTGGGGGGCGCAGGGCTTCCATTTCAGCCCGCCCCTGCGGCCCGAGGAGGCCGAGCAATACCTCCGCGCGTCCCTGCATGGCGCGCGCGCGACGGCGCTGCCGGACGCGCCGCCCGCCTCGGCCGCGGCCTAGCCCGCGAGCCCCGGCAGCAGCGCCTTCGCGCCGACCGCCAGCATCTCGATCGCGATCGCCGCGAGCAGCAGGCCGAAGAGGCGCGTGGCGACGTTGAGCGCGCTCATGCTCATGCGATCGCCGATATGCTGCGCGAGCCGCAGCACGATC
>DASZQH010000059.1:0-2051 GCA_035549805.1 Burkholderiales bacterium
GCGCCGAAGTCGATGAGCAGCGGCGTGCCGTCGTTGCGCACGTAGATGTTGCCGGGCTTGATGTCGAGGTGCAGCAGCTTGTGGGAGTGCACCTCGCGCAGCCCGGTGAGCAGCTCGGCGAAGGTCTTGCGGATCCAGTCCTCGGGCAGCGCGCCGCTGCGCTTCTGGATGTGCCGTTGCAGCGTGCGGCCGCGCTCGTAGCGCATCACCAGGTAGACGGTGTCGTTGGCACGGAAGAAGTTCAGCACGCGCACCACGTTCGGGTGCGCGAGGCTGGCGAGGGCGCGGCCCTCCTCGAAGAAGCACTTCATGCCGTAGCGGAACGTCGCGGCGTTCTCTTCCGGTACCTTCGGGCTGGTCGCGCCGTTGGTGCGCAGCGCCAGCGTCGAGGGCAGGTACTCCTTGATCGCGACCGGCGTCTCGTTCTCGTCGTGCGCCAGGTAGACGAAGGAGAAGCCGCCCGAGGCCAGCACGCGCAGCACGCGGTAGTTCTCGAGCTGCGTGCCTTCCGGGAGCGGCTGGTTGGCTTGCGTCGCCATTCTCCCCTATGATCGCACAGGGCTTGTCCAAGATGATCCAGAGCATGACCGGCTATGCGGCCGCGGCGACCGAATCGCCGCGCGGCCGCCTCAGCATCGAGCTTCGCTGCGTCAACTCGCGCTTCCTCGACCTGCAGTTCCGGGTCGCCGAGGACCTGCGCGCGCTGGAGCCGGCGTTGCGCGAGCGCATCGCCGCGGCCGTGGCGCGCGGCAAGCTCGACTGCCGGCTCTACCTCAACGAAGGCGCGGCGCTGCACGCCGCGGCGCACCTCGACCCGCAGGGCCTCGCGCGCCTGCGCACGCTCGCGCAGGAAGCGCGCGCGGCGTTCCCCGACGCGCGCCCGCTCGGCGTCGCCGACGTCCTGCGCTGGCCGGGCGTCGTCTCGGAAGCGCAGGCCGACGACGAGGCGATGCGCGCGCTGGTCCTGAAGCTCTGCGACGGGGCGCTCGCCGAGCTGCGCGCCGCGCGTGCGCGCGAAGGCGCCAAGCTCGCGGCCGTCGTGCGCGAGCGCGTCGCCGCGATGCGCAAGGTCGTCGAGGCGGTCGCGCCGCTCATCCCCGGCGAGGTCGCCAACTACCAGCGCAAGCTCGAAGAGCGCCTCCGCGAGGCGCTCGGCACCGGCCAGGAGGAGCGCATCCGCGCGGAAGTCGCGCTGTTCGCCTCGAAGGTGGACGTCGACGAGGAGATCCAGCGCCTGCGCACGCACTTCGCGGAGGTCGAGCGCACGCTCTCCGCCGGAGGGCAGGCCGGCAAGCGCCTCGACTTCCTCGCGCAGGAGCTCAACCGCGAGGCGAACACGCTCGCCTCGAAGGCGGCAAGCGGCGCCGTGGCCGACTGCGCGCTCGAGCTGAAGCTTCTCATCGAGCAGGTGCGCGAGCAGGTGCAGAACATCGAATGAAGCAGGGGCGCCTGTTCGTCATCACCGCGCCGTCGGGCGCGGGGAAGACCTCGCTCATCGACGCCGTGATGCAGGCGGATCCGTCGCTGAAGATCTCGGTGTCCTATACGACGCGCGCGCCGCGGCCCGGCGAGAAGGACGGTGTGGACTACCACTTCGTGGGCGAGGCCGAGTTCCTGGGCATGCGCGACCGCGGCGAGTTCCTCGAGCACGCCGAGGTCCACGGCAACCACTACGGCACCTCCAAGCGCGTCATCCTCGACGGCTTGGCGCGCGGCGAGGACCTCATCCTCGAGATCGACTGGCAGGGCGCGCAGCAGGTGCGCCGCCTCTACCCGGAGGCGATCGGCATCTTCTTCCTGCCGCCGTCGATCGTGGAGCTAGAGCGCCGCCTGCGCGCGCGGGCGCAGGACAGCGAGGACGTGATCCGCCGCCGCATCGCCAACGCGCGCGAGGAGCTCGCGCACCGCGGCGAGTTCAAATACGCTATAATTAACAAAGACTTCGACGCCGCCCGCCGCGACCTGGCGGAAATCATCCGCAACGAAAGAGCGAACAGCCATGGCCCGCATCACCGTTGACGACTGCCTGAAGAGAATTCCGAACCGCTTCC
>DASZQH010000060.1:0-7576 GCA_035549805.1 Burkholderiales bacterium
GTTCTTCCTCGCGTAGAGCGAAGCCTCCTGCGCGGAGAAGCGGCCCTCGGTGAGGTCGAACTGCACGATCGGCTTGCCGAGCGCCATGTACTCCATGATCTTGTTCATGGTCGAGATGTCGTTCATCTCGTTCGCGACGTCCGGGTTCACGCACACGTCCGCGGTGTTGAGCATCGCGAGCAGCACCGAATCCGGCGCGCGGCCGGTGAAGGTGACGTAGTCCTGCACGCCGAGCGCGGCCGCGAGGTCCTTCATCTCCTGCAGCGAAGTCCCGCCGCCGACCAGCCCGAAGTGGATGTCCTGCCGCTGATGATCGAAGACGATCTTGCGCACCGCCTGGAGCAGCAGATCGATGCCTTCCTGCTTGCCCATCACCCCGACGTAGCCGACGAGATGCTGGCGCCCGTTCTTCATCGACGCCGCGGGCGGCAGGACCTTCAGGCGCTCGAGGCTCGGGCCGCTGCGCACCACGAACACCTTGTCCGGCGGCATGCCGCCGCGCGCGATCGCGATCCGCCGGTAGGACTCGTTGGTGGCAATCGAGACGTCCGCGGTCTTGAACGTCCATCGTTCAAGAAGAAGCATTGCTTTATAGAAAAGATCCTTCCTTCCGAACTTCGCCTCGTAGAGCTCCGGGTTCGCGTCGTGGTGGTCGAACACGAACTTCTTCCCGAACAGCTTCCAGAACCCGCCGATGAGGAAGAAAAGGTCGGGCGGATTGCAGGCATGCACGACGTCAAAGCCTTTTCCGAAGAACACCCTGACCGAAAGAAAGAAGGTCAAGGCCAGCGCAGCGGAATATTCGATCAGGTATCCGAGCGCCCCCTCCCCCTCGGCGGGAAGGTCGTAGCGCCAGATGTCGATGCCGTCGATCGCCTCGAACTTCTTCTCGCAGCCCTTGCCGGTCGGGCAGACGATCGACACCGTGTAGCCGGCGTCGCGCAGCGCGCCCGCTTCCTGCCATACCCGGCGGTCGAACGGGGACGGAAGGTTCTCGACGAGGATCAGGACTCTCTTCATCGCACGGCCGCGATCAGCTCCCTGCGCGGGAACACGGCGAAGAAGGCGGGGAAGCGCACCGCCGAGAAGCCCGCCTGGAGCAGCTCGTCGCGCAGGCGGCGCGCGGTGTGGATGCGCTGCGGGTGGAAGAGGTACGTGCCGCCGGCGGCGAGGCAGCGCGCCATCTCCTTCAGGCGGCCGCTCGCGAGCGTCTCCGTATAGGCGACGTGCACGCTGCCCGCCTGGACGCCGAAGCCGCCCGGGCCGGCGAACACGGCGCGCAGGTTGACCGGCAGGCGCCGGCGCCCGAGCGCGGCTTCCGCCGGGTTCACCGCGTAGACGCGCTCGACGTACTGCGCCGCCTGCAGGGCGAGCACGCAGTCGCCGGCGTCGAGGTGCAGGAACACCGTGCGCGGCGTGAGGAAGCGGCGCAGCGAGAGGAACTGGCGGTGCGTCGCGGCGCTGCGCTCGCGCAGCGCCTGCACCACGCCCTCCCCGGTCGGCGCTACCAGCACAGGCCCTCGTAGACGCCGAGCACCGTGCGCGAGTCGCAGATGCGCACGAAGTCGATGATCGTCTGGCCGTCGGCGACCCGGCGCGGCACGTCGGCGAACTCCGCCGCGGCGTTGCCGATGACGATGGTGCGCCCGTGGCCGAGCACCTCGTCGATGCTGTCCACCATGAGCCGCGAGATGTGCGGGATCTTGTTCAGGATGTAGTCGCGGTTCGCGCCGTGCACGCTCGCCATGCTGACGTTGCGGTCGTAGATGCGCAGGTCGTAGCCCTTGCCGAGCAGCCGCTCGACGAGCTCCACCATCGGGCTCTCGCGCAGGTCGTCGGTGCCGGCCTTGAAGGAGAAGCCGAGCACGCCCACCTTGCGCTCGCCCTTCTCCACCACCGCCTGCACGCCGCGCGCGATCTGCAGCTCGTTCGACGGCAGGATGGCGGAGAGGATCGGCACCTGCACGTCGAGCACCTTCGCCTTGTAGAGGAGCGCGCGCACGTCCTTCGGCAGGCACGAGCCGCCGAAGGCGAAGCCCGGCTTCAGGTAGTACGGCGAGAGGTTGAGCTTGCGGTCCTGGCAGAAGATGTCCATCACCCGGTGCGCGTCGACGCCGATCGCCTTGGCGATGTTGCCGATCTCGTTGGCGAAGCCGACCTTGAGCGCGTGCCAGGTGTTGTCGGCGTACTTCACCATCTCCGCGGTCTCGACCTCGGTGCGGATCATCGGCCCGGGCATCTTCGCGTACACGGAGGCGAGGAGATCGCCCGAGGCGCGGTTCATCTCGCCGATCACCGTCTTCGGCGGGTTGTAGTAGTCGTGCACCGCGGTGCCCTCGCGCAGGAACTCGGGGTTGATGCAGACGCCGAACTCCTCGCCCGCCTTCTTCCCGGAGAACTTCTCCAGCGTCGGGATCACCACCTCGCGCATCGTTCCCGGCAGCATGGTGCTGCGCATGACGATGACCGGCGCGCCGTGGTGCGTGGCGAGCGTGCGGCCGATCTGCTCGCAGACGCGGCGGATGTAGCGCAGGTCGATGCCGCCGTTCGGCAGGCTCGGCGTGCCGACGCAGACGATCACCAGGTCGGTGTGCCGCACCGCGCTGTCGACGTCGGTCGAGGCGGCGAGGCGCCCGGCCTTCACCTGCTCGGCGATGATCTCGCCGATGTCCTTCTCGATGATCGGCGAGCGGCCCGCGTTGATGAGGTCGACCTTGGTGCGCTCGGGGTCGACGCCGATGACTTCATGTCCGTCCCTGGCAAGGCAGCCTGCGGATACTGCGCCCACGTATCCGAGTCCCAACACGCTGATTTTCATAGTCCGCGAGGATGCGGGACGAACTTTGTGCTGCGTACGGGCAGCGGGCCGCGTGCCGTAGTCCGGCAGGGTTGGGCCGGCAGGCCCATGCGCGGCGCGAATGTTGCTGGACGCGCGTCATGCTCGAGATCGACTGGCAGCAGCTCTTCGGCTTCGAGAAGTCGCTCGCCGAGCTGGTGATCCGCGGCACGGTGATGTACTGGTTCCTGTTCGTCATGTTCCGCTTCGTCATGCGGCGCGACGTGGGCGCCATCGGCATCGCGGACGTGCTGCTCATCGTGATCATCGCCGACGCCTCGCAGAACGCCATGTCGGACGACTACGGGTCGATCACCGAGGGGATGGTGGTGGTGGGCACGCTGATCTTCTGGAACGTGCTCACCAACTGGCTCAACTTCAGGCTGCCCGGGTTCCAGAAGTTCGCCGAGCCCCCGCCCCTGCTCCTCATCCGGGACGGCAAGGTCCTGGAGGGAAACATGCGACGCGAGATGCTCACCCGGGACGAGCTCCTCTCCAAGCTCCGCCTCCACGGCGTGGAGCGCGTCGAGCAGGTCAAGTGGGCCTACATGGAGAGCGACGGCGAGGTGAGCGTCGGCCGCTCAGGTCGTTAGGTCCATACGCGCTGTAGTGCAAACCGCGTGCCGCGGGTAAGCTTCGGACGTGAAGATCCTGGTGGTGGACGACAACCGCGACGCGGCCGACAGCCTCGTGCTGCTCCTCGGCATGAAGGGGTACGAGACGTTCGCGGCCTACGGCGGCCCCGAAGCGGTGGCCCTCGCCGATGCGCAGAAGCCCGACGTGGTGCTGCTCGACATCGGCATGCCGCAGATGAGCGGCTACGACGTGGTGCGCGAGCTGCGCCACCACAGCCGCCAGCCGCGGCCGCGCATCTACGCGCTCACCGCCTACACCCAGGTCTCGGACCGCATCGCGGCCAAGCAGGCCGGCTTCGACGGGCACCTCGCCAAGCCGGTCGACCTCGAGGTGCTGCTCGAGATGCTGCGTCGAATTTAAGACGTCGAGAAATCGCTACACGACGTTCGCGGCTCCCGCGACAGTCGACGGGCACCTCGCACGCTACCCTGTCGGCCGAACGCGACATGAAGGTCAAGCTTTCCATACGCCAGCAGGCAGTGCGGCGCGCCGCGGATATCGCCGGCGAGCCGCGCCGGCTCGCGCGCCGGCTGCGCGTGCCGCTCGACGACCTGCTCGGCTGGGCGAACGGCCGCGAGCAGCCGCCGAACGCCGTGTTCCTCGCCTGCGTCGACATCATCCTCGACAACGAGGACTCGATCGACGGCGAGCTGCTGCGCGACGCCGAGGAAGCGCGCGACGGCGAAGAGCCGCAGCCGAAGAAGGGGTCCTAGTCGTGGGCGTCGAGCCCGTCCAGGATGAGCGCGAGCGCGCGGAGCACGACGTCTTCCGGCGGCTCCTGCGTCCCGGCGAGCCAGT
Organism: Burkholderiales bacterium; assembly: GCA_035549805.1. GTDB lineage: Bacteria > Pseudomonadota > Gammaproteobacteria > Burkholderiales > SG8-39 > SCGC-AG-212-J23. Next base: position 4,271 of record DASZQH010000060.1, read on the forward strand.
CCGCGACCTCGGCCGACGTCACCTGCAGCGCGTCGCGCAGCCGGGCGGGGCTGCCCTGCATGCGCGCCGCCGTTCGCAGTACCCGGATGCCGATCGAGTCGCTCATCGCACCGTCCAGACCGAGGGGACCACGCTTGCAAGGGCCATACCCCCACGGTTATCTTTCGACCCGCGGATCGAAGTACGACGACAACAGGCTTTCAGGGAACGCGACTTGAGTACCGGGCGGGAAAGACGCACCATTCCTCTGATGCGAGACCTCGGCGCCGCGGCGCGGGATTGTCCGCTCGCCCCGCCGGGCCACGCGAGCGTGCAGGCGCGCGCGCTCCATCGCGCGTGCGTGATCGTGGGCGGCGCCGCGCAGCTTGCGCGCAACCTGGATGTCGCCGTGGCCGACGTCGAGCGCTGGCTGGTCGGCGACGAGGCCGTCCCGGAGCGTATCTTCCTGCACGCAGTCGAGATCGTGCTGCTGCACGCCTCGGGCGGCGACCAGCGCAAGAGCAGCTAGTGGGGTCCAGCGTCTACAGCCGCGCCTTGCAGAAGGCGGCGGAGCTGATGGGCAGCTACCAGAAGCTCTCGCGCTACCTGCAGGTGCCGGCGGCCGACCTGCAGCGCTGGATCGACGACAAGGCGATCCCGCCGGTCGCGGTGTTCCTCAAGGTCATCGACTTCATCCTCGACGAAAGCCCGCCCCCCGCGGAATCCGACGCGGGCGAGCCGCCCGCCCCCCGCGACGCCGCCCCCTCGGGCGACGCCTCCAGCACCCGCTACTAGAAGGGGGCGAAAAGCAGGGACAGACCACGTTTTCCAAGCGGAATGTCTCTGCATTCCGTATGGCGGAAAACGTGGTCTGTCCCTGTTTTTCTTCTCAGCGGCGGATCTCGAGCAGGGTCCGCAGTTGCGTGGTGCCCTCCAGGCGGGCGCGCCAGACGAGCGTCGGCGAAGGCACGCGGCGGTCGAACGAGCGCGAGATCCAGCCCGCGATGGGCGACACGCTGCCGCGGCAGAGCTCGGCTTCCCCGCCCTCGGGCAGCACCACGCGCAGGCGCACCGGGCCGTTGGTCGCGACCCACACGCCGGCCTCCAGCGCGACCTCGCAGCGCTCGCTGAAATGGAAGAAGAGCTCGACGTCGTGGGCCTCGGCCATCTCCAGCGTGTCCTCGACGGCGAGCGTGCGCGCCGCCTTGTCGAGCTCGAGCAGGCGCCGGTGCTTGACCGGGTCCTCCAGCCGCATGTAGCCGTCGTGCCAGCCCTCGAAGCAGTCCTTCTGCCCCGACGAGAGCCACAGGCTGCAGCCGGCGCGCGCCTTGCGCAGCCAGAGGAAGTTGCCGCCCTGCTCCGACTGGTCGAGGCCGTCGACGCGCACCGTGTTGTGCGCGGCGGTGCCGCGGAAGTAGCTGCGCCAGCGCTGCTGCGTGTGGTACGCGTAGGTGCCCGGATCGACGAGCAGCTCGCGCCCGCCGGCGCAGAGGGTGAACGCGAGCGCGTCGGCGTGGCCGTGCGCGGCGATGGAGCGGTAGCCGAGCGGCCCGGCGTCGGCGACGACGCGGATCTCCTTCGCGCCGCCGAACTCGCAGCCCAGGACGTAGTAGCCGCCTTCGGCGAACTGCTGGCGCGGCGGCAGGCGCGTCTGCTGCGCGTCGAGCGCGGCCCACTGCGCGGTGGCCGCGGGGCCGAGCAGCCAGCGCGTCTTGTCGTCCAGGCGCCCCGCCTTCTGCTTGAAGTCGCCGCGGCGGAAGAGCAATGCTCCCGTCGCCAACAGGGATTGGTACGGATTGAACTTGTTGAAGCCGCAAAGGCGGACGAGATATCCGTCGTCCGCATCCCCGATCATCGGCACGTTGCCGCCGGCGTCCATGATCGAGGCGACGAAATCGAGCATCGCCTCCATGCGCGCGGCGTACGCCGGGCTGAAGGCGTCGCCGGCGGCGCGCCCGGCGAGGTAGGGCAGCAGCATCATGTCGAGCACGAACTGCTGGTACGAGACGGCCTGCTCGCGGTTCACCCCGTCGGGGCCGTTCTGCGCCAGCGCCTCGCGCTCGAGGATCGCCTTCGCGGTGCTGCGCCAGTCCTTCGCCTCGCGCCAGTGCGGCCAGGCGAGCGCGGCGAGGTACAGCCCGCAGGCCTCGCCCACCAGGTGGTTGTTCGCCGAGGAATGCAGCGAGAACCAGCCGCGCACGAACGTCGCGTGCTGCCAGACGGACGCGAGCCACCGGTCGCGAAATCCTTCGTTGGAAGGATGCTGAACGAAAGGAAGAAGCAGCTGCCAGGCCAGCGACCAGTTCACGAGGCGAATGGCGACCTCGAGGGAGCTCGCCCAGTTCGCGCCGAGCGGGTACGGGCAGGCGATGAACCAGCTCTCGAGCTGCTCGCGCAGCGCCTCGGCGTACTTCGCCTCGCCGGTGAGCGACCAGGCCTGCGCCAGCGTCACGAGGTGCAGGTGGCGGTTCGGCTCCCACAGGTACTTGATGTCGCCGACGAGGTCCGTATCGCGGTAGTCGAGCAGCTTGCCGAACGCGAGCGGCGCCTCGATGCCGGTCTTGGGGTCGCGGTTCCAGCGCGGCGGCGTCCCGAGGTCCACGTCCTTCAGCGCGAACACGTCCAGCCACCCGTCCGCGATCCGGTCTGCGGCCGCGACATAGGCAGCAGGATCGATCTCGGGGTTCTTCCGGAAGAAATCCTGTCCGGAAACCGAGAGATCCGGCGCGGGCGGCTGCGCGCGGCCGAGCCAGCCGAGCCGCTCGCCCTGCGCCTTCCCGGCGCGCCAGGCGCGGAACACGACCTCCTGCGGCGTCATGCAGCGCAGGCGGTTCAGGCGCCAGCGCCACTTTCCCTTCAGCCCGGCCGATACCGGCGGTGCCAGATCTCGAGGTTGAGAAGCGTCCACAGGGTCTTGTCGTGGTTGTTTTTCCGTCGGGCGTGCTCGCGCACGAGGCGGTCGAGCACGTCGGTGTCGTAGTAGCGGCGGGTCTGCGACTCGCCGCTCTGCAAGTGCTCGGCGAGCGTATCGCCGAGGTCATTACGCAGCCAATCGCGCACCGGCAGGCGGAATCCCCCTTTTCGGCATGCGAACCCGTCAGGTAGAAGCTTGCGCGCCGCCTCGCGCACGATCCATTTCGTGGCGAGCCCGCGCACGCGCCGGTCGTCGGGCAGCCCGGAAACGTGCTCGGCCAGGCGGTGGTCGACGAACGGCATCGCGAGCTGTATCCCGGCGCCGGCCGCGGCGCGGTCGTTGCGCTCCAGCAGCCGGTCCGGCAGGCGCGTCGTCTGCTCCGTGTAGAGCGCCCGGCGCAGGACGCTCGCCTG
>DASZQH010000061.1:0-1630 GCA_035549805.1 Burkholderiales bacterium
CGACGTGCCGATCGAGCCGCAGAGCGAGGACGCGATCGTGGCGCGCCTCATGCGCGAGTACCGCAACCAGACCGTGGTCATGCTCGCCCCGCTGGTGAGCAACCGCAAGGGCGTGTACACCGACCTCGCGCAGTGGGCGGCGGGCAAGGGCTACAAGCAGCTGCGCGTCGACGGCAAGCTCCTGCCGGTGCGCCCGTTCCCGCGCATCGACCGGTTCAAGGAGCACAACATCGAGCTGCCCGTGGGATACGTCTCGGTCGCGCCGAAGACGGAAGCTTCCCTGAGGAAGACCCTGAGCACCGCGCTCGAGTACGGCAAGGGCGTGGTGCATATCCAGACCGGGAAGGACATCCAGGTCTACTCCACCAAGCGCGCCTGCCGCTCGTGCGGCCGCAGCTTCGCGGAGCTCGACCCGCGCCTGTTCTCCTACAACTCGAAGCACGGCTGGTGCGCGAAGTGCTACGGGACCGGCCTCAACATCGACGACGTGGAGTGGAGCGACGAGAGAGCGCGCACCGGCGCCGAGGACAACGTGCTCGACTCCTGGATCGAATGGCTGCAGGTCGACCAGCCCTGCGAGGAATGCGACGGCAAGCGCCTCAACCCGGAGGCCCTCGCCGTGCGCTGGGCGGGCAAATCCATCGCAGACTACGCCGCTTTGCCCGTTCTTGATCTTCAAGCGCTCTTCACGAAAAAGAAGCTCTCTGGGAGGGAAGGCGAGATTGCACGCGATCTCCTGCCGGAGCTGCGATCGCGCCTCGGGTTCCTCAACGAGGTCGGGCTGGGCTACCTGACGCTCGACCGCTCGGCGCCGACGCTCTCGGGCGGCGAGGCGCAGCGCATCCGCCTCGCGGCGCAGCTCGGCTCGAACCTGCGCGGCGTCTGCTACATCCTCGACGAGCCGACGATCGGCCTGCACCACCGCGACAACCAGGTCCTGCTCGACGTGCTGGAGAAGCTCGAGGCGAAGGGCAACTCCCTGGTGGTCGTGGAGCACGACGAGGACACGATCCGCCGCGCGCAGCACGTCATCGACCTCGGCCCCGGCGCGGGCAAGCTGGGCGGCGAGGTGATCGCGGCCGGCAGCGCCGAGGAGCTGGTCGCGCACCCGACCTCCCTCACCGGGCGCTTCCTGCGCGAGCCGCTGCGGCACCCGGTGCAGCCTCGACGTGCGGTCTCAAGGAGCATCGAATTCCTGGAAGTCAAAGGCGCCCACCAGCACAACCTGCGCGGCGTCGACGCGAAGTTCCCCCTCGGCCGCCTCACCGTGGTCACCGGCGTGTCGGGCTCGGGCAAGTCGACGCTCGCGCGCGACGTGCTGTTCGAGTCGCTGAAGCACCGCAAGGCGCTCGGCTGCAAGGCCGTCGGCGGCCTGAAGTCGGTGGAGCGCGTGCTCGAGGTCGACCAGACGCCGATCGGCAAGACGCCGCGCTCCTGCCCGGCCACCTACGTCGGCTTCTACGACCACATCCGCAAGCTCTTCGCCGATACCGCCGAGGCGCGCATGCGCGGCTGGAGCGCGAGCCGCTTCTCGTTCAACACCAAGGGCGGGCGCTGCGAGGAGTGCGAAGGCCAGGGCATGAAGAAGATCGAGATGTCCTTCCTGCCCGACGTGCGCGTCGCCTGCGAG
>DASZQH010000062.1:0-4009 GCA_035549805.1 Burkholderiales bacterium
GGCCGGTCGTGCAGCGCGGTGGCGATGGCGCGCGCGGTGGCGAGCAGCGCCTGCTCCTGGCCCTCGCGCAGGAGCCGCTCCATCTGCTTCAGGTGCATCGAGCCCAGCACCGGGATCACGGTGAGGACCAGCGCCACCAGCGCGACCTTCGCGCGCAGGCCGAAGCGGGCGGGCTTCACTCCTTCCAGCGGTAGCCGAGCCCGTAGACCGAGTCGATCGCGTCGAAGCTTGCGTCGAGCGACTGGAACTTGCGCCGGATGCGCTTCACGTGCGAGGTGATCGTCGCGTCGTCGACCACGATGTGCGCGTCCTTCATGAGCTGGTCGCGGTTCTTGACGTGGCCGGGATAGCGCGCGAGCGAATGCACCAGCCAGAACTCGGTGAGGGTGAGGTCGACGACCTGGCCGCCCCAGGTCGCCTGGAAGCGCTTCATGTCGAGGCGCAGCGGGCCGCGCTCCACCACCTCCTCGCTCGCCGGCGGCTGCGAGAGGAGGTCGGCGCGGCGGAAGAGGGCGCTGATGCGCGCGAGGAGCTGCGGCAGCGCGACGTCCTTGGTCAGGTAGTCGTCGGCGCCCATGCGCAGGCCCGACACGGTGTCGAAGTCGCTGTCGCGCGCGGTGAGGAAGATGATCGGCAGCGCGGCGGACATCGCGCGCAGCTCGCGGCACAGGCTGAAGCCGCCGTCGGGCTCGTCGCCCAGGCCGATGTCGAGCAGCGCGAGGTCCGGCAGGCGGGTCTTGAAGGAGGCCGTGGCGGACTTGCGGTCGGCGAAGGCGCTCACCTGGTAGCCGTGCTTCTTCAGCATGTCCGCGTAGTTCGCGCGGATTGCCGGGTCGTCCTCGACGATTGCGACGTTGCGTGCCATGGGCGGCACTATAGCCAAACGCGCCGCGAAGAACGCCAACTACCGCACACTGCCAGCGCTTTGCCCTTTTTCGTCCCTTCCCATGTAAGAAAGCGCGGGTTCAATGGCGCCATGAAAACCGCCACCCACGTCAGCACCCGCCAGGTCCTCCACGACTTCGCCCTCGCCTGCGCCCTCGCGCTCGGCATCGGCGCCACCGTCGGCCTCGCCGCCGCCGCCGTCGTGAGCCTGGTCGCCTACCTGAACGGCTGACGCCCCGGCGTTCGGGGCTGGTGGCTGGGGCCAGCCACACCGTGGACCGGGCGTGCGCCTTCCCCCACGCCGGTCCCCAGCCCCTAGCCCCGAACGTCGCGGCGCAGCTTCTTGAAGAGCGCCGGCTCCCAGCGGCGCACCGCGAGGAGGACGCTGACCAGCTTGCGCTGCTCGAGCGGCAGGCGCAGGTCCGCCGCGTGCTGCTCCTCGTACTCCCGCGCGAGCTGCTCGATGCGCCGCAGGAGCGCGACCTGGCCGTCGGCCGACACCCGCACGGAGATGAGGCGCATGATCTCGCCCGGCGCGTCGAAGGCGTGGTCGAAGAAGTCCGGGGCCTGCGACTTGACGAAGCGCATCATCGGGCCGTCGGGGATCCAGTTGAAGGTGCGCGAGATGCGCAGCCGGATGCGGTTGCCTTCGTGCAGCTCGAGGATGCCGATCTTCTCCAGGCGCAGCAGCAGCTGCAGGCAGCGCGCCTCCTGCAGGCGGTAGGTTTCGAGGATCTCGGCGACCGACATTCCCTGCAGCGCGCACGCCGCCACCGCGAGCAGGGCGCCGTCGGACATCAGCTCCTCCTCCTGCGCGCGGGTGAGCTGGTGGACGAGGCGCGAGGCGCGCGGCTGGCCGCGCGCGAGCTCCGCCATCTCGACCTGCAGCACCTCGCAGATCGAGTCCAGGCGCGCCAGGGTGCAGTTGCGCGTGGCGAAGATGCGCTTGACCGTGGCTTCGGAGATGCGCAGCGCCTTCGCCAGGTCGGCGTAGGTCATGCCGCGCGCCTTGAGGTGCATCCGCAGGCCGTCGAACACGAAAGAGGAGGACATGGGGCGAGAAAGTATCATTTCCTGATACCGGTACACCACCCGGCTTCGACTTCGTAGCGTCTCGTTGAACTTCCGCCGGGCCTCCGGATACTGCGCTCCCGTCGCGGTCATCGCACCGCAAACCAGAGGAGCACCCGATGAAGAAGTCGCGAATCGTCCTTGCCGTCGCAGCGCTCGCAGCCACCGCCTCGCTCTCCGGCTGCTACGTGGTCCCGATCGACCCGCGCGTTCCGCCCGCCACCTACGAGCCGGGCACCTCGCCCGCCTTCGTCCCGGCGGCGCTGCCGGTGATGCTGCAGGCGCGTCTCTATCCGCTGAACGAGACGGCGGGCAAGATGGGGCCGCTCAGCGCGACGGTGATGGACAGCGCGAACGGCCGCGCGAGCTTCTCGCTCAACTATGCGGGCGAGCTCATGCAGGGCGAGGCGTCGCGCGTCGCGGCGGACAATCCCGGCTTCGGCAACGTCCACCGCGAGGTGTACGGCCAAGGCCACATGCCGAAGGGGCAGCGCGGCATCGCCAGCGCCGCCAGCCCGCGCGGCGTCTACGTGAACTGCGAGTACGCGCTCAGCGCGCCGAACCGCGGCACGGGCGCCTGCCTCTTCAGCAACGGCGCCAAGTACCAGCTTCACTTCGGAAGCTGACACAGGCCGGCGTACTCCAGCTCGGCCAGCACCGCCACGGCGACCGCCTGCGCGAGAACGAATGCGTAGCCGGTCGCCGTCGGCGAGAGCGCGAGCACCGCGAGGCTGCCCAGCACCCAGAGCACGTTGCCACCGATGACGAGCCAGACCGCCGGCTCCGCCGGACGCCGCGCGGTCCACGCCATGAACGCGGCGATGGGGAAGAGGCTCAGGCCGGCGTAGAAGAGCAGCGGCTGCGGCAGGCCGAGGATTTCCGAGAGCCTTTCCGCAAGCAACGAGAGAAGCAGTCCGGTCGCCACGCAGGTGGCGGCATCCAGCCACAGCACGAGTCTGAGGTTCATTTTCGTTTCTCCAGGTTGAAGTCCAGGGCCGCATGCTGGCGAGGTAAGGCGCCGCGGTCGATTACCCGCGAGGTAATGGCGCGCCGGCGCGGCGCTGGTATCGTCGTTTCATGAACAGCCAACAACCGGTCGGGACGCTGCTGCGCGACTGGCGCACGCGGCGGCGCCTTACGCAGATGGACCTCGCGCTCGAGGCCGACGTCTCGCCGCGCCACCTGTCGTTCGTCGAGACCGGCCGCGCGCAGCCCAGCCGCGAGATGCTGCTGCGGCTCTCCGAGCGGCTCGACGTGCCGCTGCGCGAGAGGAACGCGCTGCTCGTGTCGGCGGGGTTCGCGCCGATGTATCGCGAGCGTCCGCTCGGCGACGCGGCGCTCTCGGCGGCGCGCGAGGCGGTGCAGGCGGTGCTCGACTCGCAGAAGCCGTTTCCCGCCTTCGCGCTCGACCGGCACTGGAACATCGTCGCGACCAATCACGCCATGCCCGGGCTCTTTGCCGCGGTGGCGGAAGAGCTGCGCGGCCCGCCGATGAACGCGCTGCGCGTGAGCCTGCACCCGCGCGGTCTCGCGCCGCTCATCGCCAACCTGGCGGAATGGCGGGCGCACCTGCTCGGGCGCCTGCGGCGGCAGGTCGACCTCACCGCCGATCCGGCGCTCGCCGCGCTGCTCGAAGAGTGCGCCGCCTACCCGGGCGGCGAGGCGGCGGTCGAGCCGCACGCGGTCCTGGTGCCGCTGCGCATCCGCACGCCCGCAGGCACGCTCGCGCTGTTCAGCACCACGACCGTGTTCGGCACCCCGGTCGACATCACGCTGAGCGAGCTCGCGATCGAGATGTTCTTCCCCGCCGACGCGGCGAGCGCGCTTGCGGTGCGCGGCGCACAGGTCTAGGATGGCCGCAGAAAGAAAGAAGGAGCGGTGCACATGAGGCTTCCTTCATCCGCAGGCTCGTCACGGACCCGGTCCCGGATCCGCTAGTCCATCCAGACGTCGCTTCGCCCGGCGCGCGTGCACGCTTTTTGCGTCGCCCGGGCATGAGCTCGTTTCCACGCCAAGGGAGGTTCGCATGAGAATGCTTCTCGGTGCATGGCTG
>DASZQH010000063.1:0-9575 GCA_035549805.1 Burkholderiales bacterium
ACCGCAGGATCCTCGAAGGGCAGCTCATCGCGATCGGCGCGTCCACCGGCGGCACCGAGGCGATCCGCGACATCCTGCTCGGCCTGCCGGCGAGCACGCCGCCGGTCGTGATCGTGCAGCACATGCCGGAGATGTTCACCCGCATGTTCGCCAAGCGGCTCGACGAGCAGTGCACCCTGGCGGTGTGCGAGGCCGTCGATCGCCAGCGCCTGGAGCCGGGCCACGTTTACGTGGCGCCGGGTAATTTCCATCTCTCCGTGCGCCGCGCCGGCAAGGCGTTCGAGGCGCGGGTGGAGCAGGGGCCTCCGGTGAACCGCCACCGCCCCTCCGTCGACGTCCTGTTCGACTCGGTCGCCGCGGCAGCGGGCGAGCACGCCACCGCGGTGATTCTCACCGGCATGGGCGGCGACGGCGCCGCGGGCATGCGCCGCATCAAGGCCGCCCGCGGCCACACGCTCGCGCAGGACGAAGCGAGCTGCGTGGTGTTCGGCATGCCGAAGAGCGCCATCGAGGCGGGCGGCGTGGACCGCGTGCTGCCGCTCGACGCGCTGGCGGAAGGCATCATGGCGCGCGTGCGCGCCGCGCGCGTGTAGTCGTATCGCTACTTGAAAATCACTGCGGCGCGGCTCCTGCCGCGCGCAGGCGCATCCTAGAATGCGCCGGCCAAAAAACAGAACGTCACCAAAGGAATGTCCGACGGCGCACGCGCGGTGAAGGTCGGCACCGGGATCCCCGGGCTCGACAATGTCCTCAACGGCGGCCTGACCGCCAACCGCATCTACCTCATCGAGGGCGACCCGGGGTCGGGAAAGACCACGGTCGGCCTCCAGTTCCTGCTGGAGGGCCGGCGCCTGGGCGAGAAGGGCATGTACGTCTCGCTCTCGGAGACCAAGGAAGAGCTCGAAGGCGTCGCCCACTCGCACGGCTGGAGCCTCGACGACATCTACTGCTTCGAGCTGCTGCCTTCGGACGACAGCCTCAATCCCGACGCGCAATCGCGCCTGTTCCATCCTTCCGAGGTCGAGCTGAGCGATACCACCCGCTCGATCCTGGGCGAGGTGGCGCGCCGCGAGCCGAAGCGGGTGGTCTTCGATTCGCTTTCCGAGATGCGCCTGCTCGCGCAGCACCCCCTGCGCTACCGCCGCCAGGTGCTCGCGCTCAAGCAGTTCTTCATCGGCCGCCAGTGCACGGTCCTCCTGCTGGACGACCGCACCGCCGCCGACAACGACCTGCAGCTCCACAGCCTCGCGCACGGCGTGATCACGCTGCAGCACCTCGCGCAGGAGTACGGCGCGGAGCGCCGCCGCCTGCGCACCGTGAAGATGCGCGGCAGCCCGTTCCGCGGCGGCTACCACGATTTCAGCATCCGCACCGGCGGCCTGGAGGTGTTTCCCCGCCTGGTCGCCGCGGAGCACCACGACCGCTTCGCCGCCGAGCCGCTGCAGAGCGGGGTGGCGCAGCTCGACGCGCTCCTCGGCGGCGGCCTCGACCGCGGCACGAGCACGCTCATCATGGGACCGGCGGGGTCCGGCAAGTCGACCATCGCCGCGCAGTTCCTCTGCGCCGCGACGGCCCGCGGCGAGAAATCGGCGGTCTTCACCTTCGACGAGAGCGTCTCGACGCTTCTCGCCCGCGCCGGGGGCCTGGGCCTGGACATGAAGGGCTGCATGGCCTCCGGGCACGTGGGCATCCAGCAGGTGGACCCGGGCGAGCTCTCGCCGGGGGAGTTCATCTACAACATCCGCCGCGAGGTCGAGAAGGGCGGCGCGCGGGTGGTCGTGATCGACAGCCTGAACGGCTACCTGAACGCGATGCCCGAGGAGCGCTTCCTCACCATCCAGCTGCACGAGCTGCTCACCTACCTCGGCCAGAAGGGCGTGGTGACGATCATGATCGTCGCCCAGGCGGGCCTGCTCGGCAGCAACATGCAGGCGCCCGTGGACGCGAGCTACCTCGCCGACACGGTGCTCGCGCTGCGCTACTTCGAGGCCGAGGGGCGGATCCAGCGCGCGATCTCGGTGATCAAGAAGCGCAGCGGCATGCACGAGCATCGCCTGCGCGAGCTCACGCTCAGCGCCCAGGGCCTGCGGGTGGGCGAGCCGCTCGACCGATACCACGGCGTATTCACCGGCGTACCGACCCCGCTGCAGCGGCCGTTCGAACCGAATGACGGCAGGCCCCGGGATCGCTGACGCGCGCTTTCGCGACGAGTCCGTACTGCTCCTCGCCCCGACCGCCAAGGACGCCACGCTCTGCCGCGGCATCCTGGCGGAGGCCGGCATCGAATGCGCGCTGTGCCGCGACATCGCCGACCTGTGCACCGGCATCGACGCCTCGGCGGGCCTCGCGGTCCTGAGCGAGGAATCCCTCACCACCGAGACGCTCGAGCTCCTGCGCCTGGTGATCCGCCGCCAGCCCGCCTGGTCGGACTTCCCGCTGCTCGTGCTCACGGAGCAGGGCGCCGACTCGGAGCTCGTGCTGCGCACGCTCGAGACCCTGGGCAACGTGACGCTGCTGGAGCGCCCGGTGCGCGTGCCGGCGCTCGTGAGCGCGGTGCGCGTGGCGCTGCGCGCGCGCCGCCGCCAGTACCAGATCCGCGACCACATCGGCGAGAGCAACCGCGTCGCCGCCTCCCTGCGCGAGGCCGACCGGCGCAAGGACGAGTTCCTCGCCATCCTCGCCCACGAGCTGCGCAACCCCCTCGCGCCGCTGCGCAACGCCCTCGAGTCGATGCGCCTCGCGCCGAACGACCGCGAGTCGGCCGCCTGGGCTCGCGCCCTGATGGAGCGCCAGCTCGCGCAGATGGTGCGCCTCATCGACGACCTGCTCGACCTCTCGCGCGTGAGCCGCGGCCGCGTCGAGCTGCGCCAGGAGGACGTGGCGCTCTCGACGGTGGTGCAGGGGGCGGTCGAGATCTGCGGGCCGTCCGTCCGGGCCGCGGGCCACGCGCTCTCGGTCTCGCTGCCGCCGGAAGCGATCCTCCTGCGCTGCGACCCGACGCGCATGGTGCAGGTGCTGAGCAACCTCCTCAGCAACGCGGCCAAGTACACGCCGAGCGGCGCCGGACGCATCGAGATCGCCGGGCGGCGCAGCCACGCGGGCATCGAGATCTCGGTGCGCGACAACGGCATCGGCATCCCCGAGGAGATGCTGCACAAGGTGTTCGACATGTTCACGCAGGTCGAGCGCTCCCTCGAGCGCTCGCAGGGCGGCCTGGGCATCGGCCTCACGCTGGTGAAGCGCCTGGTGGAGATGCACGGTGGCAGCGTGCACGCCCGCAGCGGCGGGCCGGGCCGCGGCAGCGAGTTCGTGGTGCGCCTGCCCGAAGCGCTGGGCGCCGAGGCGCCGGCGCCGCGCGCCGAGGCCGGCGCGCCCTTCGCGGGCGCCGGGCGGCGGCGCCAGCGCATCCTGATCGCCGACGACAACCGCGACGCGGCCGACAGCCTGGCCGTGATGCTGCGCGTCGTGGGGCACGAGGTGCGCACCGCCTACGACGGCCAGCAGGCGATCGACATGGCCGAGGCGTTCCGGCCCGCGCTCGCGCTGCTCGACATCGGCATGCCGCGCGTGAACGGCTACGAGACCGCGCGCCGCATCCGCGAGCGCCCGTTCGGCCACGACATGGTGCTGATCGCCCTGACCGGCTGGGGCCAGCCGGAGGACAAGCAGCGCTCCCAGGCCGCGGGCTTCGACCACCACCTCGTCAAGCCGGTGGACCCCTCCGTGCTCGACCGCCTGCTCGCGCTTCCGGCGCGAAGTTCCATGCTACAGTCGCGCGCATTCTGAGGAGACGACATGAACCGCGCGGTTAACAAGATGGTTAATACGATCCTCGGCGCGCTTCTCGCCGCCGCTTCCTTCACCTTCAGCGTCGCCGCTCACGCCCAGGCGTACCCGCAGCGGCCCATCACCCTGATCGTGCCGTGGGGCGCCGGCGGCGGGACGGATGCCACGGCCCGCATCATCGCGAGCCTGATGGAGAAGGAGCTCAAGCAGCCCATCAACGTCGTGAACCGCACCGGCGGCTCGGGCGTCGTCGGCCACCAGGCGATTTCCTCCGCCCCGCCGGACGGCTACACCCTCGGCCTCATCACCGTCGAGATCACGATGATGCACTGGGCCGGCCTCACGCAGCTGAAGCACACGGACTTCACGCCGATCGGCCTCGTCAACTCGGATCCCGCGGGCGTCAGCGTGCGCGTCGACGCGCCCTACAAGTCGGTGAAGGACCTGCTCGCGGCGGTGAAGGCGAACCCCGGCAAGTTCAAGGCCTCGGGCACGGGGCAGGGCGGCATCTGGCACCTCGCGCTCGCCGGCATGCTGAAGGACCAGGGCATCGACCCGGCGGCGGTGCCGTGGGTGCCCTCGCAGGGCGCCGCGCCGGGCCTGCAGGACCTCGTCGCGGGCGGCGTCGAGTTCGTCACCTGCTCCATCCCGGAGGCGCGCGCGCTGATCGACGCCGGCAAGGTGAAGCCGCTCGCGATCATGGACGCCAACCCGCCGGCGCTCTACCCGAACCTTCCGACGCTGAAGAAGGAGCTGAACAGCAACTGGGAAACCGCGGCCTGGCGCGTCATCGCGGGCCCGAAGGGCCTGCCGGCGAACGTGCAGGGCACGCTCGGCACGGCGCTCAAGAAGGTCTACGACTCGAAGGAGTACAAGGACTTCATGGCGAGCCGCGGCTTCGGCGTCGTCTGGGCCGACGCGGCCGCGACCGCGAAGTTCATGGCCAAGGCGGACGCCGACAACGGCGCGATCATGAAGGCCGTCGGCATCGCCAAGTAGCGGCGCGCCTCGCGCGCCCATGAAGGTCCATGACGCGCTCATCGGCGCGGCGCTGATCGTGTTCGGGGCGGTGGTGCTCTGGCATGTCCAGGGCTTCCCGCCCATCCCCGGCCAGAAGTACGGCGCGGCGCTGTTTCCGCGCCTGGTCGCCGCCGGGCTGGTCCTGTGCGGCGTGCTGCTGGTCGCGCGCGGCATGCGGGCCGGCGGTCCGTGGCTCGCGCTCGGCGGCTGGACCGGCCACCGCCGCGCGGTGCTCGCGTTCCTGTCCGTTCCGGCCGGGCTGGGCCTCTACCTGCTCCTCGCCGATCCGCTGGGGTTCCATCTGACCGGCACGCTCCTGCTGCTCGGCTGGACCCTGACGTTCGGGGCGCGGCCGGCGGTGGCCGTGTCCGTCGCCGTGCTCGCCCCGATCGTCATCCACCTCGCGTTCTACAAGCTCCTGCGCATCCCGCTGCCCTGGGGCGTGCTCGAGCGCGTGGTGTTCTAGCCGATGGCGACCTTCGCCGCCGCCTTCGCGCTCGTCTTCGACCCGTACGTGCTGTGGGTGATCTTCGCCTCGGCGATGTTCGGCCTGTTCGTCGGCGCGGTGCCCGGGCTCACCGCCACGATGGCGACCGCGCTCCTCGTGCCGGTGACGTTCTTCATGCCGCCCGTCCCGGCGATCGCGTCGATCGTCACCGCCACGGCGATGGCGATCTTCGCCGGGGACATCCCGAGCTGCTTCCTGCGCATGCCCGGCACGCCTGCGTCGGCCGCCTACACCGACGAGGCCTACGCCATGACGAAGAAGGGGCAGGGCGAGGTCGCGCTCGGCGCCGGGCTGGTGTTCTCCGTCATCGGCGGCCTGTTCGGCACCGCGGTGCTGATCGTCGCCGCGCCCGTGCTCGCGGAGGTCGCCCTCAAGTTCAGCTCCTTCGAGTACTTCTGGCTGGTGCTGATGGGCCTCCTCTGCGCCGTGTTCATCGCCCTGGCCGACCCGCTGAAGGGCATCGTGTCGCTGCTGGGCGGGCTGCTGGTCGCCTCGGTCGGCCTGGACAACCCGGCGGGGTTCCCGCGCTTCACGTTCGGCAACGCCGAGCTGACGGGCGGCCTCACGCTGATCCCGATCATGATCGGCATGTTCGCGGTGTCCGAGATCCTGCGCTCCGCGAGCCAGATCGAGTCGCCCTGGGAAATGGCGCAGGCGAAGATCGGCAACGTGTTCCGCGGCATGTGGGGCCTGGTGCGCCGCTACCCCGCCTCGATCGTCCGCGGCAGCGCGCTCGGCACGGCGATCGGCGCGCTGCCGGGCGCCGGCGCGGACATCGCGGCCTGGATGTCCTACGCGATGTCGAAGAAATTCTCCCGGGAGCCGGAGAAGTTCGGCACCGGCCACGTCGAGGGCATCGTCGAGTCCGGCGCGGCGAACAACAGCGCGCTCGCCGGCGCCTGGATCCCCGCGCTGGTGTTCGGCATCCCGGGGGACTCGATCACCGCCATCGTCATCGGCGTGCTCTACGTCAAGGGCCTCAATCCCGGGCCGACCACGTTCATCGAGAACGCGCCGAGCATCTACGCCATCTTCATCGTCTTCGTGCTCGCGAACCTGCTCATGCTGCCGCTCGGGGTGGCGGTCATCAAGTGCGCGAAGCAGATGCTGCGCGTGCCGCGCAACGTGCTGATGCCGGTGATCCTGCTCTTCTGCATCGTCGGCAGCTTCGCGATCAACAACTCGCTCTTCGGCGTGCTCCTCATGCTCGTGTTCGGGCTCGTCGCCTGGCTGATGGAGGAGAACGGCTTCCCGGTCGCCCCGGCGATCCTGGGCCTGGTCCTCGGCGCCATGCTCGAGGACCACTTCATCACCTCGATGATCAAGTCCGACGGGCGGCTCGCCGGCTTCTTCGAGCGGCCGATCGCCGCCGGGCTCGCCTGCGTGACGATCGTCGTCATCCTCTGGCCGCTCGCGCGCTGGCTGGCGGGGCGCCGCCGGGCTACCGGATCCTGAGCTTGAGCTGCATCGCGAGGGCGGCGGTCTCCCCGTTGTGCAGCATCACGAAGTTCACGCCGACGCGCCGTCCCTCTATGGCGACATAAGGAACCGGGGCCAGGAAAGCGTTGCCATTGCGCGTGGCGGGATAGCCGTCCACGAGCGCGAGGATCACCCCCGCATGCACGTCGACGCCGGCCGGCTGCCGGCGCAGGCCGCGCCATTGATAGCCCAGGTAGCGGCTGCGCTGACGCTCGCTGTTGATGAAAGTTCCCGCGACCGCGGCATGCGCGGGCGCGAAGACCGCTTCGGCGCCGAGGCCCCAGTTCTCCTCCCTATAATCGGTGCTGCGATCGAAGTGACGTGAAATGAATCCGGCGTTGACCCAGACCTGCGTCTGGGCGTGGCCGGACAGCGCCGCGCCGGCAAGCGCGGCCGCACAAAGGAACCTGGAGGCAGCGATCATCCTGGCGCGAAGCATGCAAGAGCCGTTCGAGGCCGGCCTCGAAGGCTTCCATCCGGCCGTGGCGGGGTGGTTCCGTGCCGCGTTCGCGGCCCCGACCCCGGCGCAGCTCGAGGCCTGGCCGGCGATCCGCGCGGGGAAGCACACGCTCGTCGCGGCGCCCACCGGCTCCGGCAAGACCCTTTCGGCCTTCCTCGCGGCGATCGACGACCTGGTGCGGGAGGGCGTGGCGGGCGGGCTGCCCGACGAGACCCGCGTCGTCTACGTCTCGCCGCTCAAGGCCCTCGCCAACGACATCGAGCGCAACCTGCGAGCCCCGCTCGCCGGCATCCGCGCGGAGCTGACGGCGCTCGGCTACCCCGAGTTCGAGATCACCGCGCTGGTGCGGACCGGCGATACGCCGCAGTCCGAGCGCACGAAGATGCGCAAGCGCTCGCCGCACATCGTCGTGACCACCCCGGAGTCGCTCTACATCCTGCTTACCAGCGCCTCGGGCAGGAAGATGCTCTCGACCGTGCGCAGCGTGATCGTGGACGAGATCCATGCCGTGGCGCCGAACAAGCGCGGCGCGCACCTCGCCATCTCGCTCGAGCGGCTGGCGGCCCTGGCGGGGCCGAGGCTCGTGCGCATCGGCCTGTCCGCGACGCAGAAGCCGATCGAGGAGATCGGCCGCTTCCTCGTCGGCACCGCGGGCGAGTGCAACATCGTCGACACCGGCCACGTGCGCGCGCGCGACCTCGCGGTCGAAATCCCCGCTTCGCCGCTCGAGGCGGTGATGTCGGGCGAGGTCTGGATCCAGGTCTACGACCGGCTCGCCGAGCTCATCAACGAGCACCGCACCACGCTCGTCTTCGTCAACACGCGCCGCATGGCCGAGCGCGTCGCGAAGCACCTCACCGACCGCCTGGGCAAGGGCAACGTCACCTCGCACCACGGCAGCATGGCGCGCGAGCACCGGCTGGACGCCGAGCAGCGCCTGAAGCGCGGCGAGCTGAAGGCGCTGGTGGCGACCGCCTCGCTCGAGCTCGGCATCGACATCGGCGACGTCGACCTGGTCTGCCAGCTCGGCACCACGCGCAGCATCGCCGCTTTCCTGCAGCGCGTCGGCCGGTCCGGCCACGCGGTGGGGGGCATGCCCAAGGGCCGGCTGTTCCCGCTCTCGCGCGACGAGCTGGTCGAGTGCGCGGCGCTTCTCGACGCGGTGCGCCGCGGCGAGCTCGACCGCATCGCGATCCCCGAGAATCCGCTCGACGTCCTCGCGCAGCAGATCGTCGCCGAAGTTTCCGGGCAGGAATGGCCG
Organism: Burkholderiales bacterium; assembly: GCA_035549805.1. Lineage (GTDB taxonomy): Bacteria > Pseudomonadota > Gammaproteobacteria > Burkholderiales > SG8-39 > SCGC-AG-212-J23. The sequence goes on from DASZQH010000063.1 coordinate 8,515, forward strand.
GAAGAAGCGCTCTTCGCTTTGCTGACGAAAGCTTTTCCGTTCAGAAACCTGGAGCGGAAAACCTATACCGAAGTCCTGCGGATGCTGGCGGCAGGCTTCGACACGCGCCGCGGCCGGCGCAGCGCCTACCTGCACCGCGACGCGGTGAACGGCGTGCTGCGTGGCCGGCGAGGGGCGGGCCTGACGGCGATGACCTCGGGCGGCACGATCCCGGACACCGCGGACTACGCCGTGGTGCTGGAGCCGCAATCGACGCCGATCGGCACGGTCAACGAGGACTTCGCCATCGAGAGCCTCGCCGGCGACGTCTTCCAGCTCGGCAATACCTCCTACAAGATCCTGCGCGTCGAGCGCGGCACGGTGCGGGTGGAGGACGCGAAGGGCGCGCCGCCCGGGATCCCGTTCTGGCTCGGCGAGGCGCCCGGGCGGACGCAGGAGCTTTCGCAGTCGTTGTCTCGCTTGCACTTGTCTTTTTCACACGACTATTTGTTGAACACCGGTCTGAGCGAGGCCGCCGTCCAGCAGGCGGTGGAGTATCTCGCGAGCGCCAAGGCGGTCTTCGGCGCGCTGCCGACGCTCGACACGGTGATCCTGGAGCGCTTCTTCGACGAGTCCGGCGGCCAGCAGCTCATCATTCACGCGCCGTTCGGCAGCCGCATCAACCGCGCCTGGGGCCTCGCGCTGAGGAAACGCATGTGCCGCAAGTTCAACTTCGAGCTGCAGGCGGCGGCGACCGAGAACTCGATCGTGCTGTCTCTCTCGACCAGCCACAGCTTCCCGCTCGAGGACATCGCGCGCTACCTGCACTCGAAGAGCGTGCGGCCGCTGCTCGTCCAGGCGCTGCTCGACGCGCCGATGTTCGCCACGCGCTGGCGCTGGGACGCCACCACCGCGCTCGCGCTGCCGCGCTTCCGCGGCGGGCGCAAGCTCGCCCCGCAGCTCGCGCGCATGGAGGCGGAGGACCTGCTCGCCTCGGTGTTCCCCGACCAGGTGGCGTGCGGCGAAAACATCGTCGGCGACCGCGAGGTGCCGGACCATCCGCTCGTCAACCAGACCATCGA
>DASZQH010000064.1:0-8786 GCA_035549805.1 Burkholderiales bacterium
CCGTCTTGGTGATGGCGAGGATCATGCGCAGGTCGTTCGCCGCCGGCTGGCGGCGCACGATGACCTGGCTGCAGTCGCCGTCGAGCGCGACCTCCATGCCGTTCACGCGGTGGTCGTCGGCGATCACCTCGTCGATCAGGCTGCGCTCGCCGGTGGCGAGCGCCTCGAGGGCGCGCCGGATCTGCGACTCCACCATCCCGCCCATCTGGAGTACGCGGGAGCGGATCGAGTCGAGATCCAGGTCGTACTGCTTCGATGCGTGCTCGCTGACGCCCATAGCGCTAACCGAACCTTCCCGTGATGTAGTCCTCGGTCTGCTTCTTCTTCGGCTTGATGAAGAGCTCGTCGGTGACGCCGAACTCGACCATCTCGCCGAGGTACATGTACGCCGTGAAATCGGAGACGCGCGCCGCCTGCTGCATGTTGTGGGTCACGATCAGGATCGTGACGCGCTGCTTCAGGTCGTGGATCAGCTCCTCGATCGAGGCGGTGGCGATCGGGTCGAGCGCGGAGGTCGGCTCGTCGAAGAGCAGCAGCTCCGGGTCGGTGGCGAGCGCGCGCGCGATGCACAGGCGCTGCTGCTGGCCGCCCGACAGGTTGTACGCCGGCTCGTGCATGCGGTCCTTCACCTCGTCGAGCAGCGCCGCGTCGTCGAGCGCCTGCTCGACCTTGTCCTCGATCCTGCGCCGCGAAGACTCGCCGCGCACGCGCAGCCCGTAGGCGACGTTCTCGAAGATCGTCTTCGGGAATGGGTTGGGCTTCTGGAACACCATGCCGATGCGCATGCGCACCTCGATCGGGTCGACGCCGCGCGCGAGCAGGTCGGTGTCGTCCGGGTGCAGGACGATGCGGCCCTCGTAGCGGTTGCCGGGGTAGAGGTCGTGCATGCGGTTGAAGCAGCGCAGGAAGGTCGACTTGCCGCAGCCCGACGGACCGATGAGCGCGGTCACCTTGCGCTCGTACACGGGCATGCTGATGCCCTTCAGCGCCTTGAAGTCGCCGTAGTAGAAGCTGAGATCGTCGACCTCGGCCTTCGGCGCCGGGGCGGCTACGGCTTTCTCCTGCGGCATCAGCAGTTCGGTCTTCATCAGGGTGTCGGGTGCGGACATTCTAGTCTCCTACCACTTGATGTTCCGCCGCAGGCGGTAGCGCAGGTAGATCGCGGCGCCGTTCATGGCGAGGGTCATCACCACCAGGACGAAGCCGGCGGCCGCGGCGTTGACCTGGAACGCGGCCTCGGGCCGCGAGGTCCAGTTGAACATCTGGATCGGCATCACCGTGAAGGGCGAGAACAGCCAGTCGAACGGCCCGGCCGACAGCGGCGAGGGCGGCAGGAAGGCGATGAAGGTGAGCGCGCCGATGGTGATGATCGGCGCCGTCTCGCCGATCGCGCGCGCCATGCCGATGATCACGCCCGTGAGGATGCCGGCCGAGGAGTAGGGCAGGATGTGGTAGCGCACCGTCTGCCACTGCGTCGCGCCGCAGCCGTAGGAGCCCTCGCGGATGATCTGCGGGATGGAGCGGATCGCCTCGCGCGTCGCCACGATCACCACCGGCAGGATGAGCAGCGCGAGCGTCAGGCCGGCCGACAGGATGCTCTGCCCGAGGCCGAACTGGTAGACGAACAGGCCCAGGGCGAGCAGGCCGTAGACGATCGACGGCACGCCGGCGAGGTTGGTGATGTTGATCTCGATGAGATCGGTGACCCAGTTCTTGCGCGCGTACTCCTCGAGGTACACCCCCGCCGCGATGCCCAGCGGCACCGCCACCACGGCCGTCACCACCATGACGAGCGTCGAGCCGACCCAGGCGGAGAGGATGCCCGCCTGGCCGGGCCGGCGCGACGGGAAGCTGGTGAAGAAGTCCCAGTCGAGGCGCCCGACGCCCTTGATCGCCATGTCGGCGAAGAGGGCGGCGAAGGTGAGCACGCCGATCATCAGCGCGACGATGCCGACGACGGTGAAGATCACGTCCCAGCGCTTGCGCCTGCGGATCTGCCGGCGCAGCTCAGTAGGCTTCACGGAACCTCCGGCGCAGGACGTGGCCGAGGACGTTGAACGCCAGCGTGAAGAGGAGCAGCGTCAGGCCGGCGGCGAAGATGGTCTGGTAGCCCACCGAGCCGTGCGGCAGGTCGCCCAGCGCCACCTGCACGATGTAGGCGGTGATGGTGGCGGCGGGCTCGAGCGGGTTGAACGTCAGGTTCGGCTGCATGCCCGCCGCGACGGCGAGGATCATGGTCTCGCCGACCGCGCGCGAGATGCCGAGGATGTAGGCCGAGGCGATGCCGGAGAACGCCGCCGGCACGACGACGCGCGTCGCGGTCTGGAAGCGCGTCGCGCCCATCGCGTAGGAGCCCTCGCGCAGGTGCATCGGCACCGCGCGCATCGCGTCCTCGGAGATCGAGGCGACGTAGGGGATGATCATGATGCCCATCACGATGCCCGCGGCGAGCAGGTTGAAGCCGGGCAGCTCCGGGTAGATCTTCTGCAAGAGCGGCGTGACGAAGAGCAGCGCGAAGTAGCCGTAGACGATGGTCGGCACGCCGCCGAGCAGCTCGAGGAACGGCTTCGCCACCTCGCGCAGCTTGAAAGGCGCGAACTCCGAGAGGTAGATCGCGATGATGGTACCGAGCGGGATCGCCACCGACAGCGCCACCGCCGAGCTGGTGAGCGTGCCCGAGAGCAGCACCATGATGCCGAAGTGCGCGTCGTCGAAGAGCGGCGTCCACTGGGTGTCGGTGAGGAACAAGCCGATCGGCACCGCCTGGAAGAACACCACCGATTCCTTCACCAGGATGTAGACGATGCCCACCGTGGTGAAGACCGAGACCAGCGCCGCGAGGAAGAGGATCATCTCGATGATCTTCTCCCTCACGACGCGCGCCCGCCGCTGCTTCAGGCGGGCGCTGACGGCCGGGTTGGGCAGGACTGCCGACATCGACCGAATCTAGAGCCTGGCTTCGCGCTTGAGAAGCTCGTCGATCGTGATCCCGACCTCGGCGATGCCGCCGAAGACCGTGCCCTTCTTGCCCTTCTGCACGTGCTCCCATGCCAGCTTGTAGGCGCTGGCGGGCAGCGGCACGTACTTGACCTCTTTCGCGAGGGCCCCGCCGTTCTTCATGTAGTACTCGACGAACTCCTTCACTTCCGCGCGGGCGAGCGACTTGGTGCTCACGTAGATGAAGATCGGCCGCGCGAGGGGCGTGTAGCTGCCCTTCTCGACCGCCTCGAGCGAGGGCGCCACCGGCTGGCCCTTGTCGTTCACGATCGGCACCGCCTTCAGCTTGTCCTTGTTCTCGACGTAGTAGGCGAAGCCGAAGTAGCCCAGGCCGTTCACGTCGCGCGACACGCCCTGCACCAGGACGTTGTCGTCCTCCGACGCGGTGAAGTCGCCGCGCGAGGACTTGGATTTCCCGACCACGGCCTCGGTGAAGTAGTCGAACGTGCCGGAGTCCGCGCCCGGCCCGAAGAGCTTCATCGGCTGGTCCGGCCAGGCCGGGTTGACCTGGTTCCAGCGCGTCACCTTGCCCTGCGCGGCCGGCTCCCACATCTTCTTCATCTCGGCCACCGTGAGCTGCTTGATGAAGGCGTTCTTCGGGTTGACGACGACCGTGAGCGCGTCGAAGGCCACGGGCAGCTCGATGTACTCGATGCCGGCCGCCTTGCACTCCTGCATCTCCTTGGCGAGGATGGGGCGCGACGCGTCGGCGATGTCGATCTCGCCGCGGCAGAACTTCTTGAAGCCGCCGCCGGTTCCCGAAATCCCGACCGTGACCTTCACCTGCTGCTTCTTGGCCTTCTGGAAGTCTTCGGCGACCGCTTCGGTCACCGGGAACACGGTGCTGGAGCCGTCGATCTTGACGATCTGCTGCGCAAACGCCGGCGAGGCGGCCAGCGCGCCGACGGCGAATACTGAAGCGATTGATTTCATGGGATTTTTCCTTTGATCTGTCATGGACCGACGACAGCTTATGTTTCAACGATGACCGTTTCGTGACGGTCGGAAGCCACCCCTAGCCCGGCAGCTGCAAGGTGCGGCGCGCGGCGAGCTGGGCGCCGAGCTCCTCGGCGGGGACGGGCTTGCTGAAGAAGTAGCCCTGGATCGCGTCGCAGCCGTGGTCGCGGAGGAAGCGGCACTGCGCCTCGGTCTCGACGCCTTCCGCGACCGCCGTCATGCGCAGGTTGTGCGCGAGGTCGATGACGGCGAGCGCGATCGTCGCGTCGTCCTGCTCGCTCGCCAGGTTGCGGACGAACGACTGGTCGATCTTGAGCGTGTCGACGCGGAAGCGCTTCAGGTAGCTCAGGCTCGAGTAGCCCGTGCCGAAGTCGTCGATCGACAGGCGCACCCCGGCGGACTTCAGGCGATCGACGGTCGCGATCACCTTCTCGACGTCGCGGGCGATCAGGGTCTCGGTCAGCTCGAGCTCCAGGCACTCCGGCGGCAGGTCCGTCTCGCGCAGGACGGTCATCACCCACGCCACCACGTCCTGCTGCAGGAACTGGCGCGGCGAGACGTTCACCGCGACCGAAAGCGGGCCGAAGCCGGCGTCGATCCACGCCTTCGCCTGCGTGCACGCGGTGCGCAGCGCCCAGTCGCCGATCGGCACGATCAGGCCGGAATCCTCGGCGATCGGGATGAAGCGCGCGGGCGAGATCACGCCGAGCGAAGGATGCGTCCAGCGCAGCAGCGCCTCGCAGCCGGCGATGCGGCCGCTGGCGAGGTCCGCCTTCGGCTGGTAGGCGAGGTGCAGCTGCCCGCGCGCGATCGCCGCGCGCAGCTCCGTCTCGATGGCGACGCGCCGCTGCGTTTCCTCGCTCATCTCGCGCGTGAAGAACTGGTAGTTGTTGCGGCCGAGTTCCTTGGCGCGATACATCGCGACGTCGGCGTTGCGGATCAGCTCGTCGGCGCTCTGGCCGTCCTGCGGGAACAGGCTCACGCCGATGCTCGGGGTGACATGCAGCTCGCGGCCCTCGACCTCGAGCGCCCGGGAGAACGCGTCGAGCACCTTCTGCCCGACGATGTAGGCGTCGCTCGAGTGCCGCAGGTCGGCGAGGAGCATCATGAACTCGTCGCCGCTCTGGCGCGCGACGGTGTCGCCGTTCCTCACCAGGTCCTTCAGCCGCGCCGCGCAGGCGCGCAGCACCGCGTCGCCGACCGGATGGCCGAAGCCGTCGTTGATCACCTTGAAGCGGTCGAGGTCGAGGTACATCACGGCGAGCTGGCGCCCGCCGCGGCGCGCGTGGAAGATCGCCTGGGTGATCCGGTCGTGGGCGAGGGTGCGGTTCGGCAGCCCGGTGAGCGCGTCGTGCGTCGCCAGGTGCTGGATGCGCGCCTCGGAGCCCTTGCGCTCGGTGATGTCCTGGAAGAACACCGACAGCCCGTCGGGCGTCGGGTCGACGCGCTGCTCGAACCAGCGCTGCCAGGGCACGAAGTACTCCTCCGCCTGGACCGCCACGTTCTCGAGCAGCGCGCGGTGATAGGCCTGCTCGAAGGTCGAGCCGACCGCCTCGGGGAACGCCTCGGCGTAGCGCTGGCCGAGGAGCGACTCGGCGCTGCGCTGCAGGAGCGCCTCGGCGCGGGCGTTCACGTAGGTGAAGCGCAGCTCCCGGTCGAAGGCGACGAAGCCGACCGTCATGCCTTCGAGGATGCCGCGGAAGCGCCGCTCGGACTCGCGCAGCGCGGCCTCGGCCTGCTTGCGCGAGGTCACGTCGCGCACCGTGACCTGCGCGGCGGGGCGCCCGTCCAGGGCGATGGGCGCGGCCGCGACCTCCACGTCCACCGCGGTGCCGTCGAGACGCAGGTACGCCTGCTCGGCGCGCGGCTGGGGCGTGCCGGCGTAGAGGGCCGCGATGCGCTTGCGCGCGCCTTCCACGAGCGGCGGCGGGAGCATGAACGTCGCCGGCTGGCCGACGAGCTGCGCCGCGTCGGCGGCGCGCATCAGGTCGAGCATCGCGCGGTTGACGAACACGATGCGCTCGTCCTGGTGGATCAGCGTCGCGTCCGGCGAAGACTCGGCGAGGAGGCGGAAGCGCTGCGCGCTCTCCAGCAGCGCCTGCTCCGCGAGCTTGCGCGCGCTGATGTCCTCGATCATGCCGATGCTGAAGCGCGGCGCGCGGCCCGGGCGCGGCAGGATGGAGGCCGTGAGCTGCGCCCAGACGGTGGCGCCGTCCTTGCGGAGGTAGCGCTTGACGAGCTGGTAGTGGCCGAGCTGCCCGGTGGCCAGGGAGCGGTACAGCGTCGCGCTGGACGCGATGTCTTCCGGGTGCGTGATGGCCGAGACGGTCATCCCGTTGAGCTCCGCCTCGGCGTAGCCGAGCATGCGCGCGAGCGCGGGATTGCAGGCGGCGATCCTGCCTTCGAGGTCGACGAGGGTGACGCCGATCCCGGCGTTGTCGAAGATCGCGCGGAACATCGCCTCGCGGTCGCGCAGGCGGATCTGCGCCCGGTGGCGCTCGACGTGCACCGCCAGCATGTCGGCGAGGGAGTCGAGCAGGGTGCGCTCCTCGGCGAGGAAGGGGCCTTCCGCCGCGGCGGGCCGCGCCTCCAGGTAGGCGATCTCGATGCAGCCCTCGGTGCCGTCGGCGGTGCGGAACGGCGCCGCCTGCCGCGCGGGGACCTCGCGCCAGCCCCGGGTGCGCGCTTCGAGCTCGCCGTAGGCCACGCGAGCGACGCAGACCTCCGGGTATTGCCAGCCCGGCGGAAGCAGCGCGGCGAGGCGGGCGAACAGCTTCGCGTCCACCGGGGTGTCCTGCTGCAGCAGCCCGGCCCACTTGTGCAGGACGGTGAGCTCCTTCACGCGCTCGCCCAGTGCGTGGACCAGGCGCGCGTGCTCGTCTTTCTCGCGCGCATGCGTGAGCGCGACCGAGGCGAGGTGGGTGGCGACCCCGATCTCGCGCCGGTGGCGCGCGGCCGGCCGGCCGGGCTTGCGGAAGTACAGCGCGAAGGTGCCGAGCACGCGGCGCTTCGCGTCGAAGATCGGCGTCGACCAGCAGGCGCGCAGGCCGAAAGGCGCCGCGGCCTCGCGGTAGGCCGCCCAGCGCGGGTCGGTGCGGATGTCGGCGCAGACGACGGAGCGGCGCAGGTAGGCCGCCGCGCCGCAGGCCCCGGCGCGCGGCCCGATCGGCTGGCCATCGATGCGCCGCATGTACGCGCGCGGCAGCCGCGCCGCCGCGCCGTGGCGCACCCGGCGGCCCTCTGCGTCGAGGACGAGGATCGAAGCCAGCACGTCCGGGGCGCGAGCCTCGATGAGAACGACGATCGCCTTCAGGACGCGCGCGGCAGGCGCCCCCCGCGCGATCATCTCGAGAATGCGCGCCTGGCCGGCGTCGAGCGCCTGCTGCCGTGCCTGGCCCGTTGCCGCTGCCGAACGCCGCATCGCCCCCCCTCCGACGGCACTCTACCGGAGGGCGGCGCGCTCAGGCGAGCCGGGACAAGCCCTTTTCCTCGGCCGGCTTCAGCACGCGGATGCAGGGCAGGTAGCCCTCGTGCACCACGCCGTGCATTTCCATCCGCTTGTGGGAGTGCAGGAGATCGCCGAGATACTCGACGATGCTGCGCGTGATCAGCTGGCCGGGGACGAGCACCGGGATGCCGGGCGGGTAGGGGACGATCTGGTCGGCGCAGATGCGCCCGGCGAGCGCGCGGTTCACCCGCTCGCGGTCGTCGAACACCGGCACCAGCTCGCCGCCGCAGTAGTACGCGTCGCGCGGCAGGAAGCGCAGCTTCGTGAACGGGGGGATGTCCGGCGTCTGGACGAGGCGCCGCGGCGCGCGGTTCTCGCGCGCGATGCGCATCAGCGCGTCGTAGAGGCGCGAGACCTTCGAGCGCGTCGTGCCGATGGTGAGGAGCAGCGAGAGCGTGTTGAAGGTCGATTTCTCGACCTGGATGTTGTAGCGCTCGAAGAGCTCCTTCTGCAGGTCCTCCGCCGTGTAGCCGCAGCCGGAGATGTCGATGGTGACCTTCGTCGGGTCGAGGCGGATGCCGTCCTTCTTCGTCTCCTCGGGCAGGAGATCCTCGAGCTCGAGGACGCGGAACACCTTGGTCGAGTTGACCAGCTCGCGCACCTCCTTCGCCAGGTCGAGGGTGCGCGTGAGCAGCTTGTAGCCTTCCATCACCGCCTGCTTGCGCGCGATGTCGAGGCTCGCGATGAGCGCGTACTGCGGGCTCGTCGACGTGTGCATGTTGAAGTTCTCGCGGAACAGGTGCTCGCGGAACCCCGGGTCGTTGATGTGGATCATCGAGGCCTGCGAGAACGCGGAGAGCACCTTGTGCGTCGACTGCGTGGCGTAGTCGGCGCCCGCCTCGAGCGCGGTGGGGCGGAACTCGGGGTGGAAGCGCGCGAAGCCGTACCAGGCCTCGTCGATGATCACCTTGATGCCGCGCGCGTGCGCCGCGTCGATGATCGGCTTCAGGTCGTAGCGCAGGCCGTCGTAGGTGCAGGAGGTGAGGATCAGGGCCTGCGCGTCGGGGTGCTGCCGGATCGCCTTCAGCAGGGTCTTCTTCGGCACCGGGCCGTACAGCCCGTACTTGCGGTTCAGCGCCGAGTCGAGGTAGACCGGGTTCGCGCCCGAGAGCACCACGCCGTGGTGCACGCTCTTGTGGCAGTTGCGGTCGAGGAGCAGCTTCTCCCCCGGCGCGAGCAGCGTCTGGAAGATCACCTTGTTCGCGGTCGAGGTGCCGTTGGTGGCGAAGTAGGTGCGGCGCGCGCCGAACGCCTTGGCCGCCATCGCCTGCGCCTCGGCGATCACGCCCTTCGGCTCCATCAGCGAGTCGAGCATCGGCACCGA
>DASZQH010000065.1:0-2473 GCA_035549805.1 Burkholderiales bacterium
CGTGCTGCTCATCGACGAGCGCCCGGAGGAAGTGACCGAGATGTCGCGCACGGTGCGCGGCGAGGTGGTCGCCTCCACGTTCGACGAGCCGGCCTCGCGCCACGTGCAGGTCGCCGAGATGGTGATCGAGAAGGCGAAGCGGCTCGTGGAGCACAAGAAGGACGTCGTCATCCTCCTCGATTCCATCACGCGGCTGGCGCGCGCCTACAACACGGTCGTACCGGCCTCGGGCAAGGTCCTGACGGGCGGCGTCGATGCCAATGCGCTGCAGAAGCCCAAGCGCTTCTTCGGCGCGGCGAGGAACGTCGAGGAAGGCGGCTCGCTCACCATCATCGCCACCGCGCTGATCGACACCGGCAGCCGGATGGACGACGTGATCTACGAGGAATTCAAGGGCACCGGCAACATGGAGGTGCACCTCGACCGGCGGATGCACGAGAAGCGCATCTACCCGGCGATCAACGTCAACCGCTCCGGCACGCGCCGCGAGGAGCTGCTCATCGAGGCGCCCCTGCTGCAGAAGGTCTGGGTGCTGCGCAAGCTGCTCTTCCCGATGGACGAACTCGAGGCGGCGGAATTCCTCATCGACAAGCTGCGCGCGACGAAGTCGAACGCGGAATTCTTCGATTCCATGCGCCGAGGCTAGAAAAATGGGGACAGACCCCATTTTCCGTAGCTTCGCGAAGCGCGTAGGAAAATGGGGTCTGTCCCCATTTTTCCCCCCGTGGACCTGAAGCAGTACCAGAGCCTCAACCCCCGCTGCGAGCTCTCGTGGCAGGGCAAGACCGTCGTCTACGCCACCCCCAACGAAGCGACGCGCTGGCGCGCGGAATCGCTGTTCCAGAAGGAGCCGGTCACCATCGAGTGGATGTCGCGGCTCGGCCCGCAGGACGTGCTCGCCGACGTCGGCGCGAACGTCGGCATGTACAGCATCTGGGCGGCGGGGATCGGCGGCGCGCGCGTCTTCGCCTTCGAGCCCGAGTCGCAGAACTACGCCCTGCTCAACCGCAACATCGAGATGAACCGCCTCGGCGAGCGGGTGAAGGCCTACTGCCTCGCGCTCTCCGACGCGCCGGGCTACTCGGAGCTGCACCTCTCGGCGTTCATGGCCGGCGGCTCGTGCCACTCGTACGAGGAGCGCGTCGACTTCAAGCTCGAGCCGGCGCGCCCGGCGTTCTCGCAGGGCTGCGTGGCGGCCCGCCTGGACGACCTCGTCGCCGCCGGCGTGATGCCGCAGCCCACGCACCTCAAGATCGACGTCGACGGCTTCGAGCACAAGGTCGTGGCCGGCGGGGCGAAGACCGTCGGCGACAAGCGGCTGCGCTCGATGATCATCGAGGTGAACCCCGCGCTCGAGCCGCACCGCCGGCTGCTCGCCGACCTGCGCGGCCTGGGGTTCCGCTGGGACGAGGCGCAGGTCGCGGCGGCCGAGCGCAAGGAAGGCGCCTTCAAGGGAGTGGCCGAATATGTCTTCTTCCGTTGAGCTCGACGTGCTCTATCGCGTCGGCAACACGCCGGTGCGCACCTATCCTTTCCCGCACTTCTACGTGCCGGAGGTGTTTCCCGCGCCGTACTACGCGGAGCTGCAGCGCAACCTGCCGAAGCCGGAGCAGATGAAGCCCCTCGAGTCGCGCGGCACGCGCGGCTATCCCGAGCGCTCGGTGCTCGAGCTGACCGGGGAGCGCCCCGAGGGCATGCCCGAGGGGCAGTTCGCCTTCTGGCAGGGGCTGCGGAGCTGGCTGCTGGGCGGCCGCTTCGGCCACCTGATCCTGCAGAAGTTCGCCCCGGTGGTCGAGCCGCGGCTGCGCGACCAGCCCGACATGCTCATCATCGACGAGGCGCTGCTCGTGCACGACCGCACCCGCTACGCGCTCGGCCCGCACACCGACAGTCCGCGCAAGGTCGTCTCGGTGCTCTTCTACCTGCCCGCCGACGAGCGCCTCGCGCGCCACGGCACCTCGATCTACGTGCCCAAGGAGGCCGGCTTCACCTGCCTGGGCAACGCGCACCACCCGTTCGCGAACTTCGACCGCATGGCGACCATGCCCTTCGTCCCGAACTCGATGTTCGCCTTCGCCAAGACCGACAACTCGTTCCACGGCGTGGAGCCCTTCGACGTCCCCGACGCCGCCCGCTGGCTGCTCCTGTTCGACCTGCAGCTGCGCCAGGACCCCGCCGCCGCCGCGGCCGCCCCGCCCGCCCCGGCGCCAGGGCAACCCGCGGTGCAGTTCAAGTTCTAATAAGCCCCTGATTTCTGTATAATTCGCGCCTTTTCAGCGCCGACCCAGAGAATCCTATGAAGCAGGGCACGCACCCCGAATACAAGACGGTCATCTTCCTCGACACCAGCGCGAACCACGCCTTCCTCACCCGCTCCGCGATCGAGACGAAGGGCCGCGAGACGATGAAGTGGGAAGACGGCAAGGAATACCCGGTCGTGAAGGTCGAGGTGTCCTCCGAGTCGCACTCGTAC
>DASZQH010000066.1:0-15286 GCA_035549805.1 Burkholderiales bacterium
GTCTCGCACCTGCTCGTCCTCGCGGACGACGTGAGCGCGCGGCTGCAGGCCGAGGAGCGGCGCACGCGGCACCTGCGCTACCAGGAGCTGCTGGCGCGCTTCGGCGAGTCGGTGCTCGGCCGCCGCGCGGCCGGCGACCTCTTCGAGGATGCGCAGCGCACGGTGCACGAGGCCTTCGGCGACGTCGCGGTCCAGATCCGGCGCGCCGACGACGGCACGGTCGAGATCCTCGCCGCGGCGCCCGCGCAGGGAGCCGAGGAAACCCGCTTCCTCGAGGCGGCGGCGAGCGTGCTCTCGGCCGGGCTGCGCCGCGTCGAGAGCGAGGAGCGCCTCGCATTCCTCGCCCAGTTCGACGGCCTCACCGGGCTGCCGAACCGCGCCCTGCTGCGCGACCGCTTCTCGCAGATGATCGTCCAGGCGCGCCGCCACGGCTCGCTGCTCGGGGTGCTGTTCATCGACCTCGACCACTTCAAGCACGTGAACGACACGCTCGGCCACGCCGGCGGCGACGCGCTGCTGCGCGAGGTGGCGCGGCGCCTGCAGGCGGTGGTGCGCGCCGGCGACACGGTGGCGCGCATCAGCGGCGACGAGTTCGCGGTGCTGCTCGGCGACCTGGCGCGCGCGGAGGACGCCGCGCTGGTCGCGCAGAAGATCCTCGACGCGCTGGGGGCCCCGGTGCACGTGGCCGGCAAGGAAGTCTTCGTCTCGGCGAGCATCGGCATCGCCGCGTTCCCGGCCGACGGCGCCGACGCCGAGGTGCTGCTGCGCGCCGCCGACGCGGCGATGTACCGCGCCAAGCAGGCCGGGCGCAGCACCTACCAGTACTTCACCCCGGAGATCGAGCAGCGCACGCGCGCGCGCGCCCAGCTCGGCACGGACCTGCGGCGGGCGCTCGAGCGCGGCGAGTTCCACCTCGCCTACCAGCCGAAGCTCGACCTGCGCACCGGCCTGCCGAGCGGCGGCGAGGCGCTGCTGCGCTGGCGCCGCGCCGACGGCGCGGTGATCTCTCCCGACCAGTTCGTGCCGGTGCTGGAAGAGACCGGCCTCATCGTCCCGGTGGGCGAGTGGGTGCTGCGCCGCGTCTGCGAGGACCTGCGCGCCTGGCAGCGGGCCGGCCTCGAGGTGGTGCCGATCGCGGTCAACCTGTCGTCGCGCCAGTTCCGCCAGCAGGGCCTGGACCGCGACATCCTCGACCTCCTCGCGGGCGCGGGAGTGCCGCCGGCGCTGATCGAGCTCGAGATCACCGAGAGCCAGCTGATGCACGACCCGGCGCACGCGCAGCGCGTGCTGCGCGCGCTCCATGACGCGGGGATCCGCATCGCGATCGACGACTTCGGCACCGGCTACTCGAGCCTGTCCTACCTCACGCGCTTCCCGGTGTCGGCGCTCAAGATCGACCGCTCCTTCGTCGCCGACGTGATGCAGGACCGGGCCGACGCGGCGATCGTGCGCATGATCATCGACATGGCGCACACGCTCGGCCTGGCGGTGGTCGCCGAGGGGGTGGAGAACGACGGCCAGGCGGCCTTCCTGCGCGGCCTGGGCTGCGAGCAGGCGCAGGGCTACCTCTTCGCGCGGCCGATGCCGGCGGCCGACTTCGCCGCGCTGATCGCTAACTGACAAAGGTAATAGGAATTGACAAGGCGAAACGTCACGGCCGAAAATGGGCCGCGATGGCCCTGCGCAAGGTTCCGCTCACCGTCTCGCGTCGCGCGCTCCTCGAGCGCGGCTCCGACGCCGCGTTCCGCGGCCTGATCCACGACCTGATCGCCTACGGGCACCGCCTCGACGCCTGCCGCGACGCGTTCGCCGCGATCGCTCGGGTGTCCGGGGCGCAGTACGAGATCCTGATGCTGGTGAGCCGGGCCGACGGCCTGTCGGTAGGCGAGATCGCCGCGCGCCTGCACCGCTCCGGCGCCTTCATCACCATCGAGACCGGCCGGCTCGTCGAGCGCGGGCTTCTCGCCAAGGCCGCCGACCCGCAGGACGGGCGCCGCGTGCTCCTGCGCCGGACCGCGCGGACGATGCAGGTCCTCAGGCGCATGGCGCCGCACCAGCGGCGCGTCAACGACGTGCTGTTCGAATGCCTCGATGCGCGCCGCTTCCGCGAGCTGCGCGCGCTCGCCGCCGAGCTGGTCGCCTGCGGCGACCGCGCCGTCACCCTTCTGGAGAGCCGCCCATGAAACCCAAGCAGCATCTCGAGTTCGTGAAGGTCGACCTGCAGGCGGGCTGGGAGCGGCCCGCGGGCTACCCGCCGGGCTTCTGGCAGAAGATCCTCGCCTCCGACCTCGACGAGGCGGGCAAGCGCGGCAGCCGCACGCGTCTCCTGAAGATCGACGCCGGCGCCTTCTCCACCGAGCCGTTCGTGCACGACCACTGGGAAGAGGTGTACGTGGTGCAGGGCGACCTCGTCGTGGGCAACGACAAGCAGGGCAAGGGCGGGGAGCAGTGCTTCGCGCCCACCTACGCGTGCCGGCCGCCCGGCGTGCACCACGGCCCGTTCACCTCGCGCGGCGGCTGCATCCTCCACGAGATCCACTACTACCAAGATGCTCAAGACCGGCGCTGAGCATCTCGAGCAGCTGAGGGACGGCCGCACCGTCTACATCGGCGCCGAGAAGGTGACCGACGTCACGACGCACCCGGCATTCCGCAACGCGGCGCAGTCGATCGCGAGCATCTATGACATGAAGCGGAGCGACGCTGCGCTTGCCTTCGAGGAAGGCGGCGAGCGGTACAGCAGCTATTTCCTGAAAGCGAGATCCAAAGGGGACCTCGAGAAGCGCAAGGCGATCCACGAGCGGATCGCGTGCATGAGCCACGGGCTCCTCGGCCGCTCGCCCGACCACGTCGCGAGCTTCGTGACCGGCATGGCGATGAATCCCGCCGCATTCGGCTCCTATGCCGCCAATCTCTCCAGCTACTACGAGGAGATGCGGAAGAAGGACATCTACGCGGCCTATGCCGTGGTGCCGCCGCAGGCGGCGCGCAGCCCGGAGTTCTACGTCAAGCAGAACCTGCCGATCCCGACCCTGCGCGTGGTACGGGAGGAAGACGACGGGCTGGTGGTGTCGGGCATGAAGATGCTCGCCACCGGCGCGGTGTTCGCCAACGAGATCTGGATCGGCAACCTGATCCCGCTCGCGCCGAACCAGCTTTCGGAGTCGGTGACCTGCGCGGTGCCGGTGAACGCGAAGGGCCTGACGCTGTGGTCGCGCAAGCCCTTCGAGCGCCACGCGACGGACGAGTTCGACAGCCCGCTCACCTGGCGCTTCGACGAGTCCGACGCGATGGTGATGTGCGACGAGGTCAAGGTGCCGTGGGAGCGCGTGTTCGTGCACATGGACGCGGTGCTGGCGCGCGACGTCTACATCAAGACGCCCGGGCATTGCTACGGCAACCACCAGTCGAACGTGCGCTTCCACGCCAAGATGCAGCTCATCGTCGGCCTGGCGAGCCGGATCGCCCACGCCTCCGGCGTCGCCGAGGTGCCCGCGGTGCGCGAGGTGCTCGGGCGCTTCTGCGCGCTCGAGGCGGCGCTCGGCGGCATGATCGCCGGACAGATCCAGGACGCGGAGGACTGGCCCGTCGTGGGCAACGAGGGCTACAAGACGTTCAACCGGCGCTACGTGTACGCGGCGCTCAACTGGTGCACCGAGAGCCACTCGGCCATCATCGACGCGCTGCGCGAGCTCTGCGGCGGCGGCGTCTTCCAGATGCCCGCCGACATCTCCGTGATGCGCGACGCGAAGCTGCGCGAGCAGTTCGAAGCCTACTGGCAGACGCCGCACCTCGGCGCGCTCGAGCGCATGAAGCTCTACAAGCTCGCCTGGGACCTGGTGGGGTCCGAGTTCGCCGGTCGCCACCAGCAGTACGAGAAGTTCTACGCCGGCGCGTCCTTCATCGTGCGCAACCACAACTTCCGCGAGGCCCCCTGGGCCCGCTACCACAAGGTAGTCGACGACCTGATGGCCTCCTATGACATTCCTACCCGCTGAACTGGTGATCGCAGGCTGGACGGGGCGCGACGAAGCCGCGCTGAAGAAGCACATCGAGGAGCTGGAGGAGATCGGCGTCAAGCCGCCGAAAACCACGCCGATCTTCTATCGCGTCGCCGCTTCGCTCTTCTGCTACGCGACGGAGATCCAGGTGAGCGGGCCGGACACGAGCGGCGAAGTCGAGTTCGTGCTGCTGCAGAAGCCCGACGGGCTCTGGGTCACGGTCGGGTCCGACCATACGGACCGCAAGGCAGAGACCGTGGGCGTCACGCTCTCCAAGCAGCTCTGCCAGAAGCCGACCTGCCCGCAGGCCTGGCGCTACGACGAGGTGAAGCCGCACTGGGAGAAGCTCGTCCTGCGCTCGTGGGCCGACGGCAAGCTGTACCAGGAAGGCTCGGTCGCGGCGATGCGCTCCCCGGAGGACCTCCTCGGGCGCTACCCCCTGAAGAGCGGGTGGGCGATGTACTGCGGGACCCTCGCCGCGCAGGGCGGCATCCGCCCCGCGCAAAAGTTTGAAATGGAGCTCGCCGACCCCGTCCTGAAGCGCACCCTGCGCCACGTATACTCCACGCGGACATTGCCCGTGGAGGGGTAGGCGCTTGGCGGACGAGAACGAGGTCATCAACCCGGGGTTCCTCTTCCGCCACGGCGAGGCGCAGAACTCCATCACCGTCCAGCCCGGCCAGCCGGTGTTCCGCGCGGGCGACAAGGGCGGCGTGATGTTCGTCCTGCTCGAGGGCACTGCCGACGTGCTGGTCGGCGGCTCGACCGTGGAGAAGGCGGGGCCGGGCGCGCTGTTCGGCGAGATGGGCCTCATCGACCAGGCCGAGAAGCGGAGCGCCACCGTGATCGCCACCTCCGTCTGCAAGCTGGTGCCGGTCGACCTCGACCGCTTCCACCAGCTCGTGCGCCGCACGCCCCAGTTCGCCTCCTACGTGATGAAGATCATCGTCGCCCGCCTGCGCCGCATGAACGCCCGCCTGGAAAAATAGGGACGGACCCTATTTTTCTCATCTAGAAGCGGACCAGCACCCGGTACTTCAGCGTCGTCGTGCCCTCGGCGGGAATCGCGATCTTCCACTCCGCGGTCCCGGCCGCGACCTTGGCGTGCTTGTGGGTCGTCTCGAGCATCTGCCAGTCGCCCGGCACGGGCTCGCGCACCGTCACCGTCACCGCCTCATTCTTCGCGTTGTGCAGGGCGATCTCGTAGGCGCTCTCGAAGACATAGCTCCAGCGGCCGATCGAGTCGCGGCGCTTGAAGTCCGACTGCTTCTTGTCGGCGGTGACGTCGAACGCCTCGCCGAGCTTGAGGCGCACGTCGCGGTTCTTCGGCGTGTGGTCGATGCGGTCTTCGCCGACGAACTGGGCGTTGCCGGCGGAGTCCTTCTTGTAGACGCGCACCACGCCTTTCGGCATCGGCATCCCGAGCCTGGAGGCCTCGCGGTTCTCGAACTGGACGAACACGCCCACCTTCATCTTCTGGCCGATGTTGCCGACGCTCGAGCGGTAGTAGTAGTCGGTGCCCTGGAGGAGCAGCTCCTTCGTCACCGGCACGCCCTGGGCGCCGAGCAGCGCCACCTGCTTGGACTGGTTGTCGGCGATCGTCGTCGGGCGCTGCAGCGTGTAGAGGTGGTACTCGAAGAGCTGCTCCTGGGCCATGTCCTGGCGCGCCGCCGACGCGGCCTCGGCCATGGCGCGCTGCGCCTTGGCGGCGAGGCGCATCTCATCGCGCACGCGGTTCACGTCGCCGGCGACGAGCTGCAGCTTCGCGTTCGGATAGGCGGTGCCGCTCTTGTTGGTGAGCGTGACCCAGCCGTTGAGGTCCAGCGCGCTGTCGTTGGCGTTCAGCTCGGCGACGTAGTCCGCTTTCCAGGCGAGGCCTCCGGACAGGTACGAGAGCTCGACGGTCTGCTGCCCGGCGCGCGCGCTGTGCAGCTCGCTCACCAGGGTGGGGCGGTCGCGCAGGTTGGGCGGCACGCCGTCGTAGACGATGCGGCCGGGCAGGCCGGTCTCGATGCGATCGCCGATCTTCAGCACCACGCCGCTGTTGGCGGCGAGGACGGTCGCCGCTTCCACCGTCTCGACTCCCGTCATGGGGTTCGTCCTGATGACCCTCACCTGGCGCCCGACGTACTTCTCCAGCAGCTTCGCGGGCGTGAGCAGGTCGAAGTCGAAGTTCTGCTCGAGCAGGGCGAGCGAGCCGGGGTGCGACAGGCTGCGCAGCAGCGCCGTCTCCGGCCGCATGCCGCCGCTCACCTCGCGCAGCGCGAGGCGGTTCTGTCCCATCTCCAGCGCGACCTTGCGGGTGTCCTTGATCAGCGCCAGGCTCTCGTTGTAGATGGTGACCGCGACCGACTGCTGGTCCGCGAGGGTGCTGGGGATCTCCTTAGCGATCGCGCCGGCGGAGATGGCGAGGAAGGCCGCGGCGATCGCGGCGGAAAGCCTGCTGGGTTTCATGAGATTCTCCCTGTTGGTCGGTCCATGCATGCGTTAAACGGAAGGACCGTGCCGAAAGGGCTAAAGGAAAACGAGCGTGAAATTCATCACACGCCTGCTGTGGAGCCTCCTGATCCTGCTGGTGCTCGCCGTCGGGTTGCTCGCCGGCACCGTCGCGCTCGGCCTGCAGGGCTACCGGGCCCTCACGCGCGAGGACGTCGCGGCGACGATCTCCGTCCAGCCCGTGGCGCCGCAGCGCTTCACCGCCCGGATGCGCTTCCCCGACGGCAAGGTGGCCGAGTTCGACCTCGCCGGAGACGAGATCTACGTCGACGCGCGCATCCTGAAATGGAAGGCGTCCGCGAACATCGTCGGGTTGCATACCGCGTACGAGCTCGACCGCATCGCCGGCCGCTACCGCGCGCTGGAGGACGAGCGCACCAAGCCGCGCACGCTTCACGAGCTGGGCCGCACGAAAGCGGTGGACCTCTTCGAGCTGCGCCGCCGCTTTCCTTTCCTCGGCGACGTCTTCGACGCCGAGTACGGCTCGGGCACCTTCGTCCCCGTCAGCCGCCCGGCCGTCCTCGAGCTTCGCGTTTCCACCACGGGTCTCCTGATCCGCGAAGCGAAGTAGTTGACCTAGAGTACGCTCTAGGTTGTCCAATGCGGCTTTCCCGCATGGAGGCACCGATGAGCATCGAGCAGAACAAGCGCGTCGCGTCCGACTTCTTCGTCCGCATCGACGCCAACGACGTGTCCGGCGCGCTGGCGCTGCTGGCCGAGGACGCGAGCTACTGGATCGCGGGCGACAAGGCAGTCATCCCGTCCGCCGGCGAGCACGACAGGAACGGCATGTCGAAGCTCTTCCACCTCATGGGCAAGGCGTTCAAGGACGGCCTGCGCATGGCCGTGAAGGGAATCACCGCCGAAGGCGATCGCGTGGCCCTCGAGGTGGAGTCGCGCGGCGAGCTGAAGAACGGCCGGGTCTATCAGCAGAAATACCACATCCTGATGACGATCCGGGACGGCCGGATCGTCACGGTGCGGGAGTACCTGGACACCCAGCACGTGTACGACGTGTGGTTCAAGAGTGCCTGATTCAAGAGTGCCCGGGTCGCTGAAGATCGGCGAGCTCGCCTCGCGCAGCGGTCGCAGCGTGCACGCGATCCGCTGGTACGAGGCGCAGGGCCTGATCCCGGGCGTGGTCCGCGATCCGGGCGGGCGGCGCCGCTACAGCGAGCGCCACCTCGACTGGCTCGCGCTCATGGAGCGCCTGCGCAAGACAGGCATGTCGATCGCCGACATGCGCGAGTACACGAAGCTGGTCCGGCAGGGGCGCTCGACGCTGCACGAGCGCCAGGCGATGCTCGCCCGCCATCGCGAGCGGGTGAAGCGGACCATCGTGGACTGGAACGAGGCGCTCGCGCTGCTCGAGCGCAAGCTCGACTTCTACGACGACCTCATCAGAAGAGGTCGAAGTACTCGCGGTGCTCCCAGTCGCTGACTTCGAGGTTGAAGCGCGCGATTTCCGCTTCCTTGATCCTGGCGAAGTAGTCGATGAACTGCGGGCCGAATCCCGCGCGGAGGACTTCGTCCTGCTTCAGCAGCGCGATGGCCTCCGCGAGCGATCCCGGCAGGCGCTCGGCCTTCGAGTCGTAAGGCGTCTCGTCCGCGGGCGGCGGGACGAGCCTGCGCGCGAGGCCGTCGAGGCCGGAATGGATCTGGGAGGCGAAGTAGAGGTAGGGATTCGCCACCGGCTCGCCGGCGCGATTCTCGATGCGCGTCGCCGGATCGCCGGCGCCGCCCACCACGCGCAGCATCGCGCCGCGGTTGTCGCGGCCCCAGATCGCGCGCTCGGGCGCGAGCGAGAAGGGGCGGTAGCGCTTGTACCCGTTGATCGTGGGCGTGGAGAGGGCGGTCGCCGCGCCCGCGTGCGCGAGCAGCCCGGCGAGGAACTGCTTGCCCGTGTCCGAGAGGAAGTCGGTCTTCGAGACGAACGCGTTGGCGCCCGTCTTGCGGTCGGCGAGCGACTGGTGCAGGTGCCAGCCGCTCGACATCACGTTCGGCAGCTTCGGGCGGCACATGAACGTGGCGTGGAAGCCCTGGCGGCGCAGGATCTGCTTCACCGCGCTGCGGAAGAGCACCATGGCGTCGGCGGCGGCGAGCCCGTCCTGCGCGCTGAGCGTGATCTCGGCCTGGCTCGGCCCGAACTCGCACTCGAAGCTGCGCAGCGGCAGTCCCAGGCCATCCATGCCCCGGCGCAGCGCCTCGAGCGCCGGCTCGAGCTGGTCGTGGCGCGTCTCCGAGAGGAGCTGGTTGCCCGACGAGAGCAGCGCGACCTCCGGCGGCGAGCCGGGCATGCCGGCGTCCTCGGGGCGCAGCCGCGGGTCGACGAGGCGGAAGACGTGGAATTCGACCTCCAGGCCGGCGACGTAGCCGAAGCCTGCGTCGGCGAGGCGCGCGAGCGCCGCGCGAAGGAGGCCGCGCGTGTCGAAGGGCACGGGCTTGCCGTTCGGGAAGCGCAGGTCGCAGAGGACCCACCCGGTGCGCGGTGCCCACGGGAGCACGCGCCACGTCGACGGGTCGGCGACCATCACGGCGTCGGCGGCGCCTTCGAGCTCCGGCATGCCGAAGCCCGCGCCGGCGGTGAACACCGGGAACACCGTGCGGTTGGCGGTGTCCTTCGCGAGCAGCGAGCTCGGGAAGCCGACGCCGTTCTTCAGCGCCGACTCGACCTCGGCGGCCGCGATCGCCTTCGTGCGCAGCAGGCCGTGCTGGTCGGCGAAGGCGAAGCGCACCGTCTCGAGGCCGCGGCCCTGGACCTCCTTCAGGATCTCCTTCATGCCGCCTTGGCGCTCCAGGGCGCGCGATTCCGCCGCGCCGCGTCGGCTTCCTTGTAGTACTCCTCCCAGTGGCCGGTGGCGCCGATGCCGTCGATCGCGGGCGGCCCGGTGAGCGCGGCGGCCTGCGCCGGGTCGAGCATCATCATCGTCTTCTCGCCCTTCTCGGTCTTCTGCAGCGCGTCCATGAGCAGGCGCCGGTAGAGCACGATGCCCTTGTCCGTGGTCCCGAGGTTCTCCTTCGTCCGGTCGGCGATGCGCCCGGGCGACTCGCAGGCGAACTGGTCGTGGATGTTGATATCGAAGCCCATCCCCGTATACGTGGCCCTTCTTTGCTCTTCCGGATCGAAGCTCCAGCCATTCGCGCGGTTGTGGATCGGCTTGTAGTCGGGCGCGGGATAGGTCCTGAGGCGCTGCTCGCGCATCGTCTTCTTGTCGACCGGCGTGGTAAAGCTGGTAAAGATCGAGAACCAGTAGCAGCCGTAGTCGTCGACCGGCACGTGCCACTGCGTGATCGTCATCTCGGCGTTCATCGGAATCACGAACGCCTGCGGGAAGAGGATGTGCGTCGAGCGGCCGTGCGTCTGCTTCTCGTCGATCTTCCTCAGGGTGAGCAGGCGGATACCGTAGTCCGTGCGCGCCACCGTGATCTCGGGCCGGTCGTACTCGCGCAGGACCTTGGTGATCGGCAGGTCCGAATCGGAGGGCTTGCCGCGGAACTGCTTGCCGTAGCTCGCGGCGGTGTCCTCGTCCTCGAAGTAGCGGTGCAGGAACGACGCGTGCGCCGGATCGATGCCGACCTCGAGCGCCTGCAGCCAGTTGCAGTCCCAGTAGCCCTTGAAGGCGAACGTGTAGGCGTCGGGCGCGGTGAAGCAGTCGAAGTGGGGGAACGCGGAAGGCTCGCCCGCGCCCAGCCACGCGAACAGGATTCCGCTGCGCTCCACGACAGGATAGGACACGGTCCTGATGTGCTCGCACATCCGGCTGCCTTCGGGCTCCGCCGGCGTCTCGATGCAGCGGCCGGCGGCGCCGAACTTCCAGCCATGGAACGCGCAGCGCAGCCCGTCTTCCTCGATGCGGCCGTAGGCGAGGTCGGCGCCGCGGTGCGGGCAGTTGCGCTGCATCAGCGCATGGCCGTCCTTCGTCCTGTAGAGGACCAGCTCCTCTCCGAGGAGCCGCACGGCCTTGACCGGCCGCTCGCCGTCGAGCTCTTCCTTGAGGGCGACCGGCTGCCAGTAGTTGCGCAGGAGGTTGCCGCCCGGGGTGCCGGGGCCTACGCGCGTCATCCGTTCGTTCTGCTCTGCGCTGATCATCGTCCCGCTCCTGCTTTGGCCTTGCGTTGTGGCGCCCGCGACACGAGCCGCAGGGCCGGCATCAGGCTGGCGGCATCCTCCGGGCGCTCGAGCGCGTAGGCGAGGTTGAGCTTGGCGACCTGGACGTGCTCCTGGGCGATGGCCTGCGCACGCGCGCCTTCGCCGTTCTTCATCGCTTCCACGAGGCTGCGGTGCTGGAGGTGGGCGAAGAGCATCCAGCGGTGGCCCTCCTCGTGGGAGGACTGCATCGGCAGCATCGCGCTCGCCGGGGCGAACGGCAGCCGGTTGTTCATCTCGATGGCGCGCGCCAGCGCCGCGTTGCCGCAGCCGCCGACGAGGAGGGCATGGAAGCGGTTGTTCATCTCCGTGTACGCGGCGTAGTCGTCCAGGCCGAGCGCGTCGCGCGCGAAGATGCGCTCGCCTTCGCGGATGCAGGCCTCGAAGTCGCGCAACAGCGCTTCCGGGACGCCGCGCTCGGCGATGAGCCGGGCCGCCATGCCCTCGAGATGGCCGCGCACGTCGATCGCGTCCTGGATTTCCCGCGGCGTGAAGCGGCGCATCGCATAGCCGCCGGAGACCGATTGCTCGACCAGCCCCTCGCGCTCCAGCGTCGCGAGCGCAAGGCGCACCGGCGTGCGCGAGACGCCCAGGCGCTCGGCGAGGGGGATCTCCGCGAGCCGCTCGCCCGGCTCGAAGCTGCCCTTCAGAATGAGGTCGCGGAGCTGAACCAGCGCTCGCGCCTGATGCGATTCCATGTTTCGATGTTATCCAAGTGTGCGAGGATTGCATACAAAGGTGGCTGAACTGGTGCGTCGCACAAATTTAAGTCCCTGATTAGACATGCACGCTCTCCTGTGCATGCATACAAGGAGTCGTCCGATGAAGCTCTTGAAAGCAGTGCTGGCCGCCGCGGCGTTCGCGTGGGCCTTCGGCGCGAGCGCCCAGGCGTATCCCACGAAGGTGATCCGCATCGTCGTGCCGTTCCCGCCCGGTGGAAGCACCGACGTGATCGCGCGCAAGGTGGGCGAGAAGTTCCAGCAGTCGATGGGGCAGCCGGTGATCGTCGACAACAAGCCCGGCGCGGGCGGTGCGGTCGGCTCCGCGGAGGTCGCGAAATCGGCGCCCGACGGCTACACCCTGCTCGTCGGCGTGACCGGCTCGCACGCCGTCAGCGTGTCGCTCAACACGAAGCTCCCCTACCACCCCCTGAAGGACTTCGAGCCGGTCTCGCTGCTGGTTTCGGCGCCGCTCACGATCGTCGCCCACCCCTCGGTGCCGGCGAACGACCTGCGCTCGCTCGTGGCGCTCAACCGGCCGCTCAACCATGGCTCTCCCGGCAACGGCACGTCGATGCACCTCAGCGCCGAGATGTTCAACCTGGCCGCGGGAACGAAGTTCGTCCACGTGCCCTACAAGGGCACCGCCGCGGCGCTGAACGACCTGCTGGGCGGGCAGATCCAGCTCATGTTCGGCGACTTCCTCATCACGCTGCCGCAGGTGAAGGCGGGGAAGATCAAGGCCTTCGCCGTGACCTCTTCGCAGCGCCACCCGCTGCTTCCCGACGTCCCCACCGTCGCGGAGTCCGGCTACCCGGGCTTCGAGGCGCTCTCCTGGCAGGGCCTCTTCGCGCCGGCCGGCACGCCGGCGGAGGTCGTGGCGAAGATCAACGCCGAGCTGGTGAAGGCGCTGGCGGCGCCCGACATGAAGGAGTACTTCGCGCAGCAGGGCTTTTTCGTCGGCGGCAACTCGCCGGCGCAGTTCCGCGCCTTCATCGAGCAGGAGATCCCGAAGTGGGCGCGCATCATCAAGGCGGCCAACGTCAGCATCGACTGACCGTCAGAGGAACCCGGCCAGCAGCTCCGCCACGCGGACGGGGCACTCGATCAGCACCGCGTGCCGCATGCCGGCGAGGATCTCCAGGCGCGAGCCGGCGATGCGCTCGTGCATCAGCCGGGCCATGCGCGCCGTGGCGGCGGCGTCGAACTCGCCGGCCACGATCAGGGTGGGTACGCGGAGCTCCGCCAGCCGGTCGGCGAAGTCTCCTTTCGCGAACACCGCGAAGGCGTGCAGGTAGGAAGCCGGATCGCAGGCGATGAACTGCCGCACGCGCGCCTCCACGACCGCCGGATGGTCGCGGCGGAAGGCGTCGCTGAACCAGAACTCGCGGTTGCCGGCGGCGATGAAGGCGAGGCCCTTCTCCCGGACCACCTCGATGCGCGCCGCCGAGCGCGCCCGCTCCTCGGGCGTGCGGCCGGCCACCGTGGCGACGAGCGCCAGCCGGGTGACGCGCGCCGGCGAGTCGAGCGCGATCGACTGCGCGATCAGCCCGCCGAGGGAGAAGCCGGCGATGGCCGCGGCGCGCACGCCGAGCGCGTCCATGACGTCCGTGACGTCGCGCGCGAGGTCCTGCACGCTGCAGGGTGACGCGATGCGTCCCGAGCGGCCGTGCCCGCTCAGGTCGAGGCGGATGCACTGGAAGCGCGGCGGGAGCGCCGCCGCCACGCCGTCCCAGTTGTCGCTTGCGCCGCCGACCCCGTGCACCATGACCAGCGGCTCGCCGGCGCCGTCGACGCGATAGGCGATCGTCGGCCGGCCCGGCCGGGCGAGCTCGTGCCAGCGGCTAATCCTGCGGCTCCTGCTCGCGGTAGAGCCCGAGCGCCCTCATGGCGGGAAAATCGTTGAACGAGAAGAGCAGCGCTTCGCCCGGCGCGCCGTGGCGATACGGCTGCCACGACGGGACGGCGAAGATGTCCTTCTCCTCCCACTCGTAGCGCGTGCCCGCGATCTCCGTCCAGCCGCGGCCGGCGGCGACCTGGAAGATGCTGGTTCCCGTGCTCCTCCTGATTTTTCCTGCGGAAGAAACCCGTTCCAGTTGCGCCCCCATCGTCGGCATGACCGGGCCGCCGGTCAGGGGATTCCGGTACTCGTGGAAGCCGTGCTTCCTTGCTTCCTTGTACGCCTCGTCCCACTTGTAGAGGAAAACCGGCGAGTAAGGCCTGGACCAGTTCTCGCGCGACAGCGGCGCCGGCGTCTGCACGGTCTGCGGATGCACTTCGTAGAAGTTGGCATCGAGCGCGTTCATGAGCGGGATGTCGAGGCCGTCCTGCCAGATGCATTGCGTGCCGTCGGCCTCCACCCCATGGTCGTGCCAGGTGCCGTTGGGCGTGAGCACGAAGTCGCGGGCGCCGAGCGCCATGCGCTCGCCGTCGACCACGGTGTAGGCGCCTTTGCCCTCCATGACGAAGCGCAGCGCGGACGCCTGGTGGCGGTGCGCCGAGGTGAACTCGCCCGGGTTCATGATCTGCACGCCGGTGTAGAGCAGGCCGGCGGCGGCGCTCCATTCCTTGCGGCCGGGGTTCACCAGCATCACCACGCGGCGCGCCGCCTTTTCGGCGCTCACCAGCCCGGGCGCCTTGCGCACCAGCGGCTCGATTTCCTTCCACTTCCAGTGCATCGGGACCGACTTCGGCTGCGGATGCCAGGGCTCGATCTCGTTGGCGACGTTCCACAGCGCGCCCAGCGCCTTCGCCTCGAGCGCCTCGTAGTAGGCCTGCAGCTCCGGCGTGTCCTCGACGTTGGCGCGCCCGACGACGTTCTCGCGCTTCATGCGGTCGTTATACCCCGAGATACTTGTGCTGGATATCCTCGCTCGCCGCGAGCTCCGGCGATGTCCCGCTCCAGACGACGCGGCCTTTCTCGAGCACGTAGTGCCGGTCCGCGACGCGGGTGAGGGCCTTCACGTCCTTGTCGATGATGAGGATCGACAGGCCCGAGTCCTTCAGGCGCTCGATGGAGGCGTAGATCTCGGCGCGGATGAGCGGGGCGAGGCCCTCGGTGGCCTCGTCGAGAACGAGCAGGCGCGGGTTGGTCATCAGCGCGCGTCCGATGGCGAGCATCTGCTGCTCGCCGCCGGAGAGCTGGTTGCCGAGGTTGCCCTTGCGCTTCTCGAGATTCGGAAACAGGGAGTAGACGCGGGCGAGGGTCCACGGGTCCGTGCTGCCGGAACGGTTCGCGGCGGTGGCGACGAGATTCTCCTGCACCGTGAGGTTGGGGAACACCTGCCGCCCCTCGGGCACCAGGCCGAGCCCCGCCTGCGCGATCCGGTACGAGGGCAGGGCGGTCGTCACCGCGCCGTTGAAGCGGATCTCGCCCGCCTTCGGGCGCAACATGCCCATGATGGACTTCACCGTCGTGGTCTTGCCCATGCCGTTGCGGCCGAGCAGCGTCACGACCTCCCGCTCTCGGATCTCGAGGCCGACGCCGAAAAGCACCTGGCTGCGGCCGTAGGCGGTCTCGAGGCCTCGCACCTGGAGCATCAGGCTTCCTCCCCCAGATAGGCTTTCTTCACTTCCTCGTTGGCGCGGATCTCCTGCGGGGTGCCGGTGGCGATGATCCGGCCGTAGACCAGCACCGAGATGCGGTCGGCGAGGCGGAACACGGCGTCCATGTCGTGCTCGACGAGCACGATGGTCTGCCGGCCCTTCAGCGCGGAGAGCAGCGCGATCATCCGCTGCGACTCGTCCGGCCCCATGCCCGCCATCGGCTCGTCGAGCAGCAGCAGGCGCGGCTTCGTCGCGAGGACCATGGCGACCTCGAGCTGGCGCTGCTCGCCGTGGGCGAGATTTCCCGCCAGGGTATCGAGCTTCTGTTCCAAACCGACGGATTTCAGTACTTCCCTGGCAGGACCACGGAGCGAATC
>DASZQH010000067.1:0-30669 GCA_035549805.1 Burkholderiales bacterium
GGCGCGCGCGATCTTGTAGGGCATCAGGTTGATGTCCTT
The DNA here is from genome assembly GCA_035549805.1 of Burkholderiales bacterium. Lineage (GTDB taxonomy): Bacteria > Pseudomonadota > Gammaproteobacteria > Burkholderiales > SG8-39 > SCGC-AG-212-J23. The sequence goes on from DASZQH010000067.1 coordinate 40, forward strand.
CTGCACTTCCTTTTCCTCGAAGCGCCGGCCGATGAGCCGCTTCACCGCGTAGACGGTGTTCTTCGCGTTCGTGACCGCCTGCCGCTTCGCCGGCGCGCCGACCAGGATCTCGCTCTCGTCGGTGTACGCGACGACGGACGGGGTGGTGCGCGCCCCCTCGGAATTCTCGATGACCTTGGGCTTGCCGCCCTCCATGATCGCCACGCAGGAGTTCGTGGTGCCCAGGTCAATGCCGATGACTTTTGCCATTTTGGATGCCTCTGCGATTAATTCGGATCTTGGTCTGAGATGGGGGTTCCGGCCTGTTTTTCAACGGCTTTCGCGACCGTCACGAGAGCCGGACGGAGCACCCGGTCGTGCAGCACGTAGCCCTTCTGCATGACCGCGACGATGGTGTTCGGGTCCTGCTCGCTGGGCACCGCGGCCATGGCCTGGTGGCGGTTCGGATCGAAGCGCTCGCCGGGCCTGGGATCGAGCGGCCGGATGTGCCCCTTCTCCAGCGCGCCTTGCAGTTGTCGCAGGGTCAGTTCGACGCCGCTGGTGTCGCCCGACCTGAGCGCAGCCTCGAGGCTGTCCACGACCGGCAGGAGACCCTCGGCGAAGCGCTCCAACGCGTACTTCTGGCCGGCCGCGGCCTCGGCCTGGAGGCGCTTGCGGACGTTCTCCGTCTCGGCGATCGCCCGCATCATGGCGTCTCGCTGCTGCTCAATCTTGGCCTGCGCCTCGCCGAGCAGCTCCTCGAAGGATTTTTCGGCCGCAGGGGCCTGATTTTCAAGCTTCTCTTCTTGCATCGGGCGCACTTGGGGGCGCCCCGGCGGGTTTCAAGGCCGGGATGTGAAACGGCGGCGCGATTCAAGTGTCTGACGGACAAGGGCTAACATCAGGACACCATGCGAATCCTCAAGTACGCGCTCTTCGGCGTCGTCGGCCTCCTCGTGCTGCTGGTCGCGGCCATCGCGATCTTCGCCGCGACCTTCGATCCCAACAAGTACAAGCCGCAGATCGAGGCGGCGGTGAAGGAGCAGACCGGGCGGACGCTCAAGCTGCAGGGTGACCTCAAGGTGGCGGTATTCCCGAGCCTGGGAGCGGATGTCGGCAACGTCACGCTGAGCGAGCTGAACCCCGCCCAGGAGTTCGTCTCGCTGGATTCCGCGCATGGCTCGGTCGCCCTCCTGCCGCTCCTGAAGGGCGAGGTGATCGTGGACCGCATTCGCGTCTCCGGCCTGAAGGCCAACGTCATCAAGGACAAGAACGGGAAGTTCAACTTCCAGGACCTGATCGAGGGCAAGGACAAGCCCAGGCCCGAAGCGAAAAAGGACGAGAAGAAGGGCGGGGAAGCGGGCGGCGCGAAGTTCGACATCGCCGGGATCAACATCGACAAGTCTTCGGTTTCGTACAAGGACCTGGCGACCGGGCAGGAGCTCGCCTTGACGGACCTCACGCTCGCGACCGGGCGCATCGGCGAGAAGGCCGACGGCCGCCTCCAGCTCGGCGTCACCGCCAGGGGAAGCAAGCCGGCGCTGAACGCGCGGCTCGATCTCGCGGGCGACTACAAGGTGGACCTTCCCGCCAAGGCCTACGCGCTTTCCAAGGTGGACGGGTCCCTGAAGGGGACGCTGGACCAGGACACCATCGAGGCGAAGCTGACCGCGCCGAAGATCGACATCGCCGCCGACAAGGCGAGCGGCGAGGCCGTCACCGCGGACTTCCGGCTGAAGGGGCCGCGCCGCAATGCCGAGCTCGCCCTGAAGATCGCCGGCATCCAGGGCTCGGCGAAGGCGCTCGCCATCCCCCAGTTCACGGCGACGATCGCCCTCAGCGGGCCGGACATGCCGCGGGAGATGAAGGTGCCGCTGTCGGGCAGCGTGCGCGCCGATCTCGAGAAGGAGACGATGAACGCCGACCTGACCTCGAAGTTCGATGAATCCAACATCCAGGCGAAGCTCGGCCTGGCGAAGTTCTCGCCGCCGGCCTATGTGTTCGACGTGAACGTGGACAAGCTGAACCTGGACCAGTACTTCCCGCCGAAGCCCAAGGCCGCCCCGACGACGCCGGAGGGCAAGGCGGAGAAGAAAGCGAAGCCGGAGGACACGCCGGTCGACCTCTCGCCCCTGAAGGAGCTCAACGCCAACGGCAAGCTGCAGGTCGGCGCGCTCCAGGCGCAGGGGCTGAAGCTCGCGAACGTGAAGGCCGAGGTAAAGGCCGCGAACGGCCGCCTCGACGTGCCGCATTCGGCGAATCTCTACGAGGGCTCGATCACGGGCGCGCTCGGCGCGCAGGCAAGCGGCAACCGCGTGACGGTCAGGGAGAGCCTGTCCGGCATCTCCATCGGGCCGCTGCTGCGCGACTTCGCGCAGCAGGACCGGCTGGAAGGGAAGGGGAACGTCAGCCTGGACGTCGCCGGGGCCGGCGCTACCGTCAACACGATCAAGAAGTCCCTCGACGGCTCGGCGAAGGTCAACCTCAAGGACGGCGCCGTGAAGGGCATCGACGTGGCCGGGCTCCTGCGCAAGGTGAAGTCGCTCGGCAAGTCCGACGAGGGCAGCGCCGACAGCAAGGAGAAGACCGACTTCAGCGAGCTCAACGCGACCTTCCAGATCAAGGACGGAGTCGCGCACAACAAGGACCTCGACCTGAAGGCGCCGCTCATCCGCGTGAACGGCGCCGGCGCGATCGACATCGGCAACTCGACGATGGACTACACGGTGAAGGCGGCCGTCGTCGCGAGCGCGAAAGGCCAGGGCGGCGCGGGACTCGAGCAGCTCTCCGGCCTCACCGTCCCCGTCAAGCTCTCCGGGCCCTTCGACGACCTCAAGTACAAGGTCGACTACGGCGCCGTGGCCGGCAACCTCGCGAAGTCGAAGATCGGCGAGAAGGTGCAGGAGGGCCGCGAGAAGGTCGAGGAAAAGGTCAAGGACCGGCTGAAGGGCCTCATCAGGCGCTGAGCCTCAGAAGGCTTCGATGCGGGCGGTGCGGAATCCGCCCATCCAGGCGGCGATCTCCTCCGCCGTCGAATCGCCCGGCACCAGGGTCCGGGAGAGATGGACCTGGACGCAGTGGGTGCCGCCGTGCCCGCTCAGCAGGAACGCCTTCAGCTGGACGAGCGCGTCGACCTTCAGCGGGAAGAGCATGACGAAGGTGGTCTCGTTCGTGCGCAGGGCGACCACGTCTTCCCGCTTCAGCCCGAAACGGCGTGCGACTTCGCCGGACCCGGACTTGGCGCAGTCGAGCGCCGTCATCCCGGCGTCGGCGGTCGGCGTGAGGACGGAGATCGAATAGCCCTTCGTGCCCGAGCCCATGAAGCGCGTGTGCGCCTGCGCGAGGGGATGCGGTCCCATGTGCATCGGGGGCGCGTCCGGAATCACGATCCGCAGATTCGGGTCGGTCATCTCGAACGCGAAGTGGTCCGCGACCTGCTGGCGGTCGCAGAGTTGGCGATGGCCGCGGCAGAGCTCTTCGCGCATCGCGGCGGCTTTCGCATTGCCGCGCATCTCGGCTCGCTTCAGCCATTGCAGCGCCTGCTCCGGGTCGCGGGGGACGCCTTCGCCGATGACGTGCATGATCGCCAGGTTGATCATCGCGGTGTCGATGCCCTGGTCGGCCGCCTTGCGGTACCACTGCCCGGCCTGCTCCATGCTCTTCTCCGTCCCGACGCCGCGCCGATAGAACGTCGCGAGCTGGGCTTGCGCCACGGCCACTCCTTGCGCGGCGGCCTTGTGCATCCATTCGAACGCCCTGGCTTCGTCCTTGGGGGCGAGCTTGCCGTCGAGATAGGAGAGCGCAAGGTTGAACTGCGCCTGCGCGAACCCGCTTTCGGCCGCGCGCGTGTACCAGGAGATCGCCTTCTCGGAATCCCGCGCCACGCCGAGGCCGGCGGAATAGAGGTAGCCCAGATTGCTCTGCGCTTCCGCGTGTCCCTGCGTGGCCGCCTTCTCGACCCATCGCGCCGCTTCCGCGTCGTCCCGGCGCACGCCCGCGGCATGGGAGTAGGCCCGGCCCAGCTGGAACTGGCTGTCGGCTTCCCCTGACTCGGCGGCGGCGCGCAGCTTCTCGATCGCCGCCGGGTCGCCGGCGCGTGCGCGGTTGAAGAGATCCAGGGCCGAGGATGATTGCGCGGCCGATACGATCGGCGCCAGCGCGAGCGCCCAGGCAACGAGAAGCCTCATGCGAACCTCCCGCGGAGATTCTATCCCCGCACGATCTCCGCGAGCGCCTCGATCCACTCCGGGGACTCGTTCAGGCACGGGATGTAGTGGAAGGCCTCGCCGCCCGCGGAGAGGAAGGCGTGGCGGGCGCCGATGTCGATCTCCTCGAGCGTCTCCAGGCAATCCGAGACGAACCCCGGGCAGATCACGTCGACGCTCCTCACGCCCGAGCGCGCAAGCTCGACGAGCGTCGGCTCGGTGTAGGGCTGCAGCCATTTCGCCGCGCCGAAGCGCGACTGGAACGTCACGAGGTAGTCCTTCTTGTCGAGCGCCGCGGCCAGCAGCCGCGCCGTCGCGAGGCACTGGGCCTGGTACGGGTCGCCGAGATCCACGGAACGTTGCGGGAGGCCGTGGAAGCTCATCACCAGCTTGCCGCTCTCGCCGTGCTGCGCCCAGTAGGAGCGGACCGAGGCCGCCAGCGCCGAGATGTATGCCGGATGCTGGTGAAATTCCCGGACCACGCGCGCCGGATCGGGCACCACGTCCAGGACGCTCTCGGTGGTGCTGAACGAGAACTGCGGATAGAGCGGCACGGTCAAGGCGCCCTTCGTCCACCGCGAGGCGATCGAAGGCTCGCCGTAGCGCATCGCGTAGTCCACCTTCCAGCCGGTCTTCTCGGCCAGCAGGCGCGCCTGGCGGGCGGTATGGAAGGCGAGCGGCGAGCCTTCCGGCGTCCAGACCAGCTTGTACTTCTCCGCCGACTTCGCGGGGCGGGTGCGCAGGACGATCCCGTGCAGGATGGGCAGCCAGAGCAGGCGCGGCAGGTTGACGACGCGGCGGTCCGAGAGGAACTCCGCCAGGTAGGCCCGCACGGCTTCCGGCGTCGGCGCCGAAGGCGTGCCGAGGTTGACGAGGAGGACGGTCTTCAGTGCTTGGACAGCGCGCTGGAGATCAGCTTCGCCGTGATCTCGACGATCGGCACCACGCGGTCGTAGGCCATGCGCGTCGGCCCGATGACGCCGACCGTGCCGACGACCTCGCCGTCGACCTTGTACGGCGAGGTGACCACGCTCACGTCGTCGGGCGCGCCGACGCCGGACTCGCCGCCGATGAAGATCTGCACGCCCTGGCTGCGCAACGAAAGGTCGAGGATCTGCAGCAGCGAGGTCTTGCGCTCGAGCAGGTCGACCAGCTGCTTGAGCCGCGAGACGTCCTGCGACAGGTCGCGCAGCGCGAACAGGTTGCGCTCGCCGGAGATCACGTACTGCTCGCCGCCCTCGGCGAGCGCGTTGCCGGCCTCGAGCGCGGTGCTCATCAGCCGGATCATGTCCGCGCGCAGCTCGCTCACTTCCCCCTGCAGCCGGCCGCGCACGTCCTCGAAGCTCTGGCCCGAGTAGTTGTGGTTGATGAAGTTCGCCGCCTCGATGAGCTCGGAGGCGGTGTACTCGCGCTCCGTGAACAGGATGCGGTTCTGCACGTCGCCTTCGGGCGTGACGACGATGAGCAGCACGCGCTTCTCCGACAGGCGCAGGAACTCGATGTGCCGGAAGGTGACGGCGCGCCGCCGCGGCGTCATCACCACCCCGGCGAACTGCGTGAGCTGCGACAGGACGTTCGACGCGCTCTGGATCACGCGCTGCGGATTGTCGGGGAGGAGCTGGCCCTCCAGCTCGCGCAGCTTCTCCGCGTCGAGCTGCTTCACCACCAGCAGCGAGTCGACGAAGAAGCGGAAGCCGGCCGGGGTGGGCACGCGGCCCGCCGAGGTATGCGGGCTGGCGATGAATCCCATCTCCTCGAGATCCGCCATCACGTTGCGGATCGTGGCGGGCGACAAGTCGAGGCCGGAGTAGCGGGAAAGGGTGCGCGACCCGACCGGCTCGCCCTCCGCGATATAGCGCTCAATCAGGGTCTTAAGAAGCAACTGAGCACGCTTGTCGAGCATTCATCCATTGTACACTCGCGCGCATGCCCACCTCCGCCGTCGAGCCGCGCTTCCGCCGCGTCGCTTTGATCGGCAAGCTGCAGAGTCCCGAGGTGGACGCCTCGCTGCGCGAGATGCGCGCATTCCTGTCGGCGCGCAAGTGCGAGGTGGTCGCCGCCGGCCCCGGCGCCGACCTGGCGATCGTCGTCGGCGGCGACGGCACCATGCTCGCGACCGCGCGCGAGCTCGTCCGCCACCGCGTTCCGCTGATCGGGATCAACCAGGGCCGCGTCGGCTTCATGACCGACATCGGGCGGGAGGACATGCTTCCCGGCATCGGCGCGGTGCTCGACGGCCATTACGCGATCGAAGAGCGCTCGCTGCTCGACGCCGAGATCCTGCGCGGCGATCGCTCGATGCTGAGGACCATCGCGCTCAACGAGGCCGTGGTCGGCAAGGGCGCGCAGGGACGCCTGATCGAGTTCCAGCTCTCGATCGACGGCGAGTTCGTCTACAAGCTGCGCGGCGACGGCGTCATCGTCGCCACGCCCACCGGGTCGACGGCCTACGCCCTGTCCGCGCAGGGCCCGATCCTGCACCCGGCCGTGCCCGCCATCGCCCTCGTGCCGCTCAATCCGCACACGCTTTCCGCGCGCCCGGTGAGCGTGAGCGACCGCAGCGTGGTGGAGATCGCTCTCGTCGGCGCGCTCGACGCCAAGGCGCACTTCGACGGCTTTTCCTCCCACGACATGGAGGAGGGCGACCGGCTCGTCTTGCGCCGCTCGGCCGACACCGTGCGCTTCGTCCACCCTCCGGGCTACCGCTACTTCGCGACGTTGCGCGAGAAGCTGCGCTGGAGCGAAAGCCTCGTGAAGGCGCGGGAGCCGGGCTAGTGCTGCGTGCGCTGGAGCTGCGCGACTTCGTGATCGTCGAGCGGGTCTCGCTCGAGCTCGCGGAAGGCTTCGCCGCCCTGACCGGGGAGACCGGCGCCGGCAAGTCGATCCTCGTCGATGCGATCGAGCTGCTCGTGGGCGGCCGCGCCGACGCGTCGGTGGTGCGCGCCGGCGCGGAGCGGGCCGAGCTGTCGGCGGAGTTCGACGTCCCCGAAAGCGGCGCGCTTGCGGCGTGGCTCGAGGAACAGGAGATGCGGGGCGATCCGGGCCGCGTCCTGCTGCGCAGGACCATCGACGCCGCGGGACGCTCGCGCTGCTTCGTCAACGGCCACGCGGCGACGCTCGCCCAGCTCAAGGAAGCCGGCGAGCACCTCGTCGACATCCACGGCCAGCACGCCCACCAGTCGCTGATGCGCCCCGCCTCGCAGCGCGCGCTGCTCGACGCGCAGGCCGGGACGGAGGCGCTCGCGGCCGAGACCGCCGAGGCCTGGCGCGCGTGGCGGCGGCTGGAGCAGGTGGCGGCCGAGGCGCAGAAGAATCTCGCCGCGCAGAAAGCGGAGCGCGAAGAGCTGCAGGACCAGGCCGTCGAGCTGAAGCGACTCGCGCCGCGCGCCGGCGAATGGGAGCAGATCGGCGCGGAGCAGACGCGCCTTTCCCACGGCTCGAGCCTGCTCGCCGGGGCGCAAAGCGCGCTCGAGGCGCTCGCCGAAGCCGAGGGTGCCTGCCTCGCGCAACTCGGCGCCATCGTTTCCCGGCTGCGCAGCCTGTCGGCGCACGATGCCCGGCTTGCCGGCGTCGTCGACATGCTCGCCTCGGCCGAGGCGCAGGCCGGCGAAGCCGCGCGCGAGCTGCGCCACTATGCGAGCGGCGTCGACCTCGATCCGGAGCGCCTGCGCGAGGTGGAGGCGCGCATCGAGGCGCTGCACGCCGCGGGGCGCAAGTTCCGGGTCCCCCCGGACGCGCTGCCGGAGAAGCGGGAGCAGGTGGAAAAGCGCCTCGCCGAGCTTGCGCTGGCGGGCGATTCGCAGGCCATGCAGCGCGAGGTCGCGGCGGCGCGCGGCCGCTACGAGGCGCTCGCGGAGAAGCTGAGCGCGAAGCGGCGCAGCGCCGCGCAAGCCTTGTCCAAGGCCGTGACCGCGGCCATGCAGCAGCTCGCGATGGCGGGCGGCAAGTTCTCGATCGCGTTGTCGCCGCTCGCGGAGCCGGGTGCCGCGGGCGCCGAGGAGATCGAGTTCCAGGTCGCGTCGCACCCGAGCCTGCCGTTGCGGCCGCTCGCGAAAGTCGCCTCGGGCGGCGAGCTGTCGCGCATCAGCCTCGCGATCCAGCTCGTCGCGGCGAAATCCTCGCCGGTGGCCACGCTCGTGTTCGACGAAGTCGACGCCGGGATGGGCGGCGCCGTCGCGGAGGTCATCGGCAAGTCCTTGCGCCGCCTCGGCAAGGAGCGGCAGGTCCTGTGCGTGACGCACCTCCCGCAGGTGGCTGCGCAAGCCGACGCGCAATGGTCCGTCGCCAAGTCGGCGGCGCGCGGCAAGCTGGCGGTGCAGGTGTCGCGCCTCGATCGCGAGGCGCGCATCGCGGAGCTGGCGCGCATGCTCGGCGGGGCGGCCGCCACGGCGCGCAGGCACGCCGCCGAGCTGCTCGACGCCGGCTAGCTGCGGCCCAGCGCCTTGCGGTGCGGGCAGTCGCGCTTGGTGCAGTCCGCGTACAGCGCGAGGGAGTGCCCGCGCAGCTCGAAGCCGCGCTTGGTGGCGACCTGGTTCTGCCGCTTCTCGATGTCCGCGTCGTAGAACTCCTCGACGCGGCCGCACTGCAGGCACACGAGGTGGTCGTGGTGGCCGCCCTGGTTCAGCTCGAACACCGCCTTGCCGTGCTCGAAATTCTGCCGCGAGAGCAGCCCGGCCTGCTCGAACTGCGTGAGCACGCGGTACACCGTGGCGAGGCCGACGTCGATGCCTTCGCCGAGGAGCGACTTGTACACGTCCTCGGCCGAGAGGTGGCGCACCTTGCTCGCCTCGAAGAGCTCGAGAATCTTCCTGCGCGGCAGCGTCGCCTTGAGGCCGCTGTCCTTCAGGCTTTGCAGCGTGCTCATCGGGCTGTCATTATATGCCCATGCAAAAAGCCGCTTTTCTCGCTGCGGTCGCGCTGCTTTCCGGCTGCGGCGTGCCGAACATCCCGGGCATCACGCCGTACCGCATGGAGATCCAGCAGGGCAACTACGTGACGCAGGACATGGTGGCGCGCCTGACGCCGGGAATGAGCAAGGAAGAGGTGCGCCTCGCCCTTGGCACGCCGCTGCTCACCGACATCTTCCATGCCGACCGCTGGGACTACGTCTACTGGCGGGAGCCGCAGGGCGGCGGATCGCGCGAGCAGCGCAAGCTGATCGTGCACTTCAGCGACGGCAAGCTCGCCCGGCTCGACGGCGACGTGGTGGCGAAGAAATGAAGCTCGCCGTCGCCGGCGCGGGCGGGCGCATGGGTCGCTCGCTCATCGAGGCCATCCAGGCGGACGGCGGGCTGTCGCTCGCCGCGGCCCTCGACGCTCCCGGGAGCGCCGCCCTCGGCCAGCCCGCCGGCGGGGTCACGGTGGGCGCCGACGTGGACGCGGCGGTGCGGGCCTGCGAAGCGCTGATCGATTTCACCCGGCCCGAGGGCACGCTGCGCCACCTCGAGGCCTGCGTGCGGCACGGGCGGGCGATGGTGATCGGCACCACCGGCTTCGCGCCGCCGCAGCTGCAGGCGATCCGGGAGGCCGGGCAGCGCATCGCGATCGCGTTCTCGCCCAATTTCGCGGTCGGCGTCAACGTCCTGTTCAAGCTGGTGGATACCGCGGCGCGCGCCCTCGGCGAAGGCTTCGACATCGAGATCGTCGAGGCGCATCACCGCCAAAAGGTCGACGCGCCTTCGGGCACGGCGCTGCGGCTCGGCGAGATCGCCGCGCTCGCCACCGGTCGCCGGCTGGCCGAGACCGCGGTGCACGGGCGGCAGGGCGACGTCGGCGAGCGCACCGGCCGGGAGATCGGCTTCCATGCGGTCCGCGGCGGGGACATCGTCGGGGAGCACACGGTGATGTTCGCCGGCATCGGGGAGCGCCTGGAGCTGGTCGTGCGCTCGCAGAGCCGCATGACCTACGCGAGCGGCGCGGTCCGCGCGGCAAAGTGGCTGCGCGGCCGGCCTGCCGGCGTCTACGATATGGCCGACGTGCTTGGTTTGAAGTAGCGGCAAGGCTCGCGCGCGGCGCGCGAAGCGCGTATAATCTCGACTTCAATGAAGCGGGAGAGGCCAAAAGCCTTTCCCGCTTTTCGCATCCGCTCCAAATGACAGCCAAAACAGACGCCGCCGTGCTGGTTCTCGCCGACGGATCGGTGTTTCGCGGCCGCTCGATAGGCGCCCCCGGAACCACGATCGGCGAAGTCGTCTTCAACACGGCGATGACCGGCTATCAGGAGATCCTCACCGACCCCTCCTACTGCCGGCAGATCGTCACGCTGACCTATCCCCATATCGGCAATACCGGCGTCAACGAGGAAGACCACGAGGCGGCGAGCGTGCATGCCGCGGGCCTCGTGATCCGCGACCTGCCGCGCCTGCATTCGAACTGGCGGGCCCAGGGCGATCTCGGCGCCTACCTCCGCAAGCAAGGCATTCCGGCGATCGCGGACATCGACACGCGGCGCCTCACGCGCATCCTGCGCACCAAGGGGGCGCAGAGCGGGTGCCTGATGGCCGGCGAGGTCGACGTCGAGCTCGCGCTGCAGAAGGCAAGGTCGTTCCCCGGCCTGGCCGGCATGGACCTCGCCAAGGTGGTGACGACCGACCGGCCCTACGAGTGGCTGGAAGGGAGCTGGGAGCGCGGCGTCGGCTACCGCCGGCTCGAGAATCCCAGCTTCCACGTCGTCGCGTACGACTACGGCATCAAGCGCAACATCCTGCGCATGCTGGTCGATCGCGGGGCGCGCGTGACGGTGCTGCCGGCGCAGGCGGCGGCCAAGGACGCGCTGCGCCTCAAGCCCGACGGGGTATTCCTGTCGAACGGCCCGGGCGATCCTGAGCCCTGCGACTACGCCATCGAAGCGATCAACGAGATCCTGGATGCGACGCGGATTCCCGTGTTCGGCATCTGCCTCGGGCACCAGCTCATGGGGCTCGCGTCGGGCGCGAAGACGATGAAGATGAAGTTCGGCCACCACGGCGCGAATCACCCGGTGAAGGACCTGGAAACCGGCAAGGTCGTGATCACGAGCCAGAACCACGGCTTCGCGGTCGATCCCGCCTCGCTGAACGCCAACCTGAAGCCGACGCACGTGTCGCTCTTCGACGGCTCGCTGCAGGGCATGGCGCGCACCGACCGGCCGGCGATCTGCTTCCAGGGGCATCCGGAGGCGAGCCCCGGGCCGCACGACATCGGCTACCTCTTCGACCGGTTCGCCAAGATGATGGCGGACAGCAAGGCGTAGATGCCAAAGCGTAACGACCTGAAGAGCATCCTGATCATCGGCGCGGGGCCGATCGTCATCGGGCAGGCGTGCGAGTTCGACTACTCGGGCGCGCAGGCCTGCAAGGCGCTGCGCGCGGAGGGCTACCGGGTGATCCTAGTGAACTCGAACCCGGCGACGATCATGACCGACCCGCAGATGGCGGACGCGACCTACATCGAGCCGGTGACGTGGCAGACCGTCGCTCGCGTCATCGAGAAGGAGCGCCCGGACGCGCTGCTGCCCACGATGGGCGGGCAGACCGCGCTCAACTGCGCGCTCGACCTCGCGCGCGAGGGCGTGCTGGAGAAGTTCGGCGTCGAGATGATCGGCGCCTCCCGCGAGGCGATCGACAAGGCCGAGGACCGCGAGAAGTTCAAGAAGGCGATGACGAAGATCGGCCTCGCCTCGGCGCGCTCGGCGCTCGCGCATTCGATGGAGGAAGCCCTGCAGGTGCAGGCCGCGCTCGGCTTCCCGGTGGTGATCCGGCCCTCGTTCACGCTCGGCGGCTCGGGCGGCGGGATCGCGTACAACAGGGAGGAGTTCGTCACCATCTGCGAGCGCGGCCTCGAGGCCTCGCCGACGGGCGAGCTGCTCATCGAGGAGTCGCTGATCGGCTGGAAAGAGTCCGAGATGGAGGTGGTGCGCGACCGCAAGGACAACTGCATCATCGTCTGCTCGATCGAGAACCTCGACCCGATGGGCGTGCACACCGGCGACTCGATCACCGTCGCGCCGGCGCAGACGCTGACGGACAAGGAGTACCAGATCATGCGCGACGCCTCGGTGGCGGTGCTGCGCGAGATCGGCGTCGACACCGGCGGCTCGAACGTGCAGTTCGCGATCAACCCGAAGGACGGCCGCATGGTCGTCATCGAGATGAACCCGCGGGTGTCGCGCTCGAGCGCGCTCGCCTCCAAGGCGACCGGCTTCCCGATCGCCAAGGTCGCGGCGAAGCTCGCCATCGGCTATACCCTGGACGAGATCGCCAACGACGTGACCGGCGGCGCGACGCCGGCGTCGTTCGAGCCGACCATCGACTACGTCGTCACCAAGGTGCCGCGCTTCGCGTTCGAGAAGTTCCCGCAGGCGAACGACCGGCTCACCACGCAGATGAAGTCGGTGGGCGAGGTGATGGCGATCGGCCGCACTTTCCAGGAATCGTTCCAGAAGGCGCTGCGCGGCCTCGAGGTCGGCGTCGACGGCCTGAACCAGCGCACCCGCGACCGGGAGACCCTGGAGCGCGAGCTCGGCGAGCCCGGTCCGGAGCGCATCTGGTACGTCGGCGACGCGTTCGAGAACGGCTTCACGGCGGAGGAGGTGCATCGCCTCACGCACATCGACCCGTGGTTCCTCGACCAGATCCAGGAGATCGTCCAGCTCGAGATGGAGCTCGACGACAAGAAGCTCGCGGAGATCGACGGCGAGACGCTGCGGATGCTCAAGCGCAAGGGCTTCTCGGACCGCCGCCTCGGCTACCTCTTCAATACGACCGAGCGGGAAGTGCGGGCGAAGCGCCACCAGCTGGGCATCCGGCCGGTGTACAAGCGCGTCGACACGTGCGCCGCCGAGTTCGCCACGCGCACGGCCTACATGTACTCCACCTACGAGGAGGAGTGCGAGGCGGAGCCGACGGACCGGAAGAAGGTCGTCGTGCTGGGCGGCGGGCCGAACCGGATCGGCCAGGGCATCGAGTTCGACTATTGCTGCGTGCACGCGTCGCTCGCCCTGCGCCAGGACGGCTTCGAGACCATCATGGTCAACTGCAACCCGGAGACGGTGTCGACCGACTACGACACCTCCGACCGCCTCTATTTCGAGCCGCTCACGCTCGAGGACGTGCTCGAGATCGTCGCCAAGGAGAAGCCCTGGGGCGTGATCGTGCAGTACGGCGGCCAGACGCCGCTCAAGCTCTCGCGCGACCTCGCGGAGGCGGGGGTCCCCATCATCGGCACCAGCGCCGAGTCCATCGACGTGGCGGAGGACCGCGAGCGCTTCCAGAAGCTGGTGCACGAGCTGAAGCTCCTGCAGCCGCCCAACCGCACCGCGCGCTCGGCCGAAGACGCGATCCGGCTCGCCGAGGAGATCGGCTATCCGGTCGTGGTGCGCCCCAGCTACGTGCTGGGCGGCCGGGCGATGGAGATCGTGCACTGGAAGGCCGATCTCGAGCGCTACATGCGCGAGGCCGTGAAGGTTTCCAACGACTCGCCGGTGCTCATCGACCGCTATCTCTCGGACGCCATCGAGGTGGACGTCGATTGCGTGTCCGACGGCCAGCAGGTCTTCATCGGCGGGATCATGGAGCACGTCGAGCAGGCCGGCGTCCATTCGGGCGATGCCGCGTGCTGCATGCCGCCGCATTCGCTGTCGAAGGAGATGGAGGCGGAGCTGCGCCGCCAGACCGAGGTGATGGCGAAGGCGCTGAAAGTGGTCGGGCTGATGAACGTCCAGTACGCGATCCAGCAGGACCGCATCTACGTCCTCGAGGTCAACCCGCGCGCTTCGCGTACCGTGCCCTACGTGTCCAAGGCGATCGGCCTGCCGCTCGCCATGATCGGCGCGCGCTGCATGGCCGGAAGATCCCTCGCCGAGCAGGGCGTGACCGCGGAGGTGCGGCCGCCGTACTTCTCGGTCAAGGAGGCGGTGTTCCCGTTCACCAAGTTCCCCGGGGTCGACCCGATCCTCGGCCCCGAGATGAAATCGACCGGCGAGGTGATGGGCGTCGGCCAGACCTTCGGCGAGGCGTTCGTGAAGTCGCAGCTCGCCGCGGGCGTCAAGCTGCCGCGCGGCGGCCGGGCGTTCCTCAGCGTGCGCGATCCCGACAAGGCGGCCGCGGTCCAGGTGGCGCGCGACCTGAAGGCGCTCGGCTTCACGCTGCTCGCGACCGGGCGCACCGCCGACACCATCCAGGCGAGCGGCATCGAGGTCACCAAGGTCAACAAGGTGGCCGAAGGCCGCCCGCACATCGTCGACATGATCAAGAACGGCGACGTGAGCTTCATCCTGAACACGACCGATGCGACACGCACCTCGGCGTCGGACTCCCGGGCAATCCGCATCACCGCGCTCGCGCGCCGCGTGACGTACTACACCACGGTGGCCGGGGCGAAGGCGGCGTGCATGGGCATGAAGCACCTGGCGGAGCTCGAGCCGTACCGGCTGCAGGACCTGCACGGGAAGCTGAGCGGGCTTCCCGCGCGCGTGCAGTAACATCCCCCCATGCCGAAAACCCCGATGACGAAGCGCGGCGCCGAGCTCCTGCGCGAGGAGCTCCACCGCCTGAAGACGGTCGAGCGTCCCAGCGTGATCACCGCGATCGCGGAAGCGCGCGCGCATGGCGACCTGTCCGAGAACGCGGAGTACGACGCCGCGCGGGAGAAGCAGGGCTTCATCGAGGGCCGCATCTCCGAGGTGGAGGCGAAGCTCGCCAATGCGCAGGTCATCGACCCGAAGCTGGTGGACGCCGACGGCCGCTGCGTGTTCGGCGCCACGGTCGAGGTCGAGGAGAGCGGCGGCGAGAAGGCGACCTGGCAGATCGTCGGCGACGACGAGGCCGACATTAAGGCGGGACGCATCTCCGTGAGCTCGCCCATCGCGCGCGCCCTCATCGGCAAGGAGTCCGGCGAGTCGGTCGAGGTGCAGACGCCGGGCGGCCTGAAGCGCTACGAGATCCTCGACGTCCGCTACGAGTAGTCCTTGAGGGCCACGCCGCTCTGGCCGCGCGCCAGCGCCGCCGCGGCGAGCCAGTCGAGCTTCCTCGCCGCCTCCGCGTAGCCCAGTCCCTGCGGCCGGACATTGGAGATGCAGTTGCGCTCCGCGTCCGTGCGCCCGACTTTCGGCGCCCACGTGAGGTAGATCCCGAGGCTGTCCGGGGAGGACAGGCCGGGGCGCTCGCCGATCAGGACTGCGACGAGCCTCGCCTTCATCCGCTCGCCGATCTCGTCCCCCAGCGCCACGCGTCCCTGGAGGGCCACCACGACGCGGGCTTCCTTCCACCGCTCCGGCAGGCAGCGCAGAAGCGGCACGGCATGCGCCTGGACGGCGAGCGCCGAAAGACCGTCTTCGATCGCGACGACGATCTCGGCCTCGCCTTCGAGCTTCTCGCCCGCGCGGAGCCGCCGCCCGAGATCCGGCCGGGCGAGGTAGGTGCCGCGGTCCTGCGCCGCGCTTCGCACCACCTGCGGAACGAAGCCCGCCGCGGCGAGATCGGCGCAGAGGCGATCCACCTCGAGCGGGTGGTGCACCGCGTCGCGCGCCCGCGCGTGGGCGAGGCCGAGCTCGAGCAGCGGGCGGGTCGGCAGTCCTGCGCCGGCGCGGCCGAGCGCGAGGCGCGCCGGCGTGCGCGCGCGCAGCGCAGCCCAGGGATCAGGAACGACCGGCTTCAAGAAGCAGCCTGTTGCCCGCGGCAGGCGGAAGAAGCCGGCCGTGCGCATCCACCAGGTCCATTCTCGCCAGCCAGTCCTCGAACTCCGGCGCGCGCCGGTGCCCGAGCACGTTGCGCAGGTAGAGGGCGTCGTGGAAAGACGTGCTCTGGTAGTTCAGCATCACGTCGTCGGCGCCCGGCACGCCCATCACGAACGTGACGCCGGCGCTCGCGAGCAGGGTCAGGAGCGTGTCCATGTCGTCCTGGTCCGCCTCGGCGTGGTTCGTGTAGCAGACGTCGACGCCGAGCGGCACGCCCAGGACCTTGCCGCAGAAATGGTCCTCGAGGCCAGCGCGCACGATCTGCTTGCCGTCGTACAGGTATTCCGGGCCGATGAATCCCACCACGCTGTTCGTGAGCAGCGGCGCGAAATGGCGCGCGACGCCATACGCGCGCGCCTCCAGCGTCTGCTGGTCCGCGCCGTGGTGCGCACCCGCGGAGAGGGCGCTGCCCTGGCCGGTCTCGAAGTACATCACGTTGTCGCCGACGCTCCCCCGTTTCAGGGACGCCGCGGCTTCGCGCGCCTCCTGCAGCAGGGCGAGCGTGACCCCGAAGCTCTCGTTCGCCTTCTGCGTGCCGGCGATGGACTGGAACACGAGGTCGAGCGGCATGCCCGCCTCGATGGCGCGGATCTGGTTCGTGACGTGGGTGAGCACGCAGGACTGCGTCGGGATGTCGAGGCGGCGGATCAGCTCGTCGAGCGCGCGCCACAGCCGCTCGAACACGGCGAGGCCGTCGCCGGCTGGATTGATGCCGATGACCGCGTCCCCGCAGCCGTAGAGCAGGCCGTCGAAGATGGAGGCGGCGATGCCGCGCGCGTCATCGGTCGGGTGATTGGGCTGGAGGCGGATGGAGACCCGGCCGGGCAGGCCGATCGTGTTGCGAAAGCGCGTGACGACCCGGCACTTCCGCGCCACGGAAATCAGGTCCTGGTTGCGCATCAGCTTGGACGCGGCGGCCGCCATCTCGGGCTGGATCCCGTGGGCCGCCCGTGCGAGCGCCTCCGAGCCGGTCGCGTCCGAGAGCAGCCATTCCCGGAACTCGCCGACGGTGAAGGCGCTCAGCGGCTCGAAGGAGGCCGCGTCGTGTTGGTCGACGATGAGGCGGGTCACGTCGTCTTCTTCGTAGGGAACGACGGATTCGCTCAGGAACGCGCGCAGCGGGAGGTCGGCCAGCGCCATGCGGGCGGCGACGCGCTCTTCCGCGGTCCCGGCCGCCACGCCCGCGAGCACGTCGCCCGAGCGCGGCGGCGAGGCCTTGGCGAGCAGGTCCTTCAGGTCCTTGAAGCGGTAGACCGCGGCTCCGACGGCCTGGCGCAGCTCCATCAGGCTTCCGGTTCTACCCTCTTTCGGTAGAGGACGGCCACCTTGCCGACCTGCTGGACGAGGTCCGCGCCAGTGCGGGCGCAGATCTCGGTGAAGGCGCGGTCGCGGTCGTCGCGCTCCAGCCCGGGGGCGCGCACCTTGATGAGCTCGTGCGCTTTCAGGGCGAAGTCCACCTCGGCGACCACGGCGTCGGTCAACCCCTTGCCGCCGATCAGCACGAGCGGCTCGAGGCTGTGGGCCTTCGCCTTGAGCGCCTTGCGTTCCCGGGAAGTGAGCATGGTCACATTCTATTGACGACGTGGCGGCGCGCCATCGCGAGGCAGCCCACCCCGGCGGCGGTGAGGAGCGCGAGCAGTCCGAATCCGGAACCATAGGACATGCCGGCCCGCTCGTGGAGCTGGGCGAAGAGCGAGGGAACGATCACCACGCCGGCGTAGGTGAAGAAGAGGCTGCCGCCGGTCGCGGCGCCGATGTCGCGCGGCGCCTGGCGCGCGATCACTGCCATGAATACCCCGTTCCAGCCGATCGAGCTGAAGCCGAAGATCGCGCCGGCGAGCGCGATCGCCCAGGCCGGCCAGCCGGGAGCCATCGCCGCCGTCGCGAGCGCGCCCAGGACGCCGACGACGCCATTGAGGATGAGGGCGAGCGTGCCCGAGCGCAGCCGGTCGGCGATCCAGCCCCACACGAGGCGGCCCGCCGCGCCGGCGGCGTGGGTAACGGCGAGCAGCGTCCCCGCCAGCACGAGCTGCAGGTGGACCTCCTCGACGAGGAACGTGACGAGAAAGCCCGAGAGGCAGAGCTGCACTGCCGAGTAGAGGAACGAGCAGAGCGCGAGCCAGCGCAGCACCTTGTTGCCCCAGATGAGCGAGAGGCTGGCGAGCGGGCTGGCGAACAGCCGCGCGGCTTCGTCGCGGTCGTCGTCCCACACGGACCGCCGCGGCTGGAGGAACAGGCTGAAGGCGACCGACATCACCGCGCAGGCGAAGAGCGCGGCCCGCCAGCCCGCCCAGAGCGTGATCGGCGGCATGAGGAAGCCGGCGAGCATCGCGCCGAGCGGCACGCCGCATTGCTTGATCGAGAAGATCAGGTTCATGTTGCGCGTCGTGGGGGCGCGCGACAGCAGGTGGGAGGCGGCGGGATTGGTGACGCCGTAGCCCCAGCCCATCACGAGCGCGCCGGCGGCGAGCGTGGCGAGCGAGCCGAGCGCGGACAGCGCCGCGCCCGCGCCGATGAGCCAGAGGGCGAGCTGGCTGGTGCGCGCCGCGCCGAGGCGGCGCACGAACCCCCCGCCGAAGAGCGCCGTCTGCATCCCGCCGAAGAACGACAGCGCGACCTGGTAGCCGACGAGCGCGGCGCTGATCCCGAGCTCCTGCGCAGCGCGCGGCGCGACGGCCGCCAGCGCGAGGATGCCGAGCGTCGCGAGCGCCTGGGTCGTGGTGGTGAAGAAGAGGACCGGGACGACCGGCAGGGCGCGGGGCACGCGCGATTATCATTCACGCATGGCCAAGTCGAGCAAGCAGTGGCTCCGGCGTCATGTCACCGATCCGTACGTGCGCAAGGCGAAGGAGCAGGGCTACCGCTCGCGCGCGGCATTCAAGCTTTTGGAATTGAACGACCAGGAGCGCCTGCTCAAGCCCGGGATGACCATCGTCGACCTCGGGGCGGCGCCCGGCGGCTGGTCGCAGGTCGCAGCGCAGAAGGTCGGGCCGAAAGGACGCGTTTTTGCCATTGATTTGCTGCCGATGGACCCCATTTCTGGAGTAACGGTCCTCCGGGCCGACTTCAGGGACGACCTCCTCATCGAAAGCCTCCGGGGCGCGCAGGCGGATGCAGTCCTCTCCGATGTGTCGCCGAACCTGTCGGGCATCCCCCTCGTCGACCAGGCGCGGGCGCTCGAGCTTTCCGGCTCGGCGATCGACTTCTGCGCCAAGGCCTTGAAGCCGGAAGGCGTTTTCGTCGTCAAGGCATTCCAGGGCGAGGCCTTCGAGGACCTGATGAAGCGCTTGAAAGGCGCGTTCTCCAAGGTGAAGGTCGTCAAGCCCGCGGCTTCGCGGGGCGAATCCGCGGAAACTTATGTCGTCGCCAGGAGTCTGTTGAAGAGTGGCAAAACCACGTAAGATCAGATCCTTGCCGCGCAGTATCCCCTCTCGGTCCATAGGAGTGGCTCCTTGAACAATATGCTCAAGAACCTGGTCATCTGGCTCGTCATCGGGCTGGTGTTGATGACCGTGTTCAACCAGTTCAATACCCGTCAGGCCGCGCAGGCGCCGATGGAGTATTCCCAGTTCCTCGAAGAGGTGAAGGCCGGGCGCATCGCCAAGGTCACGATCGAGGGCCGCCAGCTCAAGGCGCAGACCGTCGAGGGCAAGCGCGTCACCAGCTACTCGCCCGGCGACATCTGGCTCGTTTCCGACCTGCTCAAGTACGGCGTGAAGGTCGAGGCGAAGCCGGAAGAGGAGCCGTCGCTCCTCATGAACATCTTCGTCTCCTGGTTCCCGATGCTGCTCCTCATCGGCGTGTGGATCTTCTTCATGCGCCAGATGCAGGGCGGCGGGCGCGGCGGCGCGTTCTCGTTCGGCAAGTCGCGCGCGCGCATGCTCGACGAGTCCACCAACACCGTGACCTTCGCCGACGTCGCGGGGTGCGAGGAAGCCAAGGAGGAAGTGGCCGAGCTGGTCGACTTCCTGCGCGACCCGACCAAGTTCCAGAAGCTCGGCGGGCGCATCCCGCGCGGCGTGCTGATGGTGGGCTCGCCCGGCACGGGCAAGACGCTCCTCGCGCGCGCGATCGCGGGCGAGGCGAAGGTGCCGTTCTTCTCCATCTCCGGCTCCGATTTCGTCGAGATGTTCGTCGGCGTCGGCGCCGCGCGCGTGCGCGACATGTTCGAGCAGGCGAAGAAGCATGCGCCGTGCATCGTGTTCATCGACGAGATCGACGCGGTCGGCCGCCAGCGCGGCGCGGGCCTCGGCGGCGGCAACGACGAGCGCGAGCAGACCCTGAACCAGCTCCTCGTCGAGATGGACGGCTTCGAGGCGACGATGGGCGTGATCGTCATCGCCGCGACCAACCGGCCGGACGTGCTCGACCCGGCGCTGCTGCGCCCGGGCCGCTTCGACCGCCAGGTCGTCGTGCCGCTGCCGGACATCCGCGGCCGCGAGGAAATCCTCAAGGTGCACATGCGCAAGGTGCCGATCGCGCCGGACGTGAAGCCGGACATCATCGCGCGCGGCACCCCCGGCTTCTCGGGGGCGGACCTCGCCAACCTGGTGAACGAGGCCGCGCTCTTTGCGGCGCGGCAGAGCAAGCGCCTCGTCGACATGGACGACTTCGAGCGCGCCAAGGACAAGATCATCATGGGCGCCGAGCGCCGTTCGATGGTCATGCCCGAGGAGGAGCGCCGCAACACCGCCTACCACGAGTCGGGCCACGCCATCGTGGCGCGCATGCTTCCCAAGACCGACCCGGTGCACAAGGTGACGATCATCCCGCGCGGCCGCGCGCTGGGCGTGACGATGCAGCTGCCCACCGAGGATCGCTACAGCCAGGACCGCACGCGCCTGCTCAGCATGATCGCGGTGCTGTTCGGCGGTCGCATCGCCGAGGAAGTGTTCATGCACCAGATGACCACCGGCGCCTCGAACGACTTCGAGCGCGCGACCGAGATCGCGCGCCGCATGGTCACGCAGTGGGGCATGTCCGACGAGCTCGGGACCATGGTCTACGGCGAGAACGAGGGCGAGGTGTTCCTCGGCCGCTCCGTCACCACGCACAAGAGCGTGTCGGAGGCGACGATGCAGAAGGTCGACGCCGAGATCCGACGCATCATCGACCAGCAGTACCGCGCCGCGCGCAAGATCATCGAGGAGAACCGCGACAAGGTCGAGGCGATGACCAAGGCGCTGCTCGAGTGGGAGACGATCGACGCCGACCAGATCAGCGACATCATGGAAGGCAAGCCGCCGCGGCCGCCGAAGCCGACCGGCTCGCAGAGCGCCGCGAAGCCCCCCGTCGGCCCGAGCGGGACCGAGGGCGCGGCCGCACCGACGCCTGCCGCCTAAGGGTTCCCCCATCACGAAATCTCCCGGCCTCCGGTGCGGGAGATTTTTTTTCGACCTCGGCCGGCCGCTGATCATGGGCGTGGTCAACGTCACGCCCGATTCATTCTCCGATGGCGGCCGGTTCGAGACCGCGGAAGCGGCCGTTGCGCACGCCATCGAGCTGGCGCAGGAAGGCGCCGACATCCTCGACGTCGGCGGCGAGTCGACCCGCCCCGGCGCGGCACCGGTGAGCACGGAGGAAGAGCTGCGACGGGTGCTGCCCGTGGTCCGCCAGCTGCGCGACATGCCGGTCTCGGTGGATACGCGCGATCCGGCGGTCATGCGGGCTGCGCTCGATTTCGGCGCGTCGATGATCAACGACGTCGAGGCGCTTGCCGGGCCCGGGGCGATGGAAGCGGTGGCGGGCTCGGACTGCGCCGTCTGCCTCATGCACAAGAAGGGTGATCCGGCGACGATGCAACAGGCGCCCCGCTACGATGACGTCGTCGCGGAAGTCCGGGGGTTCCTCGGGGACCGCAAGCGGGCCTGCCTGGAAGCGGGAATCGCGGCGGAGCGCATCGTGGTCGATCCGGGGTTCGGCTTCGGCAAGGCCCTGGAGCACAATCTCGCGCTGCTGAAGGCACTGCCGGCGTTCGCGTCGCTGGACGCGCCGCTGCTGGCCGGCTGGTCGCGCAAGTCCTCCCTCGGCAAGATCACCGGGCGGGCGGCGGACGAGCGGCTCGCGGCGAGCCTCGCGATGGCTTTGCTGTCCTTGCAGGGCGGGGCGAGAATACTGAGGGTGCACGACGTGCGCGAGACGCGCGACGTGGTGCGTGTCTGGGAAGCGATGGAGTCTGCATGACGCGGAAATACTTCGGGACGGACGGCGTGCGCGGAACGGTCGGGCGGAGCCCGATGACGCCCGACTTCGTCATGCGCCTCGGCTATGCGGCGGGAAAGATCCTGTCCACGCGCGAAGCGCATCCGGCGGTCCTGATCGGCAAGGACACGCGCATCTCGGGCTACATGGTCGAGTCCGCGCTCGAGGCCGGGTTCTCGGCGGCGGGCGTGGACGTGCACATGACCGGCCCGGTGCCCACGCCGGCGGTGGCCTACCTCACGCGCGCCCTGCGGCTTTCCGCCGGCGTCGTGATCAGCGCCTCGCACAACCCCTACCACGACAACGGCATCAAGTTCTTCTCGGGCGACGGCTTCAAGCTGCCGGACCGCATCGAGGCCGCGATCGAGGCGGAGCTCGACAAGCCCATGGGCTGCAACGAGGCCGCGAAGCTCGGCCGGGTGCGGCGGCGCGAGGACGCGGGCGCGCGCTACATCGAGTTCTGCAAGTCGACCTTCCCCAACGAGCTGCACCTCAAGGGGATGAAGATCGTCGTCGACTGCGCCCACGGCGCGGCCTGGGCGATCGCGCCGAGCGTGTTCCACGAGCTCGGCGCCGACGTGTCCGCGATCGGCGTCAAGCCCGACGGCACCAACATCAACGACGGATACGGGGCGACGGCGCCGAAGAACCTGGTCGCGGAGGTGAAGAAGCTGGGCGCCGATTTCGGCATTGCCCTCGACGGCGATGCCGACCGCGTCCTGATGGTGGACGGGGAAGGGCGCATCTACGACGGCGACGAGCTCCTCTATGCCGTCGCGAAGCACCGCGCCGGCCGCGAGAAGGTGCCGGGCGTCGCGGGCACCCTGATGACGAACCTCGCGTTCGAGAACGCGATGGCGCGCATGGGCATCGCATTCGCGCGCGCCCGGGTCGGCGACCGCTACGTGCTGGAGCTCCTGCGGGAAAAAGGCTGGCAGCTCGGCGGCGAGAACTCCGGCCACCTCATCTGCCTCGACAAGCACACGACCGGCGACGGCATCGTGTCCGCGCTGCAGGTGCTGTGCGCGGTGCGCGAGTCGGGCGGCACGCTGGCGAGCCTCACCGCGGACCTCGTCATGTACCCGCAGGTCCTGAAGAACGTCGAGGTGCCGCGCGGCTTCGACTGGAAGGCGCACGCGTCCATCGCGAGCGCGCAGCGAAGCGCCGAGCAGGCGCTGAACGGCAGGGGACGCATCCTGCTGCGCGCCTCGGGAACCGAGCCGGTGCTGCGGGTGATGGTGGAAGGGGAGCCGCGCGAGGCGATCGAGTCCGCGGCCGCGGCGATCGTCGCGGCGGTGAAGCAGGCTGCCGGCTAGGCGCCGCACGATGGAGCATGTCGACCCCGGCGTGCTATCGGCGCACGCTCGGCGATCGAGCATCTCCACGGTGCAGCAGCGTTCCCACTGTAACGGTGCTTTGTGACGCTTCGGGGTCCGCGCCCTGATCATCACGGCTGATAGCGTCACAGAACTCGACGGCGTCGCCGGTGCAGTGCTCGTCACGGGCTCGCATGGCGGGCGGGTAGCGGCCCTCTACGCTGCCCGTGCGGGCGTGCGGGCGGTCATCTTCCACGATGCCGGTCTCGGCCGCGACGAAGCGGGCGTCGCCGGGCTCGCGCTCCTCGAGTCGGCCGGCGTCGCCGCGGCGGCGGTCCACCACGCCACCGCGCGCATCGGCGACGGCGCCGACGTCCTGGCGCGCGGGGCGATCAGCCGCTGCAACGCGATCGCCGCCGGCTGCGGCGTCGCGTCCGGCCAGCGTTGCCACGATGCCGCGGTCCGGCTTCTCGCGGCACCTCTGGCGCGGCCCGCGCTTCCTCCACCGGACGAGCAAGGCCGGCATCCGCTCGCGCCGGGCGTGCTCGGATGCGATTCGATCGGCCAGCTGGAGCCCGGCGACGAGGGCCGGATCCTCGTCATCGGCTCGCACGCGTCGCTGCATGGGGGCCGCCCGGAAACGGCCCTCCCCATCAGGGCGGCGCTGGCGGTGTTTCACAGCGGGGGAGGCGATTGCTCCCGCCTGCCCGTGCTGGAGGTGCGCGGGATCCCGGCCGCCGCGGTAGACGGGCAGAGCGCCCGCATCGGGGACGCGCGCTCGGTTTGGGCGTCCGGCACGATCGCGACGGCAAATGGTCCGGCGCTCGCGCTCGGAATCCGCGCCGGGATGAGCGTGCGCGAGGCGGTCGAGAAAGTCCGAATGCAGTAAAATTCAACGTTTTACGGATGACGCGCGGGATGACGAGAGAGCGGCTGGTTGCCGGTAACTGGAAGATGAACGGCAGCCGGACCGGAAATCGCGCCTTGCTCGAGGCGGTGCAGTCGGGAATCGCGGGCCTGGCGGGCGTGGAATGCGCGGTCTGCGTCCCCTTTCCCTACCTCGGCGAAGTGTCGGAGCAGTTGCGCGGAAGCGCGGTCGCGTGGGGCGCCCAGAACGTGAGCGAGCACGCGAAGGGCGCCTACACCGGGGAGGTTTCGGCCGGCATGCTCGTGGAATGGGGATGCCGCTACGTGCTGGTCGGGCATTCCGAGCGGCGCCAGCTCTACGGCGAGACCGACGGGCAGGTCGCGGCGAAGTTCGCGGCCGCCCTGGATGCGAAGCTGGTGCCGATCCTTTGCGTCGGCGAGACGTTGCAGGAACGGGAGCAGGGGCGGACCGAGCAGGTGCTGTCGCGGCAGCTCGGCGAGGTGCTGACGACCACGGGCATCGAGGCGTTCTCCGGTGCCGTCGTGGCGTACGAGCCGGTCTGGGCGATCGGCACCGGGCGCACGGCGACCCCGGAGCAGGCGCAGGAGGTGCACGCGTTCATCCGCCGGCGCATCTTCAAGGGCACCCGCATCCTGTACGGCGGGAGCGTGAAGCCCGACAACGCGGCGGCGATCTTTGCCATGCCGGACGTGGACGGCGGATTGATCGGCGGTGCGTCCCTCGTGGCGCAGGATTTCCTCGCCATCTGCAGGGCGGCGGGGTCGAAAATGGCGGAAAGGAAATAGATGGTCTGGACCAACATCATCATCGTCGTGCACGTGCTGGTGGCGCTCGCCATCATCGGGCTGGTGCTGCTCCAGCACGGCAAGGGGGCGGACATGGGCTCGGGCTTCGGCGGCGGCGCTTCGAGCAGCCTGTTCGGCGCCACCGGCTCGGCGAACTTCCTGTCGCGCGCCACCGCTGCGCTCGCGACCGTGTTCTTCATCCTGAGCCTCGTGCTCGCCTATCTGGCGACGACCCAGCCGCGCGACTCCGGCAGCGTCGTGGATCGCGTGCGCCCGAAGCCGGCGGCGGAAAAGCAGGCGGACAAACCCGCCGCGGCGCCCGAGGAAAAAAAGGACGACAAATCAGGCAAGCCGGCGGGCGTTCCGCAGGTGCCGCAGTAACTTTTGGGGGATAATTCGGTCTTCGCCCACGTGGTGAAATTGGTAGACACGCTAGCTTGAGGGGCTAGTGGCCTAAACAGCCGTAGCAGTTCGAGTCTGCTCGTGGGCACCAGATTCCTATGCTCGCAGAATACTTTCCCATTCTGCTGTTCATCCTCGTCGGCCTCGCGGTCGGCGTCGCGCCCATGGTCCTGGGCAAGCTCCTGGCGCCGAACCGGCCCGACCCGGAGAAGCTCTCGCCGTACGAGTGCGGCTTCGAGGCTTTCGAGGATGCGCGGATGAAGTTCGACGTGCGCTACTACCTGGTGGCGATCCTGTTCATCCTGTTCGACCTCGAGATCGCGTTCCTTTTCCCCTGGGCGACCGTGATCAACGACATCGGCCTGGCGGGTTTCGCCTCCATGATGGTGTTTCTCACGATCCTCGTCGTCGGGTTCATCTACGAGTGGATGAAAGGCGCCCTCGAGTGGGAGTAGACGGGGTCCTGCAGCAGGGGTTCGTGACCGCCAAGCTGGACGCGGTCATCAACTGGACGCGCACCGGCTCGCTCTGGCCGATGACCTTCGGCCTCGCCTGCTGCGCGGTGGAGATGATGCACGCCGGCGCGGCGCGCTACGACCTCGACCGCTTCGGCATCGTGTTCCGCCCCAGCCCCCGCCAGTCCGACGTGATGATCGTCGCCGGCACGCTGTGCAACAAGATGGCGCCGGCGCTGCGCAAGGTCTACGACCAGATGGCCGAGCCGCGCTGGGTCATCTCGATGGGCTCCTGCGCCAACGGCGGCGGCTACTACCACTACTCGTATTCGGTCGTGCGCGGCTGCGACCGCATCGTGCCCGTCGACGTTTATGTGCCCGGCTGCCCGCCGACCGCGGAGGCGCTGCTGTACGGCATCGTGCAGCTGCAGAACAAGATCAAGAGAACGAACACGATCGCGCGATGACGCCACGGCTGCAGAAGCTGTTCGACGCGCTCGCCGCGTTCTCCCCGAAGGAGCGCCTCAACGAGGTGACCGTCGAGGTCCCGGCGTCCGGCTACCGGGAGGCCTGCGAGAAGCTGAGGAGCGATCCGGCATTCGGCTTCGAGCAGCTGATCGACCTGTGCGGCATGGACTACGGCGCCTATGCCGACGAGCCGCGCGAGGGGCCCCGCTTCGCGGTCGTCCTGCACCTCCTGTCGACGCGGCTCAACTGGCGCCTGCGGGTGCGCGCGTTCTGTGCCGACGACGAGTTCCCCGTGATCGCCTCGCTGGTGGACGTGTGGCCCGCGGCGAACTGGTACGAGCGCGAGGCGTTCGACCTCTACGGCATCATGTTCGAGGGGCACCCCGACCTGCGGCGCATCCTCACCGACTACGGCTTCGTCGGCCACCCGTTCCGCAAGGACTTTCCGCTCTCCGGGCACGTCGAGATGCGCTACGACCCCGAGCAGAAGCGGGTGATCTACCAGCCGGTGACGATCGACCCGCGCGAAGTCACGCCGCGCATCGTCCGCGAAAAGCACTACGCGGAGCAGAAGTAGATGCCGGAAATCCGCAACTACACGCTGAACTTCGGCCCGCAGCACCCCGCCGCGCACGGCGTGCTGCGCCTGGTCCTCGAGCTCGACGGCGAGGTCATCCAGCGCGCCGACCCGCACATCGGCCTGCTGCACCGGGCGACGGAGAAGCTGGCGGAGCACAAGACGTTCATCCAGTCGGTGCCGTACATGGACCGGCTCGACTACGTCTCGATGATGTGCAACGAGCACGCCTACGTGATGGCGATCGAGAAGCTGCTCGGCATCGAGATTCCGGAGCGCGCGAAGTACATCCGCGTCATGTTCGACGAGATCACGCGCCTGCTGAACCACCTCCTGTGGCTCGGCGCGCACGGCCTCGACATCGGCGCGATGACGATCTTCCTCTACTGCTTCCGCGAGCGCGAAGACCTGATGGACGCCTACGAGGCGGTGTCGGGCGCGCGCATGCATGCCGCTTACTACCGGCCCGGCGGGGTGTACCGCGACCTGCCCGATGCGATGCCGCAGTACCAGGCCTCGCAGATGAAGAACGCGGCCGAGATCGGGCGGCTGAACGAGAACCGGCAGGGCTCGCTGCTCGATTTCCTCGAGGACTTCACGCGCCGCTTCCCGGCGTACGTCGACGACTACGAAACGCTGCTCACCGAGACCCGCATCTGGAAGCAGCGCACGGTCGGCATCGGCGTGGTCACGCCCGAGCGCGCGCTGGCGCTCGGCTTCAGCGGGCCGATGCTGCGCGGCTCCGGCATCGCCTGGGACCTGCGCAAGAAGCAGCCCTACGAGGTCTACGACCGGATGGAGTTCGACGTGCCGGTGGGCAAGAACGGCGACTGCTACGACCGCTATCTCGTGCGCGTCGAGGAGATGCGCCAGTCGAACCGCATCATCCGGCAGTGCATTGCCTGGCTGCGCGCGAATCCCGGCCCGGTGATGGTGGACAACCACAAGGTCGCACCGCCCTCGCGCGGCGACATGAAGATGAACATGGAAGAGCTGATCCACCACTTCAAGCTCTTCACCGAGGGCATGCACGTGCCCGAAGGGGAGTGCTACGCGGCGGTCGAGCATCCGAAGGGCGAGTTCGGCATCTACCTGGTCTCGGACGGCGCCAACAAGCCCTACCGGCTGAAGATCCGCGCCCCCGGCTTCCCGCACCTCGCGGCGCTCGACGAGATGGCGCGCGGCCACATGATCGCGGACGCGGTGGCGATCATCGGCACGCAGGACATCGTGTTCGGAGAGATCGATCGATGACTTTGTCTTCTTCTTCGCTGGAAAAAATAGACAGGGAAATCGCCAAGTATCCGGCGGACCGCAAGGACTCCGCGGTGATGAGCGCGCTCATCATCGCCCAGGACGAGAAGGGCTGGCTGTCGAACGAGACGATGGATTTTGTCGCGCAGTACCTCGGCATGCCGCCGGTGGCGGTCTACGAGGTCGCCACCTTCTACAACATGTACAACCGGCAGCCGACCGGCAAGTACAAGCTCACGATCTGCACCTGCCTGCCGTGCGGCCTGCAGGGCTCGCTCGACGCGGCCGACCACCTGCGCAGGAAGCTCGGCATCGGCTTCAACGAGACCACGCCGGACGGGCACTTCACGCTGAAGGAAGGGGAGTGCATGGGCGCCTGCGCCATGGCGCCCGTCGTGCTGGTGAACAACAAGAAGATGCACGACTACATGACGCACGAGAAGCTCGACCAGCTCATCGATGACCTGGGGCGAAAGTAGATGCTGAACTACGGCCCGGACGCGATCCTGATGAAGGATCTGGATGGCAGCAACTGGCGCCTCAAGGACTACGAAGCGCGCGGGGGCTATGCGGCGCTGAGGAAGATCCTGAGCGACAAGATCAAGCCCGAGGATATCGTCAACGAGCTGAAGAAGAGCGCCCTGCGCGGCCGCGGCGGCGCCGGCTTTCCGACCGGGCTCAAGTGGTCGTTCATGCCGCGCCAGTTCCCGGGACCCAAGTACGTGGTGTGCAACTCCGACGAGGGCGAGCCGGGCACGTGCAAGGACCGCGACCTGCTGCGCTACAACCCGCATTCCGTGATCGAGGGGATGATCATCGCCGGCTACGCCATGTCCGCCACCGCGGGCTACAACTACATCCACGGCGAGATCTGGGAGACGTACGAGCAGTACCAGGATGCGCTGCGCGAGGCCTACGCGGCGGGCTACTGCGGCAGGAACATCCTCGGCTCCGAGTTTTCCTACGACATGTACGCGCACCCGGGGTACGGCGCCTACATCTGCGGCGAGGAGACGGCGCTGCTCGAGTCGCTCGAGGGCAAGAAGGGCCAGCCGCGCTTCAAGCCGCCGTTCCCGGCGAGCTTCGGCCTCTACGGCAAGCCGACCACGATCAACAACACCGAGACGTTCGCCGCCGTGCCCTGGATCATCCGCAACGGCGGCGAGGCCTTCCTCGCGCTCGGCAAGCCGAACAACGGCGGCACCAAGCTCTTCTCCGTCACGGGCCATGTGAACCGTCCCGGCAACTATGAAGTGAAGCTCGGCACGCCCTTCGCCACGCTGCTCGAGATGGCCGGCGGCGTGCGCAAGGGTAACAAGCTGAAGGCCGTCATCCCGGGCGGGTCCTCGATGCCGGTGCTGCCGGCCGACGTCATGATGAAGACGGACATGGACTACGACTCGATCGCCAAGGCCGGGTCGATGCTCGGCTCCGGCGCGGTGATCGTGATGGACGAGACGACCTGCATGGTGCGCGCTCTCGAGCGCCTGTCCTACTTCTACTACGAGGAATCCTGCGGCCAGTGCACGCCGTGCCGCGAAGGCACGGGCTGGCTCTACCGCGTGGTGCACCGCATCGAGGAAGGGCAGGGGCGCATGGAAGACCTCGCGCTCCTCGACAACGTCGCGGACAACATCGCCGGCCGCACCATCTGCGCGCTGGGCGACGCGGCCGCGCTGCCGGTGAAGAGCTTCCTCAAGCATTTCCGTAATGAGTTCGTGCATCACATAGAAAAGAAGAAATGCTTGGTTGAAAAAGAAATAGAACCCAGGTGGGGGCGCGCCGGGGCCCACACCGAACCGTCCTTGGAAAAGGCAGCCTGATGCTCAAAGTCCAGGTCGACGGCGTCGAGGTCGAGGTCCCGCACGGCGCCACCGTGATGGACGCGACCAACAAGATCGGGACCTACGTCCCGCACTTCTGCTATCACAAGAAGCTTTCCATCGCGGCGAACTGCCGCATGTGCCTCGTCGAGGTGGAGAAAGCGCCGAAGCCGCTGCCGGCGTGCGCCACGCCGGTCACCGACGGCATGAAGGTCTGGACGCATTCGCCCGCCGCCAAGAAGGCGCAGAACGGCGTCATGGAGTTCCTGCTCATCAACCATCCGCTCGACTGCCCGATCTGCGACCAAGGCGGCGAGTGCCAGCTCCAGGACCTCGCGGTCGGCTACGGCGACAGCAATTCGCGGTATCAGGAGGACAAGAGGGTCGTTTCGAGAAAGGAGCTCGGCCCCCTCGTCGCGGCGGAGGAGATGAGCCGCTGCATCCAGTGCACGCGCTGCGTGCGCTTCGGCCAGGAGATCGCGGGCGTGATGGAGCTCGGCATGATCGGCCGCGGCGAGCACGCCGAGATCGTCTCGTTCGTCGGCAAGGCGGTGGAGTCGGAG
>DASZQH010000068.1:0-12584 GCA_035549805.1 Burkholderiales bacterium
GCCCGCGCCGCCGGGCTGGATGATGAGGAGCACGCCCGAGAAGCCGGCGGCGAGCGCTACCCAGGTGCGCGGCAGCACGTGCTCGCCGAGCAGCCAGCCTCCCGCGAGCGCGACCAGGACCGGGGCGACGAACGAGATCGCGGCGGCCTCCGCGATCTGCATGTGGCCGAGCGAGAGGACGAAGATCACGCTCGCGCCGATGAGGAACGCGCCGCGCAGGAGCTGCAGGCCGGGCGCCGTGGTGCGCAGCAGGCGCGTGCCCATGCGCGGCAGGAAGATCGCCGCCATGACAACCGTCTGCAGCAGGTAGCGCAGCCACACCAGCGCCGGCGCCGGGTAGTGCGCGACCAGCAGCTTCGACAGCGTGTCGAGGCAGCCGAAGCACACGGTCGCGAGCACGGTGAGCCCGATACCGCGCACTGCATGGGGATAACGGGGATCCACCCGCTAGAACGACCTGGGCAGACCTAGGACGTGCTCGGCGAGGTGGGAGAGGATCAGGTTGGTCGAGATCGGAGCGACGAGGTAGAGCCGCGTCTCGCGGAACTTGCGCTCCACGTCGTACTCGGCCGCGAAGCCGAAGCCGCCGTGGGTCTGCAGGCAGACGTTGCCCGCCTCCCAGGAGGCCTTCGCGGCGAGGTGCTTGGCCATGTTCGCCTCGGCGCCGCAGGGCTTCTTCTCATCGAAGAGCGCGGCGGCCTTGTAGCGCATCAGGTTCGCCGCCTCGATCTCCATGTAGCTCTCGGCGATCGGGAACTGGATGCCCTGGTTCTGGCCGATCGGACGGTCGAAGACCACGCGGTCGTTCGCGTACTTGGTGGACTTCTCGGTGAACCAGTAGCCGTCGCCGATGCACTCGGCGGCGATCAGGATGCGCTCGGCATTGAGCCCGTCGAGGATGTAGCGGAAGCCCCTGCCTTCCTCGCCGATCAGGTGCTCCGCCGGGATCTCGAGGTTGTCGATGAACACCTGGTTGGTCTCGTGGTTCACCATGTTGCGGATCGGCCGCACCTCCAGCCCCTTGCTCTTGGTGTCGACGAGGAAGATGGACAGGCCTTCGGATTTCTTCTTCACCTGGTCGATCGGCGTCGTCCTGGCGAGCAGGATCATCAGGTCGGAGTGCTGGAGGCGCGAGGTCCAGACCTTCTGGCCGTTCACCACGTAGCGGTCGCCCTTCTTTACCGCGACGGTCTTGATCTTCGTCGTGTCGGTGCCGGCGCCGGGCTCGGTCACCCCCATGGCCTGCAGGCGCAGCTCCCCGCGGGCGATCTTCGGCAGGTAGAGCTCCTTCTGCTTCTGGGAGCCGTTACGCAGAAGCGTGTTCATGTTGTACATCTGGCCGTGGCAGCAGCCGGCGTTGCCGCCCGAGCGCGTGACCTCTTCCATGATCACGCTCGCCTCGGTGAGCGACAGCCCCGAGCCGCCGTACTGCTCGGGGATCAGGGCCGACATCCATCCCGCCTTGGTCAGGGCGTCGACGAAGGCTTCCGGGTAGGCGCGCTTCTCGTCCACGTCCTGCCAGTAGGCGGAGCCGAAGGTCTTACACAGGTCGGCGACCGCTTCGCGGATCTCCGGGTAGTTGTTGCGTCCGAGGTTCATGTGTTCTTCGGCTTGAGATGGGCGGAGGCTTCGGACTCGATCTTTTCCCAGACCTCGGCGGCCATGGGCTGGCGGGATTCCTCGAGGATGTGGCCGACCAGGCCGATGGCGCGCGCCATCACGCCCAGGCCGCGCACGGCGCGCCAGTCGAGGCCGAGCTCGCAGGAGAGCGCGCCGATGGCGCCGGTCGCGTTGAGGACGAGCTTCCTGGCCGCGGCGATCTCTTCCATGAGCCGGCAGAACTTGCCGTAGTGGCCGGTCTCGCGACCGATCTCGAACAGGCGCACGCTGCGCGGGTCGACGTCCTTGTGCAGCGGATGGCCGAGGCCGGGGAGGCGCTTGTTCTCGGCCACGATCTGCGAGGCGGTCTTGGTGATGTTCTCCGTGAGGAGCTTCGCCACGCCCTCGGTCGAGCCGACGAACACGCTCCCCAAGCCGCAGAGGCCCGCGGCGACGGCGGCCTGCATCGCCTCGGGCGCGCCGAGGTAGGTGAGCCGCGCCGCGAGCGCGCTCGGCGTGATGCCGTGCTCGACGAGGGTCACGACAAGGGCGTTGAACAGCCTAGACTGGTTCTCGTTGGGAATCCGCCCGGTGAGCTCGAGGTAGGCCATGTCCCCGAGGTTCAGCTTGCCGAGGATCTCCCCGGGCAGGTCACGCCCGCGCACGACGATCCGCTCGGCCGTGGACCACGCGATGTCGGAGCGGATCGCCATGGTCAGTCGGCCTTGATGCCGGCCGCCTGGACGACTTTCGCCCAGCGGTCCACTTCCGCGTTGAGATACTTCTGGAAGTGCTCGGGGGTGCCGGCGACGACTTCGACGCCGGTCTTGCCGAAGCGCTCCTTGATCTCGGGCGAGGTGAGGATCTTCACCATCTCGGTGTTCAGGCGCTGCACCACGTCGCGGGGCGTGCCGGCGACGGTCAGGACGCCGAACCACACCGTGACGTCGTAGCCCGGCACGCCGGACTCGTCCACCGACGGGATCTCCGGGGCGAGGGCGGTGCGCGTCTTCGAGGACACGCCGAGCGCCTTCAGCTTGCCGGCCTTCACGTGCGGCAGCACGTTGGGCGTGTTGTCGAACATGACCTGCACCTGGCCGGCGATCAGGTCGGTGACCGCCGGCGCGCTTCCCTTGTACGGGATGTGCACGACGAAGGTCTTCGTCATGTTCTTGAACAGCTCGAAGGAGAGATGGTTCGAGGTCCCGTTGCCCGTGGAGGCGTAGTTCAGCTTGCCCGGGTTCGCCTTCGCGTATGCGATCAGGCCCTTCACGTCGTTGAACGGCACGCCGGGATGCGCCACCAGCAGGTTCGGCGTCACGCCCGCGAGCGTGATCGGCGCGAAGTCCTTCGTCACGTCGAACGGCGTCTTGTACAGGCTCTGCACGACCGCGAACGGCAGCGCGGCGCCGAACAGCGTGTAGCCGTCGGGCGGCGACTTCGCCGCCGCGTCCGTGCCGATGATCGTGTTGCCGCCGGGCCGGTTCTCGACCACCACCGGCTGGCCGAGCGTCTTCGGCAGCTCCGCCGCGAGCGTGCGGGCGAGCGTGTCGTTGAAGGCGCCCGGGGGGAACGGAACGATGTATCGAAGCGGTTTGGTCGGCCAGGATTGAGAAAAAACCGATCCTGAAAAAATCAAACCCAAAACCAGCATTCCCAGTTTCATTGTTCCGCCTTCACGCCGGCCGTGGAAATGACCTTGCCCCATTTCGCCACCTCTTCGTCGAGGAACTTCTGCGCCTGCTCGGCGCTGTTGCCGACCGGGATGATGCCGATCTGGTTGAAGCGCTCCTTGATGTCGGACTCGTTGATCGCCTTCTGCGTCTCGGCCGCCAGCCGGTCGACGATCGCCTTCGGCGTGCCGCCGGGGGCCATGAACATGACCCAGGTCGAGGCTTCGAGCGCGGGGCCGCCGGCCTGCGCCATCGTCGGCACCTCCGGCGCGCCCTGGATGCGGTCCTTCGAGAACATCGCGAGCGCCTTGATCTTGCCGCCGCGCACGTGCGGCATGAGCGTGCTCGGCACGTCGACGAGGATCTGGATGTCGTTCGCCATCACCGCGGTGAGCGCGGGCGCGGTGCCCTTGAAGGGCACGTGCACCATGTCCACGCCGACGGTCTGCTTGAAGAGCTCGGTGGTGAGGTGCGCCGCGGCGCCGATGCCCGAGGAGCCGAAGTTCAGCTTGCCGGGGTTGGCCTTCGCGTAGGCGATGAGCTCCTTCACGTCCTTCGCCGGCAGGGTGTTGTTCGCCGTCATGATGAGCGGCGCGATGCCCGCGAGCGAGACCGGCACCAGGTCCTTCGCCGGGTTGAACGGCAGCTTGCCCTGGTAGAGCGTCACGTTCGCGGCGTAGCCGGCGATGACGGTGAGGATGGTGTAGCCGTCGGGCGCGGACTTGGCGACGATGTCCGAGCCGATGATGCTGTTCGCGCCGGGCTTGTTGTCGACCACGATCGACTGGCCGAGAGGGCCGGACATCTTCTGCGTCACCACCCGCGTCACCACGTCGGTGATGCCGCCGCCGGGGTAGGGCACGACCCAGCGGATCGGCTTGTTGGGATAAGTCTGTGCAGTTACAGAAAAACTCACCATCAGCGCAGCTAGGGGCAGAAGCTTCTTAAACATATCCAGGTCCCTCTATGGCGGGGTGCTTGTGGAGGAAATCTTCGTTCACTTCCAGGCCGAGGCCGGGCTTCTCCAGGGGCCAGACGTTGCCGTCCTTGTCGATCGCCCCGGGGTTCGACACCAGCTCGTCGCGGAACTTGTTCGACTTCGAGACGTCGCCCTCGAAGTAGCCGCCGTTGTCGATGGCGGCGAGGAAGTGGATCGAGGCGGCGTGGTTGAGGCCGGTCATGGAGCTGTGCGGGTGCACCGGCAGCTTCCAGGCCGAGCCGAGCGCGGCGATGCGCAGGCACTCGGTGATGCCGCCGCTCTTCGAGAGGTCCGGCTGCAGGATCGTGATCGCGCCGTCCTCGATCACCCGGTTGAACTCGTAGCGCGTGTAGTGGTTCTCGCCCGCCGCGAGCGGCGTGCGGCCGAAGCCCTTCGCCTCGCGGTAGCTGCGGTAGTCCTGGGCGGGGAAGGGTTCCTCCAGCCAGCCGATGCCCAGCTCATCCATCGCCGGCATGACCTGCCTCACGTCCTCGACTTCGTAGCCGATATTCGCGTCGGTGAGGATGACCAGGTCTTCACCGAAGGTCTTCCTGATGATCCTGATTCTTTCAATATCCTTCTTGACCGTATCGCCGACCCGCAGCTTGATCGCCTTGTAGCCCGCGGCGATGCTCTTCTTCGCTTCCTCCACCAGAAGAGAAGGATCCTGGTAGCCGAGAGAAACGCCGCCCGCATAGGCGGGAATGCCGCGCCGCCTGCCGCCCAGGAGCTTGTAGAGGGGAACCCCGGCGGCCTTTCCGCGGATATCCCAGATCGCCATGTCGATGCCGCTCATGGCGAGGCAGGCGCCCGCGCCCATGCCGTGGCTGGCGAGCTGGAAGCGATACATCTTGTCCCAGATGCCGGTCGTGTCGTCCGCGTCCATACCGACGACGAGGAACTTGAGCGTGGTGTCGATCAGCTTGGCGACGGCGGTATGGGCGCGGCCGTGATGCGCCTCGCCCCAGCCGACGATCCCCTCGTCGGTCGTCACCTTGACCACAACCGCATCGCGCTTGATTGCGGTGCCGATGCCGAGCGCGACGCGGTTCGCCTCCGGAATGGGGAACGAGGTGGGGTAGGCCTTGACGTCGCGGATCTTCAAATCAGAAATCCTTTCACGGTCTGGAGGGGGAGCTTTTCCTCGCTCAGCAGCGCCTCGGCGAACGGGCAGTCCTTCGCTGCGGCGAGCGGATCGCGCGGCGCGAGCTTGTGCTCCTCGGCGAGGCGGGCGATGAGCAGGCGGCGCGCATCGCCGGCCTTCGCCAGCGCGTCGCCTTCCTGCCTCAGGATCGCCGCCGCCACGGCGTAGTACAGCCCGGTCGCTGCCTGTCTGGCATTTTCATCCGTTGCCTGCCTTGCGAACGTCCCGGCACGCAGGAAGAGAGGATCGGTGAAAGGCAAGGCATCCAGGGCATCCTCCTTGCGAATCGCCCTCAACACATCCAGGGCGACGATGTTGGAGGTGCCTTCCCAGATCGAGCCGAGGTGGGCGTCGCGCAGCAGGCGCGCGTCGGACCACTCCTCGATGTAGCCGCAGCCGCCGCGCACCTCCATGGCGTCGCCGGTGACCTTGCGCGCGTCGCGGCAGGCGCGGAACTTGAGCAACGGGGTGAGGATCCTGACCTGCCGCTGTGCCACCGCATCTCCCCGGTCCGCTTCGAAAAGACGGGAAGCGGTGAAAAACAGAACCGAGCGGGCGGCTTCCGTGGCCAGCATCATCTTCAGCAGCTGGCGCTGCATCAGCGGCATGTCGACGAGGCGCTTGCCGAAAGCCATGCGGTTGCGCGCGACGAACAGGGCCTCGGTCAGCGCGCGGCGCATCATGCCGGCGGCGCGCATGCCGTTGGACAGGCGCGACAGGTTGATCATGTCGGCCATCTGCACGAAGCCGCGCTGCGGATCGCCGACGAGATGGGCGAGGGCGCCCTCGAGGCGGATCTCGCCGCTCGCCATGCCGCGCGTGCCGAGCTTGTCCTTCAGACGGATGATGCGGAAGCCGTTCGCTTTTCCATCCTCTAAAAATCTTGGCAACAAAAACAAAGACAAACCCTTGGTTCCGGGAGGCGCGCCCTCCGGGCGAGCGAGGACGAGGGCGACGCCGGCATCGGCGTTGGAGCAGAACCACTTGTCGCCGTAGAGGCGCCAGGCATCGCCTTCCCGGACCGCGCGGGTGGCGGTGGCGCCGACGTCGGAGCCGGCGCCCTGCTCGGTCATGAACATAGCGCCCTGGGTGAGCGTGTCGAAGTCCTGCGAGGTGAGGCCGGGGAGGTGGCGCGCCACGAGCTCCGGCGAGCCGAACTTCGACAGCGTGCGCGCCAGCGCGTCCGTCATCGAGAGCGGGCAGCACACGCCGAACTCGGCCTGCACGTAGAGGTAGGTCAGCGCGTATTTGGCCGCCGGCGGCAACGGCTCGGGCCAGCCGAGCACGCCGCCGCGATGCGACATCGCCGCCAGGCCGTACTCGCCGAACGCGACTTCCTCGAGCCGGCGATACGCCGGGTGCTTCTCGATCGACTGCCAGTCCTCGCCGCTTCGGGTGCGGTGATGCAGGACGGGCGGATTCTTGTCGGCGGTCGCCGCCAGAACGTCGAGCTCCGATCCTGCCATCGCTCCCAGCTTCTGAAAGTGAGGAAGCAGATGCGCGTGCAGCTTCTCACCCAGGTGAATCTTCAGGAGTGAGGAAAAACCGGAATCAACCTCGAACAAGTTGATGCCGCGGCTGTCGGGGATCGCGGCGGGGAGCGTCTCAGGACGCATGGGCCTTCGCGCGTACCTCGGGGTTGACGAAGTTGAGCGGCGGCTCGCCGGCCAGCATGCGCAGCATTTCCTTCGCCGCGGCGACGCTGGCGCGGGCGCGCGAGGCGTGCGTGCCGCCGGCGAGGTGCGGGGTGAGGATGACGTTGTCCAGCGCGAAGAGCGGATGGCCCTGCCGGATCTGGTAGCTCTCGTAGACATCGAGCATCGCGCCGGCGATGCGGCGGGCCTGCAATGCCTGGATGAGGTCTTCTTCCCGGATGACGGCGCCCCGGCCGACGTTCACCAGCCAGGCGGTGGGCTTCATCAGCCCGAGCGTGCGCGCATTGATGAGGTGGCGGGTGTCTTGGGTAAGCGGGCAGGCGATGATCACGTAGTCGCTCTGCCGCAGCAGCGTCTCGAGCGCGGCGGGCTCGGCATCGGGCCCCATCCGGTCCAGGCGGCGTTGCGTGCCGAGCACGCGCATGTCGAAGCCCCGGCGGCAGATCTTCGCCACGCGTTGGCCGATCTCGCCCATGCCGACGACGCCGACCGTCGTGTGCTGCAGCTCCGCGGCCTTCATCGCGCCCATGCGCGCCTCGTCCCAGGGCCGGCTGCGCATGTCCGCGGTGATCGCGACGACGTTGCGCGCGAGCATCAGCATCCCCATGACGCAGTACTCGGCCACGGACTGCGCATTCGCCCCGGGCACGTTCGCCACCATCACGCCGTGCGCCGTGGCGCTCGCGAGCGGCACGAGGTCGGTGCCGGTCCCGTGGATGCACACCGCCTTCAGGCGGGGCGCCGCCTCGAAGATGTCGTCGGGCAGCTTGCTGCGGATGATGATGCCGTCGGCGTCCTTCGCGAGGCGGCGGATGGTGTCGGCGCTGCTCTCCGGCGCCTTGACCACGGTGGCGGACTCCCCCAGGAGCTCCACGCCGAGCTCGGCGATGGCGTCCATCAGGAGGACCGTCTTCGCGCTCAAAGCGGGTCCCAGGTGAACACGTCCTGCGTGCGGTCGAGGGGGAAGAAGGCGCCGCGCAGGGCCGGAATGGCGTGGCTCGCGACGGTCTCCGGGGTCCAGCCTTCGGCGCGGTGCACCGACTTCAACGGCCGGCTCTGGCCCATGAGGAAGATCTCGTTCGCGCGCACCGAGAAGATCTGCCCGCTCACGTCCTTTGCCCCGTCGGAAAGAAGGAAGACGGCGAGCGGGGCGATCTTCGCCGTCTCCATGGTCTTCAGCTTCTCGACGCGCGCCTTCTGGTCCGGCGTCTCGGTCGGGATCGAGCCGATCATGCGGCTCCAGGCGAACGGCGCGATGCAGTTCGAGCGCACGTTGTACTTCGCCATGTCGAGCGCGATCGACTTGGAGAGTCCCGCGATGCCGAGCTTCGCCGCGGAGTAGTTCGCCTGGCCGAGGTTGCCGATCAGGCCGGAGGTCGAGGTCATGTGCACGTACGCGCCCGAGGCCTGCTGCTTGAAGTGCGGCGCCGCGGCGCGCGAGACGTAGAACGAGCCGTTCAAGTGCACGTCGATCACGGCCTTCCACTCCTCGATCGACATGTTGAAGAAGAAGCGGTCGCGAAGGATTCCCGCGTTGTTGACCACGGCATCGATTCTTCCGAAAGAATCCATGCAGCATTCGACGATCCGTTGCGCCGCGGTCCAGTCCGCGACGCTGTCCGTGCTGGCGGCGGCCCGGCCGCCGGCGGCCTTGATCTCGTCGACGACCTTCTGCGCGGGGCCCGCGTTCTTGCCCTCGCCGTGGACGGAGGCGCCGATGTCGTTCACGACCACCGAGGCGCCGGCCGCGGCCATCGCGAGCGCGAAGTCCCGCCCGATGCCGCCACCGGCGCCGGTGACGACGACCGCCTTGTCTTTCAACAGCATTTCCTGCGGTCAGTCCCTGAAACCGGGGTAGCGCCTCTCCATCAGCCGGAGGAGGCCCGCCCATTCGTTCTCGCCGATCTTCCTGCGCTGCCCGGGCTTGTAGCGGTCGTTCGTGATCTTCACGACCTTCTCTTCCGGAATCCTCAGCTTCGTGTTGGCCGCCATGGCGGCCACCTGGGCCTGGCAGGCGCGCTCGAGCCAGTAGAGGTGGATGAAGCACTCCGGGATGGTCGTGCCGACCGCGAGCAGGCCGTGGTTGCGCAGGATCATCGCCACGCTGTCGCCGAGGTCGCGCACGAGGCGCTTCTGCTCGTCGAGGTCGACCGCGGGGCCTTCGTAGTCGTGGTAGCCGACCGAGGAGAAGAACATCGCGTTCTGGGTGAGCGGCAGGAGGCCGCATTCCATCGCGGAGACCGCCATGCCGGCCGGCGAGTGCGTATGGGCGACGCAGGCGACGCTGTGGCAGGCGCGGTGGATGGCGCTGTGGATCACGAAGCCGGCGAGGTTCACGCCGTAGCCGGTGCCCGAGTCCTGCACCACCTTGCCGTCGAGGTCGATCTTCACCAGGCTCGAGGCGGTGATCTCGTCGTAGGTCATGCCGTAGGCGTTGATGAGGAAGTGGTTGTCCTCGCCGGGCACGCGCGCCGAGATGTGGTTGTAGACGAGATCGTCCATCTGGAAGTGATGGACGAGGCGGTAGCACGCCGCCAGGTTCACGCGCGTCTCCCATTCCTCCTTTGAAACGCGGTTTCGCATCGACTCGATGCGGACTTGCGAAAGATCGCTCATGGCTCGGCTCCTCGGGGCCCCATTATGCTCCGGGCCGCAGCTATAATCCGCCTTCATTTCAATAGCCTGTCCCCGAATGAAAATCCTGGTGAGCGTCAAGCGCGTGGTCGACTTCAACGTCAAGGTGCGGGTCAAGCCCGACGGCACCGGCGTCGAGACCGCCAACGTCAAGATGTCCATGAACCCCTTCGACGAGATCGCGGTCGAGGAGGCGGTCCGGCTGAAGGAAGCCGGCACGGCCACCGAGGTGGTCGTCGTCTCCTGCGGGCCGCAGGCCTGCCAGGAAACCCTGCGCACCGCGCTCGCCATCGGCGCCGACCGGGCGATCCTGGTCGAGTCGAACGAGGACCTGCAGCCGCTGGCGGTGTCCAAGCTCCTGAAGAAGGTCATCGAGAAGGAAGCGCCGCAACTGGTCATCCTCGGCAAGCAGGCGATCGACGACGACTCGAACCAGACCGGCCAGATGCTCGCCGCGCTGCTCGCCTGGCCCCAGGCGACGTTCGCTTCGAAGCTCAAGCTTTCCCCGGACAAGGCGGAAGTCACCCGGGAAGTCGACGGCGGGCTGGAAACCATCGCCATCAGGCTGCCGGCCGTCGTGACGACCGACCTGCGCCTGAACGAGCCGCGCTACGTGACGTTGCCCAACATCATGAAGGCGAAGAAGAAGACCCTCGAGACGCTCAAGCCGGATGCGCTCGGGGTGGATGTCTCGCCCCGCCTTTCGGTTCTGAAGGTGAATGAGCCTTCAAAACGCAAAGCGGGCGCGAAGGTGGCCGACGTCAAGGCGCTCCTCGGCAAGCTGCGCGACGAAGCGAAGGTGCTCTGATGGCGATCCTGGTTCTGGCGGAGCACGACAACAAGACCATCAAGAAGGCGACGCTGAACGCGGTCGCCGCCGCGCAGAAGATCGGCGGCGACGTCGACATCCTGGTCGCCGGCCACCAGGCGGCGGATGCGGCGAAGGCCGCCGCCGGGATTCCGAACACGCGGAAAGTCCTTCACGCGGAGGCGGCGCACCTGGCCGACTTCCTGGCGGAGAACGTCGCCGCCACCGTGCTGTCGATCGCGAAGGGCTATTCGCACATCCTCGCCCCGTCGACCTCGAACGGGAAGAACATCCTGCCGCGCGTCGCGGCGCTGCTCGACGTGCAGCAGATCTCCGACATCGTCGGCGTCGAGGGCCCGGACACGTTCGTGCGCCCGATCTATGCCGGCAACGCGCTCGCCACGGTCAAGTCGAAGGACCCGATCAAGGTCATCACGGTACGGACGACCGCATTCGATGCCGTTGCTTCTTCCGGCGGCTCCGCCGCGGTCGAATCGCTTTCGGCACCCGCCGATTCCGGGCTGTCCTCCTTCGTTTCGCGCGAGGTTTCCAAGTCCGAGAGACCCGAGCTCACGTCCGCCAAGATCATCGTCTCCGGCGGCCGGGGGATGGCGAACGGGGAGAACTTCAAGACGGTGCTCGAGCCGCTCGCCGACAAGCTCGGCGCCGCGATGGGCGCCTCGCGGGCAGCGGTCGACGCCGGCTTCGTGCCGAACGACTGGCAGGTCGGGCAGACCGGCAAGATCGTCGCCCCCGACCTCTACGTCGCGGTCGGCATCTCCGGCGCGATCCAGCACCTCGCCGGCATGAAGGACAGCCGCGTCATCGTCGCCATCAACAAGGACGAGGAAGCGCCGATCTTCCAGGTCGCCGACTACGGCATCGTCGGCGATCTCTTCCAGATCGTTCCACAGCTCGTCGAGGAGCTGAAGAAATAGGTTTTGCTTTGCCCCCCTGACAAGGGGGGTGGCGCGAAGCGCCGGGGGGTTCGGTTTTCGCGCGTCAAGATTCCAACCCCCCGCTCGCTGCGCTCGCGACCCCCTTGTCAGGGGGTCGCAGACAAGGAGGCTTCGGATGAGCAGCTACGTCGCTCCACTCAAAGACATGAAGTTCGTCCTCAACGAGCTTGCGGGTCTTTCCCAGGTTGCAAGGCTCCCCGGCTACGAGGAAGCGACGCCGGACACGGTCGACGCGATCCTCGAGGAGGCGGGCAAGTTCGCGAGCGGCGTGCTCGATCCGCTCAACAAGACGGGCGACGAGGAAGGCTCGCGCTGGAAGGACGGCGCGGTCACCACGCCGAAGGGCTTCAAGGAGGCGTACCGGCAGTACGTGGAAGGCGGCTGGGCCGCGCTGCCGTTCGAGCCGGAGTGGGGCGGTCAGGGGCTGCCGAAGCTCGTCGCCACCGCGGTCGAGGAGATGCTCACGTCCTCGAACATGTCGTTCTCGCTCTGCCCGCTGCTCACGCAGGGCGCGATCCACGCGCTCGAGCTGTGCGGCACCGACGAGCTCAAGAGCACCTTCATGGGCAGGATGATCCAGGGCACCTGGACCGGCACCATGAACCTCACCGAGCCGCAAGCGGGCTCCGATCTGGCCCTGGTGAAGACCAGGGCAAAAAGGGCGGGCGACCATTACCTGATCTCCGGCCAGAAGATCTTCATCACCTACGGCGACCACGACATGGCGGAGAACATCGTCCACCTCGTGCTCGCGCGCACGCCCGACGCGCCGGAGGGCGTGAA
Source organism: Burkholderiales bacterium (assembly GCA_035549805.1). Classification (GTDB taxonomy): domain Bacteria; phylum Pseudomonadota; class Gammaproteobacteria; order Burkholderiales; family SG8-39; genus SCGC-AG-212-J23. The sequence goes on from DASZQH010000068.1 coordinate 12,235, forward strand.
GGGGATCTCGCTCTTCGTCGTGCCGAAATTCCTCGTCAACAAGGACGGCAGCCTCGGCGAGCGCAACGCGGCGCGCTGCGCGTCCATCGAGCACAAGCTCGGCATCCATGCCAGCCCGACCGCCGTGATGGTGTACGAGGACGCGGTCGGCTACCTCGTCGGCGAGGAGAACAAGGGCCTTTCCTACATGTTCATCATGATGAACGCCGCGCGCTTCAGCGTCGGGCTGGAGGGCGTCTCGATCGCCGAGCGCGCGTTCCAGCGCGCGCTCGCGTACGCGAAGGAGCGGCTGCAGGGCAAGGACCTCGCGCAGGGCGGCGGGACCGTGCCGATCATCCGCCACCCCGACG
>DASZQH010000069.1:0-11017 GCA_035549805.1 Burkholderiales bacterium
CCTCGACTCGCGCCTCGCGCCGGGCGAGGCCGGCATGTCGGGGAAGGCGTACCTGCTGGTGACGGTGTTCATGTTCATCGCCATCAACCTGGTCGTGGACATCCTGTACTCGCTGCTCGACCCGCGCGTGCGGCTCGCGGAGGCGAAGGGCTGATGGCCGCGGTCCTCGACCTGCCGTCCGCCCCCGACTCGCCGCTGCGGCGCTTCGCGGCCGACTTCGCCGCGTCGCGCCTCGCGCTCGCCGGGCTCGCGCTCCTTCTCGTGGTGGTCGGCATCGCGCTCCTCGCGCCGCTGCTCGCGCCGCAGAACCCCTACGACCTCGCCAAGCTGGATCTCCTCGACTCGCGCCTCGCGCCGGGCGAGGCGGGAATGTCGGGGAAGTCCTACCTGCTCGGCACCGACGGGCAGGGGCGCGACATGCTCTCGGCGATCATGTACGGCCTGCGCGTGTCGCTCTACGTCGGCGTGGCGAGCGGCCTGATCGCGGTGACGATCGGCGGGCTCCTCGGCGTGCTCGCGGCCTACGCCGGCGGGCGCTTCGAGCAGTTCCTCATGCGCGTGGTCGACATCCAGCTCGGCTTTCCCGCGATCCTGGTCGCGCTCATCCTGCTCGCCGTCCTCGGCAAGGGCGTGGACAAGATCATCATCGCGCTCGTCACCGTGCAGTGGGCGTATTACGCGCGCACGGCGCGCTCGGCGGCGCTGGTGGAGCGCGGCAAGGAGTACATCGAGGCGGCGCGCGGCCTGGGTCTCTCGCCGGCGCGCATCGTGCTGCGCCACCTCCTGCCCAACGCGCTGCCGCCGCTCATCGTGGTGGCGACGGTGCAGGTCGCGCACGCCATCGCTCTCGAGGCGACGCTGTCGTTCCTCGGCCTCGGGCTGCCCACCACCGAGCCGTCGCTCGGCCTGCTGATCGCGAACGGCTACGAGTTCCTGATGTCGGGCAAGTACTGGATCAGCGTGTACCCCGGCATCGCGCTCCTCGTCACCATCCTCGCGATCAATCTCGTCGGGGACCAGCTGCGCGACCAGCTCAACCCCAGACTGGCGAAATGAGCCTGCTGGAGGTACGCGACCTGGTGACCGAGTTCCAAACGCGCGACGGCGTGGTGCGCGCCGTGAACGGCGTGTCCTTCTCGCTCGAGAAGGGCGAGGTGCTCGGCCTGGTGGGCGAGTCGGGCTCGGGCAAGTCCGTCACCGGGTTCTCGATCCTCGGCCTGGTCGACCCGCCGGGACGGATCGCCGGCGGCAGCGTGCGTTTCCGCGGCGAGGAGCTGCGCGGGATGCCGGAGGAGGCGCTGCGGCGCCTGCGCGGCCGGCGCCTGGCGATGGTATTCCAGGACCCGATGATGACGCTGAATCCGGTGCTCTCCATCGAGACCCAGATGGTCGAAACGGTGCTCGCCCACGAGCACGTGACGCGCCAGGCGGCGCGGCGAAGGAGCGTGGAAGCGCTGGGCAAGGTGGGCATCGCCGACCCCGAAGCCCGGCTTGCGGCCTATCCGCATCAATTCTCGGGTGGGATGCGGCAGCGCGTCGCGATCGCCATCGCGCTGCTGCACGGCCCCGACCTGATCATCGCGGACGAGCCCACCACGGCGCTCGACGTCACGGTGCAGGGCCAGATCCTCCACGAGATGCAGACGCTCGTGCGCGAGACGGGCGCGGCGCTGGTGTGGATCACCCACGACCTCGCCGTCATCGCCGGGCTCGCCGACCGCGTCGCCGTGATGTACGCGGGGCGCATCGTCGAGGAGGGGACTGTCGCCGAGGTCCTCGACGCGCCCCTGCACCCGTACACGCGGGGGCTGCTCGAGTCGGTGCCGGCCAACAACGCCACCGGGCGCGCGCTGCGCCAGATCCCGGGCATGACGCCCTCGCTGCTGCGCTTGCCGCCGGGCTGCGCGTTCCGCGAGCGCTGCAGCCGCGCGAGCGAGCGCTGCACGACGCTGCCGGAGCTCGCCGGCCGGGTGCGCTGCCACCATCCCCATGCTCGAGCTGCGTGACGTCTCGAAGCGGTTCGTGAAGCGGCTCGACGTCGTCGAGCGGCTCGCGCGCCGCCTCGGCGCGCGGGTCGACGAGCACACGGTGCACGCGGTGGACCGCGTCAGCCTCGAAGTGCGGGAGGGCGAGGTGGTGGGGCTCGTCGGCGAGTCGGGGTGCGGCAAGTCCACGCTCGGCCGCGTCGCGTGCGGCCTGCATGCGCCCTCCGGGGGCGAGGTCCTGTTCAAGGGCAGGCACATCGCCGTGGGCGCGGGCATCCGCCTGCCGATGCAGATGATCTTCCAGGATCCGTACGCGTCCCTGAATCCGCGCATGCGCGTCGAGGACATCGTCGGCGAGGCCGCCGTGTTCCACGGCCTGGTATCGAAGAAGGATTCTCCGGGCTACGTCGCCGAGCTGCTGCGGCGCGTGGGCCTCGACCCTTCGTTCGTGCGCCGCTATCCGCACCAGTTCTCCGGCGGCCAGCGGGCGCGCATCGGCATCGCGCGCGCGCTCGCCGTGAAGCCGGAATTCCTGGTGTGCGACGAGGCGGTGGCGGCGCTCGACGTGTCGATCCAGGCGCAGGTGCTGAACCTCTTCATGGCGCTGCGGAAGGACCTCGGCCTCACCTACCTCTTCATCAGCCACGACCTGGGCGTGGTGCGCCACGTCTCCGACCGGGTCGTGGTGATGTACCTCGGGCGCGTGGTCGAGTCGGGTCCCGCGGCGGAGCTGTTCGAGAAGCCGAACCATCCCTATACCCAGGCGCTGCTCGCGGAGGTGCCGAAGCTCGAGCGCCGCAAGCGCGCCTACGCGCCGATCCGCGGCGAGATCCCGTCCCCCATCGCGCCCCCGCCGGGGTGCCACTTCCACCCGCGCTGCCCGCACGCGATGCCGCGCTGCAAGACCGAAGCGCCGGCCTTGCGCGAGATCGCCCCGGGCCGCCGCTCCGCCTGCCATCTCAATGAAGGTCCTTGAGGTCACCGGGGAGGTCGACGCGGCGCTGGTGCTCGATTCGCCGCACTCGGGGCACGATTTCCCGGCCGACTTCGACGCCTGCGTCACCGAGCGGGAGCTGCGCGAGGGCGAGGACGTCTACGTCGACGAGCTCTGGGGCGCCGCGCCGTCGCTCGGCATGGCGCTGCTCGCCGCGCGCGTCCCGCGCACGTATCTCGATCCCAATCGCCACGCGGGCGACGTCGATCCCGCGCTCCTCGACGGCCCGTGGCCCTGGGAGTACGTCCCCAGCGGCAAGGCGCGCATCGGCAAGAGCCTCGTCTGGCGCACCCTCGAGGACGGCCGGCCCATCTATGCGCGGCGGCTGAAGCCCGATGAGGTGAAGCGTCGCATCGACGCTTTCCATACGCCGTATCACGAAGCCCTCGTCTCGCTTTTGGATCAATCCGTCCAGAAAAACGGCCGCGTCTACCACATCAATTGCCACTCGATGCGCTCGGTGGCGGGAAAGCAGAGCGACGACGGGGAAGGGCGCCCGCGCGCCGACTTCGTGCTCGGCGATCGCGACGGCACGACGTGCGAGCCCGGGTTCACCGCTTTCGTGCGCGAGCGCCTCGTCGAAATGGGCTACGACGTGAAGGTGAACGATCCCTACAAGGGCGTGGAGCTGGTCCGCGCCTACTCGAATCCCGCTGCCGGCCGGCACAGCCTGCAGATCGAGATCGCCAAGCGCCTCTACATGGACGAGGAGACGCTGGAGAAGAGCCCGAATTTCCCGAACCTGCAGGCCGACCTGCGCGCCCTCCTCGAATCGCTGAAGGACTACGTCAATGCCTGAGCACCACCGCATCGAGCTGCGCCCTCCCGACATCGCGCCTTACCGCCGCGGCAACGCCGGCGCGGACTACGTCCACGTCTTCGATTCGGGAAAGCCCGGGCCGGCGGTGATGGTGCAGGCGCTCACGCACGGCAACGAGATCTGCGGCGCGATCGCCCTCGACTGGCTTTTCAAGGAAAAGCTTTCGCCCCTGCAGGGCAAGCTGATCCTCGCCTTCGCGAACGTCGAAGCGTTCCGGCGCTTCGACTACGACGACCCGGACCGCTCGCGCTACGTCGACGAGGACTACAACCGCGTCTGGTCCGACGAGGCGCTCGGCAGCGGCCGCGACTCGGTCGAGCTGCGCCGCGCGCGCGAGCTGCGCCCGTTCGTCGATGCCGCGGACCTGCTGCTCGACCTGCATTCCATGCACGAGCCCTGCCGGCCGATCATGGTCTGCGGGGTGGAGGAGAAGGGCGGCGCGAAGGCGGTGGCCCTGTCGCGGCGGCTCGGCGTCCCCGGGGACCTGCTCCTCGACACCGGCCACCCGGCGGGGCTGCGCATGATCGAGCGCGGCGGCTTCGGCGACCCGCGCAGCGCGAAGACGGCCATCCTCATCGAGTGCGGCCAGCACTGGGAGAAAAGCGCCGCCGACGTCGCCATCGATACGCTGGTCCGCTTTCTCTCCGTGGCGGGAACGGCGCCGAGAGACTGGGCGGAGAAGCGAGTGCGCGCCGCACCGAAGGAACAGAAAGTCATCCGGGTGACGGAAGCGGTGGTCGCGAAGACGGGCGCCTTCAGGTTCAGCGCGGCGTTCAAGGGCCTGGAAGTCCTGCCGAAGAAGGGCTCGGTGGTGGCGACCGACGGCGAGCACACCTGGCGCACCCCGTACGACGATTGCGTGATGGTCATGCCGTCCCTGCGGCACCTGAAGCCCGGGACGACCATGGTCCGGCTCGGCCGTTTCGCCTGAAACGTAACAGTAAGTAAAGGAAATGGACTGCCAGCGCGGCCGGCGGTACCGTGGCGCCATGCGCTTCCTCCTCGCCCTCCTGCTCGTGCTCTCCGCCCCGGCGCACGCCCAGGTGTATCGCTGGGTCGATGCCCGGGGCACCGTCCACTACTCGAACACCGAGCCGCCGCCTTCGGTGAAGGCGCGCAAGCTCGACATCGACGCCCGGCCCGGGCCCGCCGCGGCGGACAGCGAGGAGTGCCACACGGTGCGCTGCCAAGGCGAGCGCATGGAAGGACGCCAGGCGCGCCGCGACGTCCTCGACGCGCAGCTCACGGCGGAGCGCGTGGCCCTCGCGCCGCCGCAGGCGCGCGGCCTGGAGTTCCGCAAGTACATCTCCATCCAGCGCGGCATGTCCGAAGGCGAGCTGCTCGCCATCGCCGGCCCGCCGGACCACCAGCGGCGCGATCGCCTGATGGACCGGCTCACCTACATGCCGACCACCGCGGATCCTTTCGTCACGACCATCACCCTCGTCCGCGGCAGGGTCACCGACGTGGAGCGCAACCGCAAATTCTAGGCACGCCCCTTGCAGCCTACCGTGGTCATCCCTGAAGGAGATCACGATGGAACGCAAGGATCAGCTCCGCAATTCGAACCCCGCCGGCCAGCAGCAGCAACCCAAGCAGGACGGCGTGGAAGGCGAGGGCAGCTACAAGGGCTCGAAGGACTACAACGAGCGCACGCAGCGCTTCGTCGAGTCCGGCAAGGTCGAAGACGCCGCGCGCGCTGCCAAGCCGCAGTCCGAGGAAGAAGCGCACCAGATGCACAAGGCCGAGCGCATCGGAAAGCAGCATTCGAAAGGCGAGGACGGCGGCCTCGCCAAGAAGACCGATCAGAAGGACAACTGATTACTTCTTCTTTCTGAGACTGCCCCAGAGCTGGTCCAGCCGGTCGTAGCGCCCGCAGCCGGTGACGTAGAACCGGTAGCGCGCCGGGTTGGTCCGGTAGTAGCTCTGGTGGTAGTCCTCGGCGGGCCAGAAGTCGCTCGCCGCGGTGATCGGCGTCAGCAGCTTCTGCCGGAACGGCTTCGCCTTCTCCCACTTCGCCTTGGACGCCTCGGCGAGCCGCTTCTGCTCGTCGCTGTGGAAGAAGATCTCCGGCCGGTACTGCGAGCCGCCGTCGCAGAACTGGCGGTCGAGCACCGTCGGATCGTGGTTCAGCCAGAACACGTCGAGGAGCTGCTCGTAGGTCACCTTGGCCGGATCGAACGTCACCTGCACGACTTCCGTGTGCCCCGTGAGTCCCGAAGAGACCTGCTCGTAGGTCGGGTTGCGCACCTTGCCGCCCATGTAGCCCGACACCGCGTCGATCACGCCCGGCACCTTCTCGAAAGCTTCCTCGGTGCACCAGAAGCAGCCGCCGGCAAACGTCGCTTTCTGGGTCTGCGAAAAGGCAACCAGCGGGAAAAGCAGAAAGGCAAGAACCCACATCCTTCTCATCTGTGCATCTCCCTCAGGACGGCGTCGATGACCGGTTGGTCGCGCAAGCATAGCCGGACCTTACGCAGCGGGGAGGCTCTTCCGGCGCGAAGGTAGGCACGAGCGCAAACATCCAAGGGTACGGCGAATATTCCGCTCGACACGGCGGGAAACGAAACGGCTTCCCACCCGCGACGCTTCGCCAGCGCGAAGGCGGCCGCCAGAGCGTCGAAAAGAAGCTCCTCCTCGCGCCCGTCACCGAAACGCGGGCCGACGGCGTGGATGACGCCTTTGAAGGGGAGGGCGCCGGCACCGGTCGCGACCGCGGAGCCGGTCGGGATCGTCCCCTGTCTTTCGACGACGGCGTCGGATTCGGCCTGGAACGCCGGCCCGGCGGCGCGGGAGATCAGGCCCGCGACGCCGCCGCCGTGGGCGAGGCGGCCGTTGGCGGCATTGACGATGGCGTCGACCGGCTCGTCCAGCAGGCTGCCGCGGACGACCTGGAAGACGCCGCCGGCCGCTACTTCTTCCTGCGCGAGGACTTCTTCTTCCGTGGGACCTTCCCGCCGACGCGCCGCGCCTCGGACAGGCCGATGGCGATCGCCTGCTTGCGGCTCTTCACCTTCTTCCCGGAGCGACCGCTGCGCAGCGTGCCGCGCTTGCGCTCGTGCATCGCCTTGCGGACCTTCTGCTGCGCCTTCCTGCCGTAACGTGCCATGGCCTACCTCACTCGATCTTCGCCTTCGACCGCAGGCCGCGGACCAGCTGGTCCACCTTCGCGCCCACCAGCTGCTGCTGGATGCGCGGCTTCACTTCGGCGAGCGCCGGGAACTTCGTGTCGCGCACGTCCTCGAGCTGGATGACGTGGAAGCCGAAGCGCGTGCGCACCGGCACGTCGGTGTACTTGCCCTTCTCGAGCTTGACCATCGCGTCGGAGAACTGCTTGTCGAATACGCTCGGGGAGTTCCAGTCGAGGTCGCCGCCGCGCTCCTTGGTACCGGTGTCCTTGGTGTGCTTGGAGGCGAGCTCGTCGAACTTGGCGCCCTTCTTCAGGTCGGCGATCAGGCCCTTCGCCTCGTCCTCGGTCTCGACCAGGATGTGGCGCGCGCGGTACTCCCGGGCGCCCTGCTGCGCCTTGACGCGCTCGTACTCCTTCTCGATGTCGGCGTCGCTGATCGGGTTCTTGCGCACCCAGTCGCTGATGTAGGCGTCGATGAGCACCTGCTGGCGCGCGAGCTCGAGCTGGTTCGCCACCTGCGGCGACTTCGCCATGCCGCTGCGCACCGCTTCCTGGGACACGATCTCGCGGTTGATGAGGTTCTCGCGCACCGCCGCGCGGGTCTGCTCGTTGTCCGGCGCGCCGCGCGAGGTCTGCTGCAGGACCATCGCGTCGAGGCGCGCCTTGGGCACGGCGATGCCGTTCACGCGCGCGACCGTTTCGGCGGCGGGCTTGGCGGCGGGGCCTTTCTTCTTCGCGCCGTCGTCCTGGGCACCGGCGAGGAGCGGTACGGCCAGCGCGACGGCGAGGAGTGTTCTGGAGATCATTGCGATCCTTTCTGTTCTTCGGGTGAGCGCGCGCTGATGGCGAGCGCATGGATGGGGGCCTGCATCAGCTCGCCGAGCGCGTGGTAGACCATGCGATGGCGGGCGACGGTGCTCTGGCCGGCGAAGCGGGGCGAGACGATCGCGAGCCGCCAGTGCGTCTGGCCGCCCGGCGCGGCCCCGGCGTGGCCGCGATGCTGCGCGCTCTCGTCGACCAGCTCGAGGCTGAGCGGCTCGAGCGCGGCGAGCCGCGCCCGGATCTCGGCGGCGACGTTCAGGGCTTGTCCTCCGGCTTCTCCTCGGGAATATGCTTCGCCAGCAGCGCCGACTGCACGAGGATGAAGACGAGCATCAGCCCCATGCCGCCGAACAGCTTGAACCCGGCCCAGAATTTCTCGGAATAGTTGTAGGCGACATAGAGGTTGGCCACGCCCATGAAGACGAAGAACCCGACCCAGGCCCAGTTGAGGCGCGCCCAGATCGGGTCCGGCAGGCGCATCTGCTCGGACATCAGGGCGCGGATCAGGTTCCGGCCGAGCGCCGCGCTGCCGGCGAGAACGGCGCCGAACAGCCAGTAGAGGACCGTGGGCTTCCACAGGATGAACGTCTTGTCGCGCAGGTAGAGCGTGAGGCCGCCGAACACCACGATGATGCCGAGGCTCGCCCAGAGCATCGGCTCCACCTTCTTCCCGCGCAGCACGAGCCAGCCGACCTGGACGATGGTCGCCGCGATGGCCACGCCGGTCGCGATGTAGATATCCCAGATCTGGATCGCCGCGAAGAACAGGGCGACGGGGAAAAGATCGAACAAAAACTTCATCTAGGCCCCGGATTCTACTAGCATTTCATCACCATGGCCCTCGTCAAGCTCATCGAATACACGGATGCCGGCCCGGAAGTCCGCGCGGTCTACGACGACATCATGCGGACCCGGGGCACCGACTGGATCAACAACTTCTGGAAAGCGCTCGCCAACGACCCGCGCGAGCTGCGCCGCGTCTGGGAGAACGTGAAGCAGGTCATGGCGCCGGGGGCGCTCGATCCGCTGGTCAAGGAGATGCTCTACGTCGCCGTGAGCGCCACCAACGGCTGCGAATACTGCACGCACTCGCATACGGCGGCCGCGCGCAAGAAGGGCATGAGCGACGCGATGCTCATGGAGCTGATGGCCGTGGTCGGGCTGGCGAACGAAACCAACCGGCTCGCCAACGGCCTGCGCGTGGATGTCGATCCCCAGTTCCGCTAGCAGGCTGGCGGTCGTCGTCGCGGTCGTCCAGTTCTTCTTCGCGACGACCTGGACGCTCTACATCATCTACCTGCCGCAGCTCGCGGCGCAGGCCGGCATCGGAAAGGAATGGATCCCGTGGATCCTGGTCGCCGACCAGGTGGTGTTCGCCGTCACCGACGTCATCACTGGGTTCTGGGTCGACCGCGTGCGCAGGGGCCTCGCGCGGATGGGCGGCTGGATCCTCGCCATCACCGTGGTTTCGGCGGTCGGGTTCCTCGCGCTGCCTTTCGCCGGCGGCTCGGCCACGGTGCTGCTCGTCGCGGTGTTCGTCTGGGCCATCACCTCGTCCGCGCTGCGCTCGCCGCCCTGGGCGCTGCTGTCGCGCCATGCCGCGACGCCCGCGGTGCCGTGGCTCGCCGCGATCGTCCTCACCGGCAGCGCGCTCGCCGCCGCCGCGGCGCCCTACCTCGGCCTTGCCCTGAAGGGCGTCGATCCGCGCCTGCCGTTCGTAGTCTCGACGCTCACTCTCGTTGTCACCGTCGCCGTGCTGGTCCTCGCCGAGAAAAACCATGAAGAGGAAAAACCTGCGGAGGAGAAAGCGGCCGAGCCGCCGTCCCTGCTTTTCTTCGTCGCGCTCCTGTTCATGGCGATCGGGTTCCAGGTGCATTTCGCGCTGAACTCGGCGCCGCAGTACCTGCGCGTCGCGACCGCGGCGGAGCTGCCTTACCTGATGCCGGTGTTCTGGGTCGGCTTCAACCTGGGGATGTTCCCGTTCTCCCTCGCCGTGAAGCGGCTCGGCGCGGCGCCGGCGATGGCGCTCGCCGCGGCGGCGGGGGCGCTCGCCATCCTGTGCGCGGCGCTCGCGAGCGGCCTCGCTTCGCTCGTCATCGCGCAACTGGCGGCCGGCGCCTTCTGGGGCGCGGCGAGCGTCGCCGCCTACACGGGCGCGATCGGCTTCGGGCGCACGGGGCGGGAAGGGCGCTACCTCGGCCTGCTCTTCGCGATGCTCGCGCTCGCGGCGTTCGTGCGCATCGCCGCCTACGCGAGCGACCTCGTCGCCGATCCGCAGGTGAAGGCGTGGCTGCCGTGGATCCCGCAGGCGGCCTGGCTCGCCGCCGGCCTCATTCTTTCCGCACGCTTTTTCCGTCGGGCGTGACGTAGAAGCGCTTCCACAGGGCGCCGTTGGCCGTGGCGCGCACCGTCCAGTAGCACTTGCGATCCTTGCGCAGCGTGTCCTCGAGCGAGAGCTCGTACTGCACCAGTTCACCCGCTTCGCGCCGCGCGCGCTCCCACGCGACGGTTTCCGGCAGCATCTGGATGCGCGTCAGCGCGCGCCGCAACGGCATGGTTCCTTCGTCCGGATAGGAGCACCCGAAGGCCTGCGCCGACACCAGGAGCAGCGCCGCCCCGAATGAGTGCGCCGCCCGCACCACCGCTGGGCGCAGGGCTGCGGGCATCTTCAGATTTAGCATAAGAAACAGGGTAATAGCGCGTGGCATAGGTCTTGCGATCCGTCTCCCGACGCTCGGCGTCAACAAACTCTATAGGGGATGGACCTCATGGCAAAGAGAAGGCTGGTACTGAAGACGCTTGCCGCCAGCGTCGCGCTCGCCGCGGCTGGCGTGACGTCGTTCAGCGCGCTTGCGCAGCAGAAGACCGTGAAGGTGGGCGTGCTGCACTCGCTCTCCGGCACGATGGCGATTTCCGAGACGGTGCTGAAGGACGTGGCGCTGATGGCGTTCGACGAGATCAACGCCAAGGGCGGCGTGCTCGGCATGAAGATCGAGCCCGTGGTCGTCGACCCGGCCTCGAACTGGCCGCTGTTCGCGGAGAAGGCGCGCGGCCTGCTCACGCAGGACAAGGTCGCCGTGACGTTCGGCTGCTGGACGTCGGTCTCGCGCAAGTCCGTGCTGCCGGTGTTCGAGGAGCTGAACGGCCTGCTCTTCTACCCGGTGCAGTACGAGGGCGAGGAGCTCTCCAAGAACGTGTTCTACACCGGCGCCGCGCCCAACCAGCAGGCGATCCCGGCGGTCGAGTACCTGATGTCGAAGGACGGC
>DASZQH010000070.1:0-2112 GCA_035549805.1 Burkholderiales bacterium
AAGTCGCGCCTGTACGAGCTCGAGCTGCGCAAGCGCACCGCCGAGGCCGACAAGCTCGCCGCGCAGAAGACCGACATCGAGTGGGGCCACCAGATCCGCAGCTACGTCCTGGACCAGTCGCGCATCAAGGACCTGCGTACCGGCGTCGAGAAGGGCGCCACGCAGGCGGTGCTCGACGGCGACCTGGACGACTTCATCACCGCGAGCCTGAAGCAGGGGGTATAGATGGAAAGCGAAGACAACAAGCTCGTGGAAGAGCGCCGGGAAAAGCTGAAGGCGCTGCGCGCGAAGGGCGCCGCCTACCCGAACGATTTCCGCCGCAAGGATCTGGCCAGGGATCTCCTGTCGGGCTACTCCGGGAGATCGAAAGAGGAGCTCGAGAAGGAGAAGCGCCCCGCGACGGTCGCGGGGAGGATGATGCTCAAGCGCGTCATGGGCAAGGCGAGCTTCGCCACCCTGCAGGACGGGACCGGCCGCATCCAGGCGTACATCACCCAGGACGTGCCGGGCTACGAGGACTTCAAGCACTGGGACCTCGGCGACCTCGTCGGCATCGAGGGCCACCTCTTCAAGACGATGAAGGGCGAGCTGACGGTGCATGCGACGCGCATCGTGCTCGTCGCCAAGGCGCTGCGGCCGCTGCCGGAGAAGTTCCACGGCCTCACCGACCACGAGATGCGCTACCGCCAGCGCTACGTGGACCTGATCGTCAACCCGGAAGTGAAGGATCTGTTCACCCGGAGGACGGAGATCATCCAGTCCATCCGCGACACGCTGCGCGACGAAGGCTATGTCGAGGTCGAGACGCCGATGATGCAGCCGATCCCCGGCGGGGCCGCCGCGCGCCCGTTCAAGACGCACCACAACGCCCTCGACATGGAGCTCTTCCTGCGCATCGCGCCGGAGCTCTACCTGAAGCGCCTCGTGGTGGGCGGCATGGAGAAGGTGTTCGAGATCAACCGCAACTTCCGCAACGAGGGCATGTCCACGCGCCACAACCCCGAGTTCACGATGCTCGAGTGGTACTGCGCGTACGAGGACTGGATCTACATGATGGACCTCACCGAGCGGCTGATCCGCAACGCCGCCGGGGTCGCGGAAGTCACCTACCAGGGCGCGAAGATCGAGATCGGCAAGCCGTTCGCGCGCCTGCCGATTCCCGAGGCGATCCGCCAGCGCGGCGTCGAGGGCGACCTGAGGGACCGCGCCTTCCTCTCCTCGAAGCTGAAAGCCCTGAAGGTCGAGCACAAGGACAACCAGGGCTGGGGCGCGTTGCAGCTGATGCTGTTCGAAGCGCTGGCGGAGAAGCACCTGATCCAGCCGACCTTCGTCACCGAGTTCCCCGCCGAGGTCTCGCCGCTCGCCCGCCGCCGCGATTCCGACCCGGACCTCACCGACCGCTTCGAGCTCTTCATCGACGCGAAGGAGATCGCCAACGGCTTCTCGGAGCTGAACGATCCGGAGGACCAGGCGGCGCGCTTCCTCGAGCAGGCCAAGGCCAAGGAAGCCGGCGACCAGGAAGCGATGTACTACGACGCCGACTACATCCGCGCCCTCGAGTACGGCCTGCCGCCCACCGCGGGCTCCGGCCTCGGGATCGACCGCCTGGTGATGCTCCTCACCGACAGCCCGAGCATCCGTGATGTGATTCTGTTCCCGCAGATGCGGCCCGAATAGACCGGGACGCTGCAATCCGGAAAGGTCTAGCCGTCCTTCTTCCTCAGGGAAGCGACGACTTCGGCCTCGACGAGATCGACGGCCTTAAGGAAGGCATCGGTGGGCGGCGGCTGCGCGCCAGTCATCCACAACGCAAGCAGCGCGGCGGAAACGTTGAGGTACCGGGACAGCGCGGGCGAACCGCCCACGATCTTTGCAGCGCGCTCGAGCGTCATCAAGCGTACCCGGTCGGTCGATGCAGAGTGCACGAACCCACGTTATCAGGCGGACCTTTCGTCCGCCTGAAGCCCGCCGCTTACATCCGGTAACAGACGCTTACGGCAGGCCCGGGACCCCTCTCCTAACCTAGGCAGCGTTCGAAAGGAGAACGCTGCCATGGAAACAAAAGCCGTCCGCCTTCATCCGCTTCTCACTGCCGCCGCCCTCTCGGTGACG
>DASZQH010000071.1:0-8548 GCA_035549805.1 Burkholderiales bacterium
TCCGGCCGATCGCGCTGTCGCACGCGAGCCGCCTGATCCTGGAGCGCGTCGGCGCGTGGGAACGGCTGGCGACGACGCCGATCGCGACAGTCCACGTTTCCCAGCAGGGATCGTTCGGCCGCACGCGGCTCGAGGCAGCCGAGGCCGGCGTCCCCGCCCTGGGCTACGTGGTCGACTACACCGCCCTTGCAGACGCGCTGCGGACGCTCGTCGCCGCGCGCGGATTGCTCGGCGAGGCGCCGGGTGCCGCTTGCACCGTCCACGCCGAAGGCATCGCCGGCGACGCGGGCGAGAAGCGCTACGCGCAGGACGCCGTCGTCGGCCTGGTCGATCTCGCCGAGCCGGCGCGCGCGAGCGCGTTCGAGCGCTTCACGCCGGACGGCCCGCTCGCGCTCCTGCCCTGCGAGGGGCGCTACGCATACATATGGTCGGCGGCGCCTGCGCGCGCGGCCGCGCTTGCCGTGCTGGAGGAGCCCGCGTTTCTCGCCGAGCTCTCGGCGAGCCTCGGGCCGCGCATCGGCCGCGCCGTCCGCGTGCACTCGCGGGCCGTGGTCCCGCTCGTCCTTCGCGTGCGCCGCGCGCGCGTCGCGGCGCGCGAGGTCTTCATCGGCAACGCCGCGCAGACGCTCCATCCCGTCGCCGGGCAGGGCCTGAACCTCGGGCTGCGGGACGCCTGGGAGCTGGCGCAGATCTTGCGCGACGCGCCCGATCCCGGCGCCGCGGCGGCGCTCACGCGCTACGCGGCGAGCCGGCGCGCCGACGCGTTCGCGACGATCCGCGTGACGGACCTGCTGGCGAGCGGCGGCGGCGCACCGGCACGCGCGCTGCGCGCACTGGCGATGTGCGCTCTCGATGCGCTGCCCGGACCGCGCCGATTTTTTGCGCGCCGCATGATCTACGGTCCTTCCGCGCTGCCGTGAATTGCGGCTAGAATCCGCTTCCCTCATTTTCGTTCGTGCACTGCTTCGTGCACCCCCCGCCCGCGGCAATGAGAATTGGAGCGTACGTCCTGCGAAATGGATTGCTCGTCGCTCCGATGGCGGGAATCACGGACCGTCCTTTCCGGCGCCTGGCGCGCCGCTTCGGCGCCGCCCTCGCGGTGTCGGAGATGATGTCGGCCCGCCCCGAGCTGCGCGAGACCCGCAAGAGCCGCCTGCGCCGCGACCACGCCGGCGAGACGGGGCCGATCTCGGTGCAGATCGCGGGCGCGGACCCGGCGATGCTCGCCGAGGCGGCGCGCTTCAACGTGGACCACGGCGCTCAGATCGTCGACATCAACATGGGCTGCCCGGCGAAGAAGGTGTGCAACGTGGCGGCCGGCTCGGCGCTGCTCGAGGACGAGGCGCTGGTCGCGCGCATCCTCGACGCGGTCGTCGCCGCCGTGGATGTCCCGGTGACGCTCAAGATCCGCACCGGCCCGAGCCCGGAGCGCCGCAACGCCCTGCGCATCGCGCGCATCGCCGAAAGTGCCGGCATCCGGATGCTGGCGGTGCACGGTCGCACGCGTGCCTGCGCCTTCGGCGGCAGCGCCGAGCACGAGACGATCGCGGCGGTGAAGGCCGCCGTGCGCATTCCGGTCGTCGCGAACGGCGACATCCGCTGCGCCGCCGATGCCAGGCGCGTGCTCGAAGCGACCGGCGCCGACGGCGTGATGATCGGGCGCGCGGCGCAGGGCCGGCCCTGGCTGTTCCGCGAGATCGCCCACGAGCTGGAAACCGGCCGGCGCCTGCCGCCGCCTGGCATGGACGAGATCTGCAGCGTGCTGACGGAGCACCTGGAAGGCCTCTACGAGCTGTATGGGGAGCCTCAAGGTGCGCGGGTCGCGCGCAAGCACATCGGCTGGACCGTCGCATCGCTGCCCGGCGGGGAGGAGTTCCGGCGCCGGGCCAACGCGCTCGTCGACGCGCCGGCGCAGCTCGCCGCCGTGCGGGACTACTTCGCCGGGTTCGAGCGGAGGCTCGCCGCATGAGCCGTCCCAACGAGCTCGCGGATTGCGTGCGGCGCTCGCTCGAGCGCTACTTCAAGGACATGGACGGCGAGAAGCCCACGTCGATCCACGACATGGTGCTGCGCAACGTCGAGAAGCCCATGATCGAGGTCGTGCTGCAACGCGCCGAAGGCAACCAGACGCTCGCGGCCGAAATGCTCGGCATCAACCGCAACACGCTGCGCAAGAAAATGCAGCAGCTGCGCATCAAGGGATAGTGCAGAAGCTCCGCCGGGCGCTTCTCAGCGTCTCCGACAAGGCCGGCATCGTCGAGCTGGCGCGCGCCCTCGCCGGCCTCGGCATCGAGATCCTGTCCACCGGCGGCACCGCGAAGCTCCTCGCGAAGGAGGGCATCGCGGCCACCGAGGTGTCGGCGCATACCGGCTTCCCGGAAATGCTCGACGGCCGGGTAAAGACGCTGCATCCGAAGATTCACGGCGGACTGCTCGCGCGGCGCGACGACCCTGCGCACATGGCGGCGCTGCGCGACGCGGGTATCCCGCCGATCGACCTGCTGGTCGTCAACCTCTATCCGTTCCAGGCCACGGTCGCCGACCCGGACTGCCGTTTCGAGGATGCGATCGAGAACATCGACATCGGCGGCCCGGCGATGCTCCGCGCCGCCGCGAAGAACCATGCCGGGGTGGCGGTGGTCGTCGATCCGGCGGATTACGGGCAGGTACTGAAGGAGCTTGCGAGCAACGGCACGATCAGCGATGCCACCCAGTTCGAGCTCGCACGCAAGGTGTTCGCGCACACCGCGGCGTACGACGGCGCCATCGCGAACTACCTCTTCTCGCTCGACGAGAAGCGCCGGCGCGGCGAGTATCCGCAGGTCCTGAACCTGCAGCTTCACAAGGCGCAGGACCTGCGCTACGGCGAGAACCCGCACCAGAGCGCGGCCTTCTACCGCGACGCGCGTCCGGCGGAAGGGAGCCTCGCGCGCTACCGGCAGATCCAGGGCAAGGAGCTCTCCTACAACAACATCGCCGATGCGGACGCCGCGTGGGAGTGCGTGAAGAGCTTCGCCGAGCCGGCCTGCGTGATCGTCAAGCATGCCAACCCGTGCGGCGCGGCGATCGGCGAGACGCCGCTCGACGCCTATCGCAAGGCGTTCCAGACCGATCCGGTCTCGGCCTTCGGCGGCATCCTCGCCTTCAACCGCGCGCTCGACCGCGCCGCCGCCGAGGCGATCGGCGGCCAGTTCGCCGAGGTGGTGATCGCACCGCGCGTGGAGCCGGAGGCGCGGCAGGTGCTGGAGAAGAAGGCCAACGTCCGCGTCCTCGAGGTGCCGCTTTCGCACGAGGCGCAGGCGCACGATTACAAGCGCGTCGGCGGCGGCCTGCTGGTGCAGACGTCGGACGCCCACGTCCTGCGGCGCGACGACTGCAAGGTAGTGACCAGGAAGCAGCCGAGCGAGACGCAATGGCGCGACCTGCTCTTCGCGTGGCGCGTGGCGAAGTACGTGAAGTCGAACGCCATCGTCTACTGTGCCGGCGGCATGACGCTCGGCGTCGGCGCCGGCCAGATGAGCCGCATCGACAGCGCGCGCATCGCGGCGCTCAAGGCGAAGGAGGCGAAGCTCAGCCTTTCCGGCTCGGTCGTCGCGTCCGACGCGTTCTTCCCCTTCCGCGACGGCCTCGACGTGGTGATCGGCGCCGGCGCGGGCGCGGTCATCCAGCCCGGCGGCAGCATGCGCGACGCGGAAGTGGTCGCCGCCGCGGACGAGAAAGGTGTGGCGATGGTCTTCACGGGCGTTCGCCACTTCAGGCATTGAGATGAAGCTTCTGCTGATCGGGAGCGGCGGTCGCGAGCATGCGCTTGCGTGGAAGCTCGCGCAGAGCCCGAAGGTGCAGAAGGTGTTCGTCGCCCCGGGCAACGGCGGCACGGCCCTCGAGGAAGGTCTCGAGAACCTGCCGGTCACCGGGATACCGGAGCTCGTCGAGTTCGCCAGGCGGGAAGGGATCTATCTCACCGTGGTCGGACCGGAGGCGCCGCTTGCCGCCGGGATCGTCGACGCCTTCCAGGAAGCGGGACTCAAGATCTTCGGCCCGGTCCGCGCCGCGGCGCAGCTCGAGTCTTCGAAGGACTTCGCCAAGGCCTTCATGGCGCGCCACGGCCTGCCCACCGCGCGCTACCGGACGTTCAGCGACGTCCAGCAGGCGAAGGCCTACATCGACCAGCAGGGAGCGCCGATCGTCGTCAAGGCGGACGGCCTGGCGGCCGGCAAGGGCGTGGTGGTCGCGACGACGCGCGAGGAAGCGCACGCGGCAGTCGAGATGATGCTCACCGGCAACAAGCTCGGGGCCGCCGGCGCGCGCGTCGTGATCGAGGAGTTCCTCGAGGGCGAGGAAGCCAGCTTCATCGTGATGAGCGACGGCACGCACGTGCTGCCGCTCGCGACCAGCCAGGACCACAAGCGCCTGCGCGACGGCGACCAGGGGCCGAACACCGGCGGCATGGGCGCCTATTCGCCCGCCCCCGTGGTCACGCCGAAGGTCCATGCGCGAGTCATGCGCGAGATCATCCTGCCCGCCATCCAGGGCATGGCGAAGGACGGCACGCCCTACACGGGCTTCCTCTACGCCGGGCTGATGATCGACAAGGCCGGCAATCCGAAGACCCTGGAGTTCAACTGCCGGATGGGCGATCCCGAGACGCAGCCGATCATCGTGCGCCTGAAGTCGGACCTGCTCGAGCTCGTGGAGCACGCCATCGCCGGCACTCTCGATCGCGTGGAGCCGGAATGGGACCGCCGCGCCGCGCTCGGCGTGGTGCTCGCCGCGCACAACTACCCGGACGAGCCGCGCAAGGGCGACCGCATCGAAGGCCTGCCCAAGCCCACGGCCGATTGCCGGGTGTTCCACGCCGGCACGCGGCTCGACGGCAAGGTCCCGGTCACGAGCGGCGGGCGGGTGCTGTGCGTCACCGCGCTCGGCGATTCGGTAAAGATGGCGCGCACGCGCGCCTACGAGGTCGTCGAGCGGATCCGCTTCGACGGCATGCAGTACCGCAAGGACATCGGCCACCGCGCCTTGAAACGATGAACGCCGGGGAAGCCTACGACTATTTTGTCGGGCTCCAAGAGAGGATCGTCTCGGCGCTGGAACGGCTCGACAGCCCCTTCCGGAAAGACTCCTGGGTGCGCCCCGAAGGCGGCGGGGGCACATCTTGCATCCTGGAGGAAGGCAGCATCCTGGAGCGCGGCGGCGTCAATCTTTCGCGCGTGCAGGGCAAGGCGCTGCCGCCCTCGGCGAGCGCGGCCCGGCCGCAACTCGCGGGGCGCGCGTACGACGCGATGGGCGTCTCCCTCGTCCTTCATCCCCGCAACCCCTACTGCCCGACGGTGCACATGAACGTGCGCTTCTTCAGCGCCGGCGACGTGTGGTGGTTCGGCGGCGGCATGGATCTCACGCCCTACTACGGGTTCGAGGAAGACGCGCGCCACTTCCACGCCACGTGCAGGAAGGCCGCGGGGGACCGCTATCCGGAATTCAAGAAGTGGTGCGACCAGTACTTCCATCTCAAGCACCGCAACGAGCCGCGCGGGGTCGGCGGCATCTTCTTCGACGACCTCGCCGGCGACGGCGCGTTCGCGCTCACCCGATCCGTCGGCGACCATTTCCTCGAGGCTTACCTGCCGATCCTCGAGCGTCGCAAGGACACGCCTTTCGGCGAGCGCGAGCGCGCATTTCAGGCCTACCGGCGCGGACGCTACGTCGAGTTCAACCTGGTCTACGACCGCGGCACGCTGTTCGGCCTGCAGTCGGGCGGCCGCACCGAGTCGATCCTGATGTCGCTTCCGCCGCGCGTGGCGTGGCGCTACGACTGGAAGCCCGCCCCCGGCTCGCCCGAAGAAGCGCTCTACAAGGACTTCCTGGTCGTGAAGGACTGGGCCTAGGGGAGCTCGGCGGCGCGACGGTAGTGGCGTTGCGCTTCGTCGCCCTGGTCGAGGCGCTCGGCGAGGCGCGCGAGCTCGAGCCGAGCCGCGCGCGATTCCTGGAACGACAGGCTCGCTTCGAGGAAGCTGCGCGCCTTGCCCCACAGCTCCGCCTCCGCGCACAGCCGGCCGAGCGCGCCGAGGAGGTCGGCATCGCGGCTGCGGCTTTCTAGCCAGCGCTCGGCCCGCTCGATGCGGGCGCGCGCTTCCGCGCCTCTCGCCTCGGCGTCGAGCATACGCGGCAGCTCGCCATAGAGCTGCACCAGCGAAGGCGTCCACTCCGCCTCGAGCGCACGCTCCAGGATCTCGCGCGCGAGCGTGGCGCGGCCGAACGCCTGCGCCTGGCGCGCGCCGCAGAGCGCGATGCGCGGCTGCACCTGGTCGCGGGCGGCGATGCCGCGCCAGCGGCGCTCGAAGGCGGCGGCATCGCCACCGGCGCGCTGCAAGAGCTCCACCGTCGCCTGGACCTTGTATTCCTCGGCGAGCGCCGGCGCGATGGCGTCGCGCTTGGCGAGCTGCGTCGACAGGCGCAGGACCTCCTCCCACGCCCCCGCGCCGCGCTCGGCGCGCAGCAGCATGCGCTGCGAGGCGACGTGCTTCGGGCCGGCGCCATGCAGGCTGCGCAGGGCGTCGCGCGCGCCGGCGAAGTCGCGATCCTCGAGCGCGAGCTCGGCGCGCGTCACCAGGCGCGCTGCCTGCAGCTCCGCTCCGGCACCGTCGGCGCGCTCGAGCCAGCGGTCCCGCCGCGCGAAGTCCCGCATCTGGTGCGCGGCGCGCGCGGCGAGCAGCGCGGCGAGACCGGGAGCCGCTCCCGCCTCGAAGGCGATCGAAGCTTCCTTCTCGGCCCGCGAGTAGCGTCCCTCGAAAAAGGCCTGCAGGCCCGCGGTGAGGGAAGCGTGCGCGCGCTCGCGCCGGCGCCGTTCGCGAAACGCCCGCACGTAGCCCGGCAACCCGACGGCGTGGCCGAGCAGCCGGACCACGGCGTAGAGGGCGAGGAACGCCAGCAGCGCCGCCACGGTGAAGAACAGCATCGACATCTCGACCCGCCACGGGGGGTAGACGAGCAGCACGTAGCCGGCGTCGACGCGCCCCAGGATGACGAACGCCACCGCGGCGGCGGACACCGCGAGCAGCCAGAACAGCCATTTCATGACGGCGTGCGCTCGCGCCGCGTCTTGAAGCCGCGCACCGCGTCGAGGCTTTCGGAGATGGTCGGCATCTCGAAGCTGATGGAGGTGGAGCCGAGCTGCTTCAGCTGCGCGAGGGCGTCCGCGGTCTGCTTCGAGCGCACGTCGAAGTAGCGCCGCATCCACTGCTGCGCGACGCGCACGTCCTCGCGGTAGCCCGCCTCGTCGCGCGCGAGGAGCGACAGGCGCGCGTTGAGCAGGCGCAGGCGCAGGTTCTCCTTGAGGAAGAACGCCTGCGTCGGCGGCAGCAGGGGCGGCTCGGGCGCGTTCATCTGGCGCACCACGATGAGCTGGCGGATCTCGCTCCACACCTCGGTGCCGAGGCGCGCCCAGAAGCCGGCCTCGGGACGCGCCGCCTCCTTGGCCGCGGCGGCGCGCTCCGCGCGCTCGTCGTAGGCGAGCGGCAGCCCGTCGACCTGCGCCACCAGGCTGTCGAGCTTCATGCTCATCCCGGTGAAGTCCACCGTCGGCAGCGAGCGCAGGCGCTCGATGTCACGGGCGAGGGCGCGCCGCACCGGCACGAACTGCGGGCGATCGTTGCGCGACAGGCGCGCCTCGGCGAGCTGCAGCGCGAGGAGCGCCGCGCGCACGTTGCCGGCGAGCTGCAGCTGCTGCGACGCGATCGCGAGCACCTGCTCGATCTCGGCCAGCTGCCATTCGTCGCGATTTCGCGACAGCTCCTGGTAAAGGGCCTCGAGCGCGAGCTGCTGGCTCTGCGACTCGGTCAGGCGGGCCTCGAGCGCCGCCACCTTCGCCTGCGCGTCGCGCAGACCGTCCTGCGCGATGCGCGCGATGGAGCGGGCGTCGCGCGCGTCGGCCTCGATGTCGCGCAGGCGGCGCGCCAGCTCCTCCTGCGTCACGCCGATGCGCTCGCGCGTGTCGAGCCAGACGAGCGCCGACGAGCCGACCGCCAGCAGGATGGCGGCGAGCGCGACGAGGAGCGCCCTCGAGCGGCGCGGCGCCGGCGTGGAGGTCTCAGCCATGGATAGCGAAGTATGCCACCAGCCGCGCGAGCATCTCGGCGTCGGCGGCGCCGCCGGTCACCACGGTTTCGCGCACGCCGCGCTCGCGGGCGGCCTCCGCGACGCGCGGATGGGGCACGAAAAGCGGGGTCTCGCGCAGGCGCGCTGCGCCGGCGTCGCCGAGCAAACGGAAGAGGTTCCCCACGCCTTCCGCGGACGACACGGTCACGGCATGCACGCGTCCCGCGTCCCAGGCGCCGAGGAGCGCGGACGGATCGGCGAGGGGCAGCGCGCGCCGGTAGAGCTCGGCACGCTCCACGATCGCGCCGCGCGCGCGCAAGGCGTCGCCCAGGACCTGGCGACCGCCCTCGCCGCAGACGATCAGGATGCGCCGGCCCGAAGGCTGCCGCAGCGCAGGGAGGTCGAGGAGCGCTTCCGTGTCTGCGCCCTTAGGGGCCTGCGCCGCGATGCC
>DASZQH010000072.1:0-8815 GCA_035549805.1 Burkholderiales bacterium
GTCAGCACGTTCTCGCGCATGAGCCGGCGGGAGAAGTCGTCCCGGCGCATGCGCCGCATGCGGACCGCGGGGAAGCTGCCGTAAACCTTCATCGCTGATTTCGCTTCGCTTTTTGCAGCCGGAACTTTTGCTGCGGTGGGCAATCTTACCTTTGGACGATTTGATCGTCCCCCGCTTCTCCTCCCTGAGCGGGTGCCTTAATCCAAAGTTAAGGCGTTTTGCCCCCGGTTTACATCCCCTTTACCGGGGGCCTTTTATTTCCGCCGCCTGCGCGGGGCCGGCTCCTCGGAGCCAGGCCTCGAGCAGGCCGCGACACGGCTCGACGCCCTGTTTCGTCACGCTCGAAAAAAGCTCCACGCGCACGTCACCTCCGGCGAGCCTCTCGCCCACGTCCTTCAGCGTAGCTTCCTGCTCTCGCCGCGACAGCTTGTCGGCCTTGGACAGCAACGCCAGCAGCGGTACGCCGCCGAGCCACTGGATCAGCTGGGCATCGAGAGGGGTCAGCGGGTGGCGCGCATCCATGACGAGCACGACCCCCGCGAGCGAGGGCCGCTCCTGCAAGTACGCGTCGACGAGCGCCCGCCATTGATCGCGAAGCGGCTTCGGGACTTTCGCGTAGCCGTACCCGGGAAGGTCGGCGAGGTGCGCAGTGCCGCCCTCAGTGGTGCCCACCTCGTAGAAGTTGATCGTCTGCGTGCGTCCGGGCGTCTTGCTCGTCCGCGCGAGGCTGCGCCGGCCGAGCAGCGCATTGATGGCGCTCGACTTCCCGACGTTGGATCGGCCGGCGAACGCCACCTCCGGCGGACCCGCCGGCGGGAAATCTGCGGGGCGTCCGGCCGCTCGAAGGAACTGCGCTTGCGCGAAGGCTGGCATGCCCGAGGCCGGAAATTCTAATAAAATCCTGCCTTTCCTATTGGGGGGTTTCAGAATGATCCGCGCACGGGCGCTCGTTGCCGCCGGCCTGCTCCTGACTGTCGCCGCGGCCGCCTCTGCCCAGCCGAAGGAGGCCGCCAAGGCCGACACGGCGAAGGCGCAAACCATTGCCGCGCAGGTCTGCGCAGCGTGCCATGCGAACGACGGCAATAGCGGCATTCCCGCGAATCCGAAGCTCGCCGGGCAGTTCGCGGATTACCTGAACAAGCAGCTCAACGACTACAAGGCCGGCCCGAACAAGAAGGCCGCGCGCGAGAACGCGGTCATGAACGGTATGGTCGCCAACCTGTCCGCGGCCGACATGAAGGGGCTGGCGGCGTACTTCGCCGGCCAGACGCCGAAAGCCGGCGTCGCAACCGACAAGGACCTCGCCGCGCTCGGCCAGAAGCTCTGGCGGGGCGGCAACGCGGCAAGCGGTGTACCTGCATGCGCCGGCTGCCATGGCCCGGCGGGCGCCGGCATCCCGGGTCAGTACCCCCGCCTTTCGGGGCAGCATGCAGAGTACGTGGCCGCGCAGCTCAGGCTTTTCCGCGAAGGGACGCGCGCCAACGACCCGAACGGCATGATGCGCGGCGTGGCCGCACGCATGACGGAGCGGGAAATCAACGCGGTTGCCCAGTACGCGGCCGGCCTGCGTTAAGGGAATAACCGCTGGCGGGCCGGTGTTTGCCCCGAGGTTCATCCAGAGGAGAGAACATGAAGATCCGGCTGCTCGTCGCATCCCTTGCGGTATCCCTCGGTTTCGCCCTGGACGCGGCGGCCCAGGTCAAGCCCGAAACACTCGTCAAGCAGCGCCAGGCGGCGATGACCCTCATCGCGAAGTACTTCGGCCCCCTCGGCGGCATGGCGCAGGGCCGGGTGCCGTACAACCAGCAGACCGTCCAGCGCAATGCGGCGATCCTCGACGTCCTGAAGGACACGCCCTGGGACGGCTTCCATGAGAGCACCAAGGGCGTGAAGAGCGCGGCCCTGCCCGCGGTGTGGGACAAGCAGGCCGAGGTCAAGCAGGCGATCGACCGCTTTACCGGCGAGGTCGGCAAGCTCGCCCAGGTCAGCAAGGGCGGCGATGAGGCGGCGGTGAAGGCCCAGATCGGCGCCGTCGGCAAGACGTGCGGAGGTTGTCACGACAGCTTCCGCGAGAAGCAGTAGCGCCTCTTCGCGCGGCCGAAGCCCCGCTCCGGCGGGGCTTTTGTTTTTTGCGCTCATCGTGTGCCTTACGCTGGCGGCGCCGGTGCACGCGCAGGACGCGAAGCGCGGCGAGTATCTGGCCAAGGCGGGAGGCTGCCTCGGCTGCCATACCGAGAACCAGGACAAGGCGACACCGTACGCGGGCGGCCGTGCGCTGGTCTCTCCGTTCGGGACCTTCTACGGCCCGAACATCACGCCGCATCCGGGCGCAGGGATCGGCCGCTGGAGCGAAGCGGATTTCATCCGCGCGATGCGCGACGGTCGCCGTCCCGACGGCGCGAACTACTTCCCGGCATTCCCGTACACCTCCTTCACGCGCATCAGCGACGCCGACCTGAAGGACTTGTGGGCGTACCTGCGCACGCTGCCGCCGAGCGGCACCGCCTCGCGGCCGCACGACCTTCGCTTCCCCTTCGGCTACCGCATCCTGCTCTGGCCGTGGAAGTGGCTCTTCTTCCGCGCCGGACCCATGGATCCCGGCAACCGGGGCGCCTACCTTGCCGAAGCGCTCGGCCATTGCGGCGAGTGCCATACGCCGCGCAACATGCTGGGCGGGCTGCGCAAGGCGAGGCACATGGGAGGCGCGAAACTGGCCGACGGTGCGGCGGCCTCGAACATCACGCAGACGCGGCTGAAGCGGCTGAGCGACGCCGAGCTCGCCGAGTTCCTCAAGTTCGGCCAGTGGCCCGACGGGGATGTCGTAGGCGAAACGATGGGCGAGGTGATCCGCAACAGCACGAGCCGGCTCACCGCGCAGGACCTGCAGGCGTTGATCGCCTACCTGCGATCGCTCCCGGCGTTGCCCGACGAGCCGAAATGACGTGGAATAGGGGGCTCCGGGAGGCTGTTCCCCCTATGAACGAAGCCGAGCGCCTAGTCGAGCTGATCCCGCGGTTGCGGCGCTACGCGCGTGCGCTCGTCGGCGACCGGGCCTCGGCCGACGATCTGGTCCAGGACACGCTGGAGCGCGCCTGGGCGAAGCTGCACCTGTACCGCCGCGGGACCGACCTGCGCGCCTGGCTTTTCACTGTCATGCACAACGTACACGTTAACAAGGTGCGCGCCGCGCGCACTACCGACAGCCTCGACGAGGACACGCCGGAGCTCGCCCTGCGCGCGCCGCAGGGAGACTCGCTTCTGATGCGCGACCTCGATCGCGCCGTCGCCCTGCTGCCCGCCGAGCAGCGGGCGGTGCTGCTGCTCGTCACGCTCGAGGACATGAGCTACGAGGAAGTGGCACGCACCCTCGGCATTCCGATGGGAACGGTCATGTCGCGCCTTTCCCGCGCACGCGAGAAGCTGCGCACGATGATGCATGGACAGACGCCGGGCGCAAAGCTGAAGGTGGTGAAGTAGAGATGATGCACGACGCGCACGTGACCGAAGCGGAGCTCCAGGCCTATGTGGACGGCAGGCTGGACGGAGCACGCGTATCCGCGGTGGAGACGTGGCTTGCCGCGCATCCCGAGCAGCTCGAGCGCATCCAGGAGTTGCGGCGGATGGGCGAAGAGCTCCGCGCGCACTACGAATCGGTAACCGCGGAGCCGGTACCCGAGCGCCTGCTGGCCGTCCCCCGTGTCCGGCGCTGGACTTCGATCGGACGGGTCGCCACGTGGATGGGCGTCGGACTCCTGGTGGGGGCGGCCGCCGGCTGGCAGCTGCACGACCGCCGCTCCGGTTTTGCGAAAGCCGATGCCGCGGAGGCCATCGCCCGGCGCGCCGCGCAGGCGCACGCGACCTACTCGCCCGAGGTGCGTCACCCGGTCGAGGTCGGCGCCGACCAGGAAGCGCACCTCGTGGCCTGGCTCTCGAAGCGGCTGGGGGCGAACGTGCGCGCGCCCAAGCTGGAGAACGTCGGCTATTCGCTGGTCGGCGGGCGATTGCTGCCCGGCGAGAGCGGGCCGGTCGCGCAGTTCATGTACCAGTGCCACGCGGGGACGCGCGTGACGCTCTACGTGCGCACCGATGTCCAAAGCGGCAGCGAGACCGCCTTCCGCTATGCAAAGGAAGGCAACGTGCGGGTGTACTACTGGGTCGATCGGAAGCTCGGCTATGCGATGTCGACGAGCGACATCAGCAAGGATGACCTGCTCAAGGTCTCCAACGCCGTCTACCAGCAACTCAATCCGTAGGCGTCACGGTCGACTACGCCGCCTTGCGCAGGCTGGCGAAGTCGATACCGTCGGAAACCCCGGTATCGGCTTTGCACGATTTCTCCATCTGGGCGAGCGCCTGCGCGTCGTCGGCCTCGCTTTCCGAGGCGATGCAGTCGCGAGGGACGTGGATCCGGTAGTCCCGCATGTGCGCGTCGTGCGCCGTGAACATAACGCACATGTTGCCCGCGATGCCCGTCAGGACCAGCGTGCGCGCGCCCAGATGGGCGAGCAGCACCTCGAGGGAGGTCGAATGGAAGCCGGAATGCTTCGGCTTCAGCACGAAGTAGTCGTCTTCGTCCGGCCTCAGCAGCTCCGCGAGCGGGCGCCCGCGCACGCCGTGGTCGAGGCAATGGCCGAGGATCGCGCGGAAATCCGAGCGCCATCGGCCGAAATTGTCGTTGCAGTACACGACCGGGACACCGGCCGCCTTCGCGCGGCGTCGCAGCGCGGCGGTGGATTTCGCCGCGGGTAGCGCACGCGCGAGGAGGCTCGCCCCGCCTTCGAACTCGAGGTCATTGATCCAGTCGATCAGCAGCAACGCGACCGGGTGCACGGCCATCAGTGACCGGTCTGCTCCACCGACGCGTTGAGGGCAGTGGCGAGCGCCGCGTCGCCGCTGACGATGGCCTTCCACCCGATCTCGATGCCGTTGCGCTTGCCCTTCGGGACGATCTTCAGCCCTTCCGGCGCAATGGTCAGCATGTAGGGGTTGCCTTCGATATCCAGTTCGCGCTTCAGGGCTTTCTCGAGCTTTGTCGCCATGCGGCCATCCTCACTTTCCGAAACAGTTTGACGAGAGCGGGGAGCTGGTAGTTCGCGTTCAGGCCGCTCGGACTGGGCAGTACCCAGATCCTCGCGCCTTCGATCCGCTCCGCTTGCAGCCCCAGCGTCGCTTGCGGGCGACCGAATGCCTTACGGTATGCGCCCAGCCCGACAAATGCCACCGCAGCGGGACGGTACCGGCGAACCTTGCCAGCAAGAAGCCGTCCGCCCCTTACCAGCTCATGCGTCGCGAGCTCGTCCGCGGCGGCCGTTCCCCGGTTCACCAGGTTGGTCAGGCCGCAGCCGAGCGCGAGGAGGCGGCGGTTTTCCGATGGATGGAAGAGACGGGGGGTGAAGCCCGCCGCGTGCAGCGCCGGCCAGAACCGATTACCGGGACGGGCGAAGTGGAAGCCCGTGGCGGCCGAGTAGAGGCCGGGGTTGATGCCGCAGAAGAGAACCCTGAGTCCCGGGGCGAGGACGTCGCGCAGGCCCTTGCCGTGCGCGGCGGCGAGGGCGGCCTTGCTAGGACGGCTTGACCACGTAGCCGCCGGACTTCTCGTCCTCTTCGAGCCTGAGGAGGCCCTTCTTCTCGGCTTCTTCGAGGAGGTCGGAGAAGGCACGGAAGCCATAGTACGACTCGTTGAATCCGGGATTGCGCCGCTTGAGCGCCTGCTTGACCATCGAGCCCCAGATTTTCTCCTCGGGCCCGCGCTCGGCCTGCAGGGCTTCGAGCGTGCCGAGGATCTGGTCGAACGCTTCCTGCTTCTTGTCCTCGCCCGCCGGCGCGGCTTCCTTGCGCTTCTTGGCGGCGCGGCGCTTCTGCTCGTCCTGGCGTACGAGATCGTCGTAGTAGATGAACTCGTCGCAGTTGGAAATGAGAAGGTCCGAGCTCGAGTTCTTCACGCCAACGCCGATGACCGTCTTGGCGTTCTCGCGCAGCTTCGACACCAACGGCGAGAAGTCCGAATCGCCGCTCACGATGACGAAGGTGTCGACATGCTCCTTGGTGTAGCAGAGGTCGAGCGCGTCGACCACCATGCGGATGTCGGCGGAGTTCTT
Source organism: Burkholderiales bacterium (assembly GCA_035549805.1). Lineage (GTDB taxonomy): Bacteria > Pseudomonadota > Gammaproteobacteria > Burkholderiales > SG8-39 > SCGC-AG-212-J23. The sequence continues at coordinate 6,099 of DASZQH010000072.1, forward strand.
GCCCGACTGGCGCACATGCGGGATCTCGATGAGCTCGAACGCGGCGGAATGCATCGCGGCCTTGAACTCCTTGTAGCGCTCCCAGTCGCAGTACGCCTTCTTCACCACGATCGAGCCCTTGGCGAGCAGCCGCTCGAGAACCTTCTCCATGTCGAACTGGGCGTAGCGCGCCTCCCGCACGCCGAGCGCGACGTTCTCGAAATCGCAGAAAACCGCGAGGCTGCGGGTGTCGCTGTTGATGCCGGCCATGATCAATTCTCCTTGCGCGGTGCGTGAGGCGAGGCTGATGCGGCCGCCCCGGTGGCCGGCGCAGCATGGCGGCGCGCGCGCCAGTTCTCGACCAGCGAGTAGCCGGCGGGGACGACCACCAGCGTGAGCACGGTGGAGGTGATCATGCCGCCGATCACCGCCACCGACAGCGGTGCGTTCGTCTCGGCGCCGGCGCCCAGCCCGATCGCCGCCGGGAGCAGCGCGAGGATGATCGTGAGCGAGGTCATGACCACTGGACGCATGCGGATCGGGCAGGCATCGCGCAGGGCATCGTCCACCGACATGCCTTCGGCGCGCCGCTGGTTCGTCAGGTCGACGAGCAGGATCGAGTTCTTCGCCACCAGGCCGATCAGCAGCAGCAACCCGATTCCCGAATAGATGTTGAAGCTGTGCCGCGCGATGAGCAGCGCGGCAACGCCGCCCACCGCGGCGAGCGGCACGGCCATCATGACGTAGACGGGGTGCAGGAAGCTGTTGAACTGGCTGGCCAGCACCATGTACAGGAGGACGATGGCGAGCAGGAAGGCGAAGACGAGCGCGTTGCCCGTCTTCTGCAGCTGCTCCGCCTCGCCGATGAACACCATCTGGTAGCCCAGCGGCAGGCCCTCCGCCGCCTTGCGCGCCTTCTCCATCGCCGTGCCGAGGGCGACCGTCGGCCTTGCGTAGAACGTCGCCGAGTACTGCAGGTCGAAGCGGCCGATCACCGCGGGACCGAGCGCCTCGCGGAAGCGCGCCACCGAGTCGAGGCGCACGAGCTGTCCCTGGCGGTTGCGCAGGTAGATCTTGGAGAGATCCGCCTGCTGCTGGAACTCCCCTTCCTTCGCCTTGACCCGGATGTCGTAGCGCTCGCCGTCGCCCGGATAGTCGTTGTACTTCGCGATGTCGACGCCGCCGGTGAGCATGTTGATCGCGAGCGCGATGTCGGCGGAGTTGAGGCTCAGGCCCGCGGCGCGCACCCGGTCGGGCTCGAGCACGAGCTGCGGCAGGTCGAGCTGCAGGTCGGTGTCGAGGCGCCCGATCTGCGGATCCGCCTGCAGCCGCTGCTGCAGCTCGCGCGCGAGGCGACCCATCTCCTGCAGGTTCGGGCCCTTGACCACGAACTGCAGCGGCTCCGAGCGCTGCCCCTGCACGAGGCCGAAGCCGCGCGGGAACGCGTTGGCGCCCGCCACCTGCGACAGGTCGCGGGCGAGGGCGGCGATCACCTCGTTCTGCGACCGTTTGCGCTCGCGTCGCGGCTTCATCCTGACCACCAGCGTGGCCTGGTTGACCTGCTGCGCGGATCCCAGGCCGATGATGGCGAACTCGGTCACGATCTCCGGGTACTTGGAGGAGATCGCCTCGACCTCGCGCAGCTTGGATTCCGTGTACTCGATCGAGGAGCCGAGCGGCGTGCGCAGGCCGACGAGGAACCGTCCCTCGTCCTGCTGCGGGGCAAGCTCCTTCGGCAGGAGGAACAGCGCGGCGAGCACCGCGGCGACGAAGGTGGCGAGCCCGCCGGCCAGCATGAGGCCGCGGTGGCGCAGCCCGCCGTCGAGGCAGCGCCGGTAGAACGCCTCCATGCGCTGGAAGAAGTGCTCGAGCATCCAGTACACCTTGCCGTGGCTCGGGGCCACCTGCAGGAACCGCGAGCACAGCATCGGGGTCAGCGTCAGCGAGACGAACAGCGACACCAGGACGCCGAAGCTCACCACGACGGCGAACGAACGCAGGAACTGGCCGAGGATCCCGCCGATGAACAGCACCGGGGCGAAGATCGCTACGAGCGAGAAGCTGGCGGCGATGACCGCGAAGGTCACCTCCTTGCTGCCGGTGACGGCGGCGGACATGGCCGTGGCGCCGGCATCCTCCTCGCGGTGCCGGTAGATGTTCTCGAGCACCACGATCGAGTCGTCCACGACCACGCCGACCAGGAGCAGCAGGGCAAGCAGCGTCACCGAGTTGAACGTGTAGCCGAAGAAGTACATCACGCCGATCGCGCCCATCAGCGACACCGGGATCGCCGTGGCGATGATGAGCGTGGAGCGCAGGCTCTTCAGGAACAGCCAGACGATGAGCGCGGCGAGCAGCGTCCCCTCGATGAGGTGCGACTTCAGCGCGGCGACCATCTCGCCGATGAACACCTTGTCGTTCTGCACGTAGTGCAGCTCGAGGCCGGGCGGCAGCTGCGGGCGGATCTCCTTGTCGATGCGCTCGACGATCTTGTCGATGATCTCGACGGTGTTCGTGTTCGGCACCTTGACGACGCCGATGCCGACGGTCGGCTTGCCGTTGAAGCGCGCGAGCTGGCGGAAGTCCGCGAGCCCGTCCTCGATCTCGGCGATGTCGCGCAGCCGCACCGGCGCGCCGTCCTTGTGGCCGACGATCATCGCCGCCAGGTCGTCGAGGTTGTGGAACTCGAGGTCGAGCTTCACCAGGTGCTCGGTGCTGCGCCCGACCAGGAAGCCGCC